>JANXYC010000007.1 GCA_025350305.1 Cyclobacteriaceae bacterium | reverse complement strand
GATCACACATCACTCCGGATTAGCCCCGTACTTCCGCGAATACATCCGGAGCGAGTTGCTCGTTTGGTGTCGCGATCATAAAAATGAGCACGACGAACCCTTTAACCTCTACACCGACGGATTAAAAATCTACACGACGATCGATTCAAGATTACAGAACTATGCAGAAGTGGCCACCACGAAGCAGATGACGTTACTACAAGATAGATTTTTAAAGCATTGGGGAAAAACGGATCCGTGGCGCAATCAGCCGGATGTGCTGGAGGATGCGATAAAGAAATCGGTTCGTTATAAAAGCCTGAAGCAGACAGGAAAATCGCACGAGGAAGTCCTTCAGGAAATGAAGAAAAAAACACTCATGAATGTGTTCACCTGGCAAGGCGATAAAGAAGTTGAAATGAGTCCCATTGATTCTATTAAACATTATTTAAAATTCCTGAACACCGGACTGTTAGCTATGGATCCACACACGGGTGCCATCCAGATTTGGGTAGGAGGGATCAGCCACGATTACTTTCAGTTCGATCACGTGAAGGAAAGCACCAAGCGTCAGGTCGGTTCAACCATTAAACCAATCGTGTATGCCGCCGCTTTAGAGCGCGGTGAAAAACCGTGTGATTTTATTTCGGCCGAAAAAACAACCTATAAAGGCGTGGAAGAATGGACACCTTTAAATTCGGAAGAAAATTATGATTTGAAGTATTCAATGGAAGGAGGATTAACCTATTCGATAAACACGGTAGCCGTACATGTGCTGGAAAAAGCAGGTATCGACAGGACCGCATTGCTAGCGCAGAAAATGGGAATAACAAGTGAGCTGGCGCGAGTGCCCTCTTTGGCATTGGGTACACCCAGTATATCGGTCATAGAAATGGTTGCTGCATATGCCTGTATGACCAACAATGGACGTTCCGTTAAACCGTACTATTTAACGTCCATTGCTTCGCGTGATAACGTAGTGCTGGAAAATTTTAATGCCGCAAAAGGTGAGCAAGTGTTATCGAATGATAATGCCAGGATGCTGGTGCAGATGTTAAAACGTGCGGTGAATGAAGGTACTGGTTCCAGCATGCGATCGAAGTATGGTGTTACCAATGACATGGCAGGAAAAACAGGAACAACCCAATCCAATGCCGATGGATGGTTTATCGCGATGACACCAGAACTGGTAATCGGATCGTGGGTAGGAGCTGACGACCCTAGAATCCGTTTTCGTTCCACCGCCCTGGGCCAGGGAGCAAGCACTGCGCTGCCCATTGTAGCTACTTTCTTTCAACAAGTTAATGCAGACAAAGAACTTACCAGCCTGAGTCAGGCTCGTTTCCCTCCACTACCTACAAACCTGGAACGCAAACTTTCCTGCGATCTCTATAAGTCGGGTACCAACTTTCTGCAGAAGATTTTTGGGAAGAAGAACAAGGAGTCTACGCGGGCTTTTGGCGAGAAGGAGAAGAAAAAAAAGAAAGGGTTCTTTAAAAGGCTATTGGGTTTATAGCTTCTGGCTGGTTGTCGGGTCAGCGGCACGCTCATTGGACTGGAGGTATGCGCGACCTGGATAACGAGTGTTGCCGTTGTACCGGACCCCTTCCAAAATTTTTGTTGGAGTTTTATAAAAAAGAGGTATTTTTATCTAAACCTTAACTTTTTATCATGAAAAAAATAATGCTTCTTTTTGTGTTTGCAATGGCAGCATCACTGGGTGCCAATGCTGCTTCGATGTACAAAGTTGATGATGCCAGCGTTGAAGCTGCCTTCAGTCTGGCAACTCCATTGACGGTTGGAATTTCAGATCTTGCTTCCGCCGTTTCTAATCCCCTAGGTATCCAGGCAACGAATGCAGGAGGTAAGAGCGCCATCCTTGCTATCGTGCTGGACTTCTTTCTCGGCGGCATTGCCATTCACCGGGTCTACCTGGGCGGGACGCCTGTGCTGATCCTCGGATACCTCATTACATTCGGTGGAATCTTTGGCCTGGTGCCATTGATAGATCTGATTGTTCTGGCGGTCAACGCGAATGACATCAGCAAGTATGAAAACAACAACAAATTCTTTATGTGGTAAAAAAGTCAAAGACCATGTATGTAAGGGACTCGTAAGAGTCCCTTATTTTTTTACTGCTTCCGTGAGCACGGTCTTTACTTTTTCATTGAATCTGAACATTTGCTCCGAATTGTGCCTCACGGCCAAATCCCTTGCATGGCTTGCACCGCCATTGTAAAAAAAACTGAACAATGCGACACCCGTAAAAGCACCCGAAAAGAAGTAGCCGTTTGTGAAAGAATATACCGTAAACGTTACCAAGCCTCCCTGGAGCAAAAGGGATGTAATTGCGTGTCCAGGATAGCCCACATATAATTGTCCGCTGCCTGGAATAATGTATGAAAGCGTTTCTGCCTTCGTAGGATTCTTGAACTTTGGCCGATTCCGTTTCCGATAGATGTATTGATCCGGCAGCTCATACTTTGCCAGGAAGGAAATGAATTTCTGCTCCGCCTCATCCCATTTGAACAACTGATTCAATGTCATTATTTCAAGAGCTTCAGAAATGGATGTAGATTGATCCGGAAAATAGTAATGGAGCTCCTGAAGTGTGCTCAGCGCGATGTTAAACTTACCGGCGAGGTAGGCATCCAATGCCAGTTCATTGTAGATCATGATCTTCACACTATCAGTTCCCTTAAAAAGGTCGGCGCGCAGCAGGGTACTGTGAGCTTCATCAAATTTCCCTTCCATCTTCCAGCAGAAAGACTTCTTCAGCAGCAGAATGTTTGCATCGGATTTTCCCTGAAAAAGAAGTCTTTCATAGGCTACCCTCGCCTGCAAATAATTCCCAGCCTCCAAGAGGCTGTCGGCTGATCCAAGCTCCTGACCATTAGCGAAATATCGTGCGGATAGGAATATGCAGGTCAATAAGAATCTGGTTATTGATTGTCTCATTTAGTTGATCACGTTTCATTTTTACAGTAAAGACACTTCCCCAAATCGTTCCGACATAAAACGAGGTAAATATAGTGGCGTATGCAATAAACCTAACGCTGGAAGGTCCGTCCGTCTGGTAGCCTTCCCATGCCTGTGATCCGATAACAGCGGCAATCAGAAATGTATAAATTCCCTGGCCCTTGTTGCCGGCATAAAATCTCCCGGCTCCCGGCACAATGGCAGAAAGCAGTCCGGCGACGAGAAGAGATCTTTTCGGTTGATGAATGATCCTGTCATAATGTTCTTTAAGCCTTATCTCCTGTTCATCCATGGAATAGTTAACCGGTGAGAACAGGTTTGACAACGAATCGTAGGTTGGCAAGTTGCGTTGTAAAAGTGCAATACCCGCAAGCTCGAAGTTTCTGAGTTGATTCAGCACGCTGTCTTGCTGAGGGAACCGGATCATTTTTTCCTTTGCTGTGGAATACGATTTAAGATAAACATTATTATAAGCGCTGAAAAAAACGGCTTCTGAATGTAACCGTGGCCAACGTCCCGAGACACTGTCAAACTGTTCTATCGAACGTTGCAGTTTTTGCTGTCTGTAGAAAATATTACCCAGCAGGAAATGAACACTGTCCTGTTGCCCGCGTGTTGATCCCCGGGCATGCCCCATGGAATGCAGCACAAAGATTGCTTCGTCGTAATTTTTTTTCTCAATCAGATAGCGGGCAAAAGACATTTCATCGCTTTGTGCCTGGAGTTTCGCTGAATAGAAAATACAGACGAAGAATCCGATAAACCTAAGCGTTCGCATTGCCTAGTGGAGGTAAAAATCTTCGGGAGATTCCTTTATTTTTCCCTGGGGCGAAAGGCGGATGCTGTAAGTTTCCAGGGCTGAGATTTTTGTGCACCGAACCAACCGGTCGATCGTCAAAAAGTACCCTTTCAACAAGCCATATCTCTTTATCATGGCCGGGCTAAACGAAGAGCAGGGGAGCTCAAAGTAACAAACGGGTGCCAACTGGGGCTTAATGGTTGAGCGATAGACATTGAAACTGTTCGTGGCCCTGGATTTTGGTCCAGAGGTTGGCCGGCCGGAATCCACGAGCAGGGCCCAGTCTTCCGTTTTATTTTGCGCTAAACCCGACAGTGCAGTGATCGCAAGAAGGGTTGCCAGGAGGAGAGGGGCGGATTTCTTCACTGGGTGACTTTTGCGTTTGCCGGGATAACGAAATTCAGGTATTGCTCGTCGACCTCCTGATCGACTTTGAAATTGGAATAGGAAGTCTTGGAGATGATAGAATCGTTCACGCCCTTAAAATTGATATAGGTTACCGAGGCTGGAAATTGAAGGCCACCCACCAGGTGATAGTCGTAGAAGAAGACTTTGTTGATGGCTTTTCCTTTCAAATCGAAGTAGCCCAGGAACACCGGATTACCTTTGTCATGCGCCAGCTCCACTTTTAGGATATCCTTGACAAGCTGCATGGGTGGAGACCATACGGTAATCTTCAATCCATCCTTAAATTTTGTTTCCGTTAGCACAAACCCGATTTTAGTCAGCCCAAGGTCATTTTTATTATTTTCTAAAAAATAATATAACTGATTGACATCCGTACTCATCATTGAATTCTGCTTTTGGATAACGGTGTTATTCTTAAAGTTATACATCGTGATTTCACCTTTGGAATTGTTGGTGATGAGCATTTCCGCCGGTTCACGGTAATAGCTTACCATTTTCCCTGCGGACGTGTAGAACACTGTGGCTTTCAGTGAACTGAGCTTCCCCTTATACGTTGACCGCGTGAGCATATCCATAGACACTTTTTGGTAGACATATTGCGGGGAGAAAGAAAGGCAGCAGACTGCGAGCACGAGCCGAAGACTTTTAAGCATCATAGAAGGGGAAAGATAGTAAGTTCTGTGGGGACATTTAGATGTGGTTTTTGCTAAGTTGTCCTTCTTTAAATGGTTGCATGGAATTCGAGGCCATACAACGAATAAAAATTCCTACATTCATCCAATATCCGAATATGAAATTACTTCAATTCCGTGAGGCCAATCGGTTCTTTTTAGGGTCTTTTCTCTTAATGGTCGCAGCCAGTTTGCCGCTCGTCGCGCAGCAAAAGAGCGGATTGACGAATCAGCAGATCGCCTCAATAGATTCTACTATTAGCACCATGATGGTCAAGTACCAAGTGCCGGGCGTTTCTGTGGCGGTGGCAAAAGGATCGGTGATTGTCTGGTCGAAAGGGTATGGTAAAGTCGACCTGGAAAATGATGTGCCTGCTAAATCCACTACTGTTTACCGGCTGGCTTCCGTCTCCAAATCCATTACTGCAGTGGCGGTCATGCAATTGGTGGAGAAGGGTAAAATTGACCTGGATGTGCCTATTCAGAAGTATGTTCCATCCTTTCCGCAAAAGAAATATCCCATAACAACCCGTCAACTACTTGGACACCTCAGCGGGGTGCGACATTACAGTGGAGAGGACGAGTTTAATATGAAGGAATACAAGAACCTGAGTGAATCATTGGATATCTTTCAGAACGACACCTTGCTTCATAAGCCTGAAACTCGGTTGACCTACACTACTTATGGTTACGTATTGCTCGGTGTAATCGTCGAGGCTGCCTCCGGAATAAGTTTCACCGACTATTTGCAGAAAAACATTTTCAAGCCGGCAGGAATGACCGAATCTTCTGCCGACGAACCTTTGGAGATCATTCACCAACGCACACGTTTTTATGATGTCGACGATGGTAAACTTCACAACGCCCGTTACATCAATTCCAGCTTCCGATGGCCAGGCGGAGGATTGCTGTCTTCTGCAGAAGACCTTGCTCGTTTCCTGATGGCCCTTCAACATGGCAAACTCTTACAGCGCGTAACGCTACAACAGATGACCACTTCATTGAAAACCACAGACGGCAAATCTACTCACTACGGCTTGGGCTGGATTGTCGGGTTGTCTCAACATCCTGAAGTGATCTGGCACGGAGGAGTCCAACCGGGAGCAACTACTGCGATAGCGATGATACCGCAAAAGGATCTTTCAGTAGTAGTATTAACGAATCTCGGAACCCTTGGAGGAGGCGAGATTGATACCGTAACCGGAAGGATAATATCTATTCTCGCAACGAATTGATGTTATTGGCAGCGACACTCCCGGAACAAGTCTGGAACAAGTCTTTGAGCAGGCGTGGGAAGTGCTTTGCCTGCCGAAGCTTCAGCGAAGGCAGGGGAAGTGCAGACTGGGCAAAGAGTATTGCTGCCGTGCGGCCAAAATACTTGAAGTAACGGATTTAATCTTTTCTAATATTGAAGGCTCATTTGCAAAAAGACCAATTATGATGTTGGTATCGAACAGGTAATTCTCACCACTCATTCTTGTCAATATTCTCGCAATCAGCCGTGATGGCCATACTCATTTCCTTGATACTTTTGGGATCGATGCTACCGGCAAACTTTAAGAGCCCATGTTGACTTGTGCTCTTCGTCCCATTCAAAAGTGATTTAACGTACGACAATACCTTATTTTGCTGCTCCTTACTGAGCAGTCCTAAGGTTTTAAGAAATTCATTTCCGAAAGCTTTAGATGTTTAGTTCCCACAAACACAGCCGTAATGCAATAATAAGAGTTAATAACTTATAAGGCTGTGAATTGTTTTCATAGGAAGGTACAGCCTGTCGGTATCCATCAATTCATGAAATTCATATTTTTTATAAAAGTCTTTGGCGGCCTGATCAATTGAATCTACTACAACAGCAAAGGAGGCTATCGTTTTGCTTACCTCATAGGCCCTTTTAAGAGAATCAAATAAAAGAATTTCACCATATCCTTTTCCTTGCATAGAGGAGTCCATGGCAAGCCTTCCAATTAATGTGCAGGGGATTGCCTGGTAGGTTAGTTTGTTTTTCTTTCTAAATGCAACATCCCAGTGGGAGGAAGGAATGGAGAGGTTATTAAGGGTATAATAACCCTCAATAACTTTATCATCGTCCACTAAAACAAAGCAGCGGGCTAAATCTCTATCCATGTCCTGTCTGGCAATTGATCGGATATAATTTTGAAGGCTTCCATGTTGATTTATAAACTTATCCCTGACATGCACCTGGGCATCGAGAGGCTCAATTGTGTAACTCATTTACCTTCATGAAAAGATAAATAATTAGCCTTTGCTTTTTTGAGATTCTTGCCAGGCGCTGGTGGGCTATCCAGAGTCCCCATAAAAGAAATACGATCTCGTTCTGAGAGCTCAAAGATCTGTTGCTCGTGGATTACATTTTTGGAATCACTAATGGCAATATGCAGGATATAATCACTAACATTTTTAAATCCACTGACGCTTGCAGCTTTGCTAATAAAATCCTTTTGGAGTTTTGTCAGTCTTAATTCAAGGCGCTGACTTTTGTTTGCACCCGGAGCACCGGAAGCAAATCCCATCATCATAGGCTCCAAAGCAATCCCATGAGGATTTTTAGTTTGCCCATAAACTGTTTCTATTTTAGCAGGTGCTTTTCTGCCTTGCACCTTAACCACCAACAGTGTTCGTTTCGCCCTTTTACCCATATAATAAAATCCTTTATCCAAATGTACGTAAAATTGCCGTACAAATGTCAAAGTGCTGTAAAGACCTCTGGCTGGAAGCGTCCTGCATTTTCGTGCTCCATCTCATATTAGAACTTCTTGCCTTAGCCCCAGCAAACTCTTTACAACCGGAACTATTTTGAAAGTTCTACGTATATTATTAACTGCAATTGCGAATAATAAAGGAATGATAAATCAAGAAGGATTGATGCACTAGGTTCTTTTCAAACGTCTCCATTCTAAATTAACCAAAACACAGAATGAATAATGCAATACAATTTGGAGAAAACGTGGAAGGATATAATATTCCTGTATTAAATGAACGGGAAATCCGTGCATCAGCAGGAATATACTTTTTAGTTCTGTTCGCTTCTATAATGGTGGTCCATTTTGAAGGGAATTTTTTAATCCTAAAATATTTTGTAACCATATTCCTTACGGATTTTATCATCCGCATATTCGTTAGTCCTAAATTCTCACCTTCATTAATACTAGGACGCCTGATTGTCAGCAGGCAAGTTCCCGAATATGTGGGTGCTCCACAAAAAAAGTTTGCCTGGAAAATAGGGTTGGGTCTGGCGACCCTCATGTTTTTTCTTCTGATCGTAGTCAATTCGCATAGCCTTATAACCGCTGTATCCTGTCTGGGTTGTCTATTGTTCCTATTCGTTGAATCGGCGTTTGGTATTTGTTTAGGATGCATATTCTATGGTTGGTATTACAAGGAAAAAGCTGAGTACTGTTCAGGTGAAATCTGTGACGTGACGAAGAAGCAGGATATTCAGAAAGCGTCAACGGCACAAGTCGTTATTATTTTAGGGTTTATCGTTTACATATTTTTGGCAATACTTATTCTAAACGATATTTTCAGTGAGAACCCAGGTAACTTGTGGGATATTCTAAGTTCTGGAAATAAATCAAACAAGTGATGCTCATACCCAACAAGTTGATGATGAATGACGTAATGTTTTTGAAGAAGGTTCGAACGGCACTTGAACACCTGAAGGCAGTTATGTATCATCGGTCACCGCTCGAGGATTGTGGCACTGGAAGAATTGTCAAGTACATGCAGTCAAAGGACAATGTTTGGTTTGGGGCGCATCAGGAGGCAGCCGAGTATGTGAAGGCGCAGGCTGGGATGAAGTAGAAAAATCAGGGTCACAAAGAACACAACGAACCACAAAGGACACTACGTTTTTAACCACATAGGAGAGCAAATAGAAACAAGTATGTGAACCCACAATGTAAACACATAAACACCTTTCAACTTTCAAACGTTATTGCACAGTGAGATGATAATAACCGACCTTTAAGTGATTTGAAAATGAATGCGATCGTCTACACAGGCCACGGATCACCAGATATTCTTCAACTCAAGGAAGTGGAGAAACCTCGCCCTCAGGAAAATCAACTCCTGATAAAAGTCCATGCTGCAGCATTAAATGCTCTTGACTCGCATATAATGAGAGGCGTACCATTCATTAACGGCCTGATCGACTGGCTGGTCAAACCAAAACCCAAAATCCCCGGCGTGGATCTGGCCGGCAGGGTAGAGGCGATTGGCGGCAAGGTGACCAGATTCAAGGTAGGTGACGAAGTATTTGGGAGTGGTCGTGGGGCTCTCGCAGAATATGCTCTTTCCCCTGAGCGCACCCTGGTGTTGAAGCCTGCTTCAGTGACGTTCGAAGCGGCGGCGGCTGTATCCGTAGCAGGGCTCACCGCCCTTCAAGGTCTCCGCGATAGAGGAGAGATCAAACCCGGACAAAAAGTATTGATTCACGGCGCTGGAGGAGGTGTAGGAACCTTTGCTGTACAGATTGCCAAATCATTCGGTGCCGAAGTGACAGCCGTGTGCGGCACTCACAATCTTGAAATGGCACGCTCGATCGGCGCGGACCATGTCATTGATTACACCAAGGAAGATTTTACCCAAAGTGGTCCCGATGGCCATCAGAAGCAGTACGATCTGATCCTGAGCGTTAACGGATATCATCCTGTTTCAGCGCACAGACGAGCCTTAAAACCCAACGGAATATTAGTCATGGCGGGAGCTGCAAAGTCCAGGCTACTCAAAGCCATGCTCCAGGTTATGCTCCTCGGACCTGTGATTTCAAAAACCAGCGGGCAGAAGATTCGCTTCGTTGGCGCGAAGGTGAAGGAAGAAGATTTGCGTTTTCTGAATGAACTTATCGAAAACGGCAAATTAAAACCTGTTATCGACAGGCAGTACCCGTTAAGCGAGGCAGCGGAGGCGATGAGGTATTTTGAAGAATGGCATTCCAGGGGTAAAGTGATCATAAGTGTGGCGAAGGAGTAATTCCTTTTCAGAAACCACAGTGGTCATAGAGTGAATACAACACAAAGAAGCCACAGCGTTACGAAAATGGGTCGCGGAGATTCTACACAGAGGCTGCAGAGGGCGAACGGAAAACATAACTATTTCAGCAAACTACATCCAATTGAAATGGCCAATCTAATATACCCCAAAATTAAAATTGACGAACAGGAACACCTGATTCAGCCACTCCGTGTGCATAGCTTGCTGTCCGACTTTGAATTGGAGGATGTATGGCGGGTACCGGTCAACTTAGCTTCAACCCACAGCCTTCAATTGTTCATGGATCAGTTTGCGAAAACCAATGCTACGTTGGTCAACAGGGGTATGACCGGGCCTCTTTTTAGAATCCGTTTTTTCATGGGACGATTGTTTAAGTGGGACGAGAAGCTGTTGCAAAATCATCTTATTCCCGGGACCATTAGATACCGGTATGCACAACAGGAAAACCTGACTTATGATGATCTTCCACATCCGGGTTCAGGAAGTTTTATCCCCGTATATAAATTAGAAAACGAATTTCTCTCCGAAATCGAGAACAGCACCGTACAGGGAGCGCTTCATCTTAGTCGTGTACCCTCCGGACAGGATACGTGGACTATTCACATGGCGGTGTATGTAAAGCCCAAAGGTTGGCTTGGCAAATCGTACATGCGGCTCATCACACCCTTTCGATTATGGATTGTTTACCCGGCACTCATGAATGCAGCGAGGAAAAATTGGGAAGCGTATCTCAAGGCAACAGCCCGCCTGAATTCTGGTTAAATATTCAAAGCCGATTCGACTTAGCGTTTTTGACATATCCGGAGTGCGCGCGCACTGTGCGGCTAATATATAAGTCTGACGCAGGATTAGCGGGTCAGTAGAGTTATATAATGTTCAGGTGTAATGTTAACATAGCTTTGGCTCCGGGCCTTACCCGATCTTAATAGAAAGTTTTTTAGCGCGGGCATTTCAGTAATTCAATCTTCCTCCTTCACACCGGGCTTGGGCAGCGACACTCTTTGGGCAAGCTTGGGAAGTGCATCGCCTGCCGAAGCGCCTCGCGTAGGCAGGGGAGGTGCGGTTGCTGCAGGTGGGAAAAATCAAAGTTGTAAGGCCTGAGTGATATCAAACTTTATTAGCTCCCAATATTTTCCTTTTAGACATATAGGGTCAAAGTCATCATCAGCAATTGTGAAATTGGTAAAATTTGCTTGAATCTCGTTCTTCTCGTGATTGTAAGGGTATCTTGTTTTATGCAGATCAATCATTTGGCTTGGAGTGTACTTATCTAGCAATTCATGCAAATCCCAAAAATCTTTTTTTCTTGCACCTCGCTGAACGATATCAATTTTCATTGCGATAATCTCTTCAATCGTTGCTAGCCTATAAGGGGCGATTATCAATTCAGCCTGAATAAATGGCTCTGTATAATATAAGTCAAGCTTAACTGATTCGTTCTCATTGTCACCAATTAAATAAGACATTCCCATTCCTATTATTCCTGGCTGGGGCTCTGAGACATATGCGAAAGTTTCTCTTAAGAAGCTATCAATGACTTTAAAGTCAACGGAACCATAACTAGCGCCCGTAAAAAGATCAATGTCAACTGAACTACGATGACCTAACTGAAGACTAAGCGAAGTACCCCCCACGAGTCTGAATTGTTGAAATGGACCATTGTCCATCATTTTAGTCAAGGCAGTCTTAAGTAATGGAGTAACCGTATTCCAGAATAATCCGTCAGGCATGCATTTGACCTGGTTTCTTAGTGAATTGCTTGATTTCTATATCTCCATAGAAACGAGTTATTTCCGCTTTCTCATCACTGTTCCCACGTTCAAAAACTCGTTGAATTACGGCTCGTCTTTGGCGATGCCAATCAATTTTATTCATATCAGTATCCCAGAATAACCCTCGTCTTAATTTCGAGAGATCAGGATTCGTTTTTTCTAACAGCTTATGCTTCACTTGCTTAATATCATAGAAGATTTGCAGTGTCATTAAGAAGCCTTCCGTCAAATTGAGTTCTTGCTCAATTTTCATTGCGAGAGGGATGTTCATATTCCGTTTTCCCTTAGTAATGGCTCCTAAGGTTTGAGGATATTCATTTATCAGCAGAGCAAAGCGCCCCTTTGGTAACTTCTTCTCTTTAAGCTTCCGATCCAAGATAATTCCTGGGTGAATGCCCTTTAATATTTCCAGCTCTTGATTCATAATACACAAAAATAAGCAATTATATATAAACATACATATATAAACAATTATGTTTATTATTGGTTCAGGTGTCTATAAAATGTTGGATTTGATCAAATTTAGCTTCATTTCAGTCAAAATTAGCCCTATTCGTTAGCGCTGTTATAGCAGGAAGAAGGGCTATATAATGCACGGTGTTATGCTTTGGTTTCCGGGCCTTGCCGGAATTTTTCAAGAAGTTTTTGCTGGGGGATTTTAAACAACTCAATCTTTTCAGTTACCACCGGACTGGGGTCACCTTCGCTAAAGCTTCGGTGCCTGAAAGCAGCGACACTTTTTGGACAGGCTTGGGAAGTGTGTTGCCTGTCGAAGCGCCACGCGTAGGCAGGGGAGGGATGTGCAGCCTGGACAAAGTGTGTTGATGCTGCGGGGGAGTGACTACAGCGGGTCTAACCCAAAAGTAATCCGATTGACCTGTTTTATTAGCTCTTTAAAAAACTCTGGCTTTATCTTGTTGTTGAAATTGGAAGTAGGAACAACTTCTTTCGTTCTAAAAAAACTGATCAGGTGTAATCTTGCTTCTGAATAAGGGACGTTCAATTTCTTCAAAAGCATATCAGAAGTTATCTCGAATGTATAAATATCATTCCATTTCTCGCTTGTCATCATCAACCCTATAAATGAACCTTCCTCCTGAATAGCACTATCATTTGAAAGAACAATAACCGGATGCGACTTAACTCCTTGCGGAAGATTAAATGGAACTTCAACGATATCGCGTTGGGAAATCAACGAGAAAGGGCACTTTGAAGAGCTTCTTTGGAAGCAGAAGCCATCGCCTCAATTAACTCTGGCTGAGCAGAAGTTCGGGATTGACCAGCAAAGACTTTCTTCTTCATTTGTATCTCAGCGTCATAAAGTGAGGAGATCACAAGATTGATCTTGATCTCTACATCCTTACTGCCAAGGTACTCTGCTTTGTCAAGGAGGGATTTGTAGGTTGCCAGAAGCTTAATTGCCTTTTTAACTGAAGGTAAATCGCGCTGCGCATCTTCCTTTGTATAATCCTTTAGCACTACTAAAGCGCCTTGAATATCTGTGTAAGCCTCATCCAAAAGGTTGTTAAGTTTTTGGAGATAACTGTTAAGGAGCCACTCAAGAAAATTGACTAAGAGCTTCCTGATCGGGAAAAGCCTTATCTCCCGTTCAAAAAAGGTGCTTTGAGTTTCAATGGATGGAGCAATGGATATGGTCATCGTACCATTAATCACAGTAGACTGGAGAAAAGTTCTGAAAAATACAGCTTTTAAGCCGAAAAGACTAAATATTCAGCATTTCAGGCAGGGTAGACGCATCTAAATTTTGGCCTAAAACTATGTTATTGATCCCGGCCCACGCACTTACCATATGGACGATATTCTTTTTGCCTTGATCGCGTGAACCCCGCAAAGCCTTTCCATCTATCGCACAATGAACCGAGTATTCTGGCCGGAGTGCGTGGGCATTGCGCGGCTATCTATTTAATATAACGTCTAATTATATAACTGTGGGGAGCTCTAGAAACGTCACCGTAACCGGGTCTTCATTAACGTAACATAATATAATTATATAAGTCTGGCGCGGGATTCGAGCGCCAGCAGAGTTATATAATGTACGGCGTTATGTTATGTAGCTTTGGTTTCCGGGCCTGACCGGAATCCTTGCAGAAGTTTTGTGCGGTGGGATTCAAAGAAACTCAATCCATTCATTTACGAGCGGACTGGGGCAGCGACACTCTTTGGGCAGGCTTGGGAAATACATTGCCTGCCGAAGCGCCTCGCGTAGGCAGGGGAGGGAAATACACGGCCTGGGCAAAGTGTGTTGCTGCAAGGTTGGGTCGTAGGCATTGCAATTAAATTCACTTGTCTCAATAATTTGTCTTTCAGACAATTTTCTCCAGGTTTTTCTATCTTTATCGGCAAGATTAACATCAAAAAGCATGACTTCAGCTACTGATATTCGAAACCGGGTTATCGACCAGGTAATGGCTATTAAGGATACAGACTACCTGCGGGCCTTGTCTGATATGATTGACCACTCCCATGTTCAGGAAGAAGTAGTACCGCTTACCGAAGAGCAAAAAATCATGCTGGTGATGAGCGAGGAAGACATTAAAGCCGGTAAAACCATTGATCAACACACGCTGAATGAACGTGAACTTCAATGGCTCAAAGGAAAATAATCTGGACTGAGACTGCAGCCCGGCAAAGAAGGTCCATTCTTGAATATTGGTTACAACGAAATCAATCCACAAGCTATCCCATTAAGCTACTCCGGTTGAGCAATGAGAAAGCCAGCCAGGTGGCAACAAACCCGCTGATATACAAAGCAACAGAATTCCCTGATACCCATGTGGCAGCCATGGGGCATTTCAGTCTGTTCTATAAAATCACAGACGATGCCATAATCATAACGGCATTTTGGGACAACCGGCAAGACCCTAAGAAACTTTTAGAATTCTTAAAAGCATGAGCAACCGGCTTTGAGGTACCCTGAGCGACCAGCCCTCACGAAACGCTTAGCTGGCGAAGTGGATAAAGCATGTGTGATGCTGGCTTTGGTTGGCGTAAGGGCTTTGTGCGGCCTACATTACTCATGCTTTAGCGCGTTGGAGCGCGGCTATTTAGCATAACGACTAATTATATAAGTCTAGGGCTGGCATAGCGGGCCAGCAGAGTTATATAATGTTTATGCGTTATGTTAAGTAGCTTGGGCATCCGGGCTTACCCAATCTTCATAGAAAGTTTTTTAGCGTGGGTTTTAGTAATTCAAGCTTTTCATTTACACCGGGTTGGGGCAGCGACACTCTTTGGCGGGCTTTGGATGTGGGAGGGATGTGTGGCCTGACAATGTGTGTTGCTGCTGCGAAGGAAGTGCAATAGGGATAGAAGCGAAAAGCACGAAGCGCGTGAGCAGGAGCGAGGCCGGACTTGCAGCGAATAGCCCGGGCCGCAGGCATTGCAAAAAAAATCTAATTGTTGCTAGATTAGCTATTCAAATTCCGTGTGCATTTGAACTAGAATTTTATAATTGATTCTAACGGCTTATTTGTAGAGCTTATCACAATCTCCTTAAATGAATCACTGTTTTTCTTACCGTCAGATGTATTATAATGTTTCTCATAAAACTTCTGTAGAGAAATAAAATCTCCTTGATTTGCCAATAAGGCGCCATCCTTATACAAATTGTAATTCACCTTTACTTTCAAGAGGGTTATTCCTTTGGAAGGTTCTTTGTATATCCTTAGATTTTCGCGAAGGGTAATTTCAAATCTATAGGTTTCAGGTTTTTTCTTATCTACTAGTTCAAAATTTAATATTGAACCTTCAGGTAGTATATGTTTAATTTTTACCGTATTGAAATAGGTGTCAAATATTTTTATACAATCATTAATTT
>JANXYC010000293.1 GCA_025350305.1 Cyclobacteriaceae bacterium | reverse complement strand
CCCTTTTATTCCGACCGCGGTTGTCTTACTTTCGATTATCAAATCCCAGCTTATGATACAGAATTATCTGAAAGTCGCTACCCGCAACATCGTCAAACGGAAGCTGTATTCATTTATAAATGCGTTTGGGTTAAGTATTGGCATTGCTTTCTGTATTCTGATTTTCCTGTACATCCAGGATGAAAAGAGCTTCGATCAATTCCATGCGAACAAGGAACATATTTACCGCATGGAGGAGAAAAGTTATGACACCTGGCAGGCTGATCCCAATACACCGTACCAGCGTTCAGCCTGGCTTCAGACCGGCTTGATGCAGACGCTAAAAGATGAAATCCCCGAAGTGGAGCGGGCGACGCGTTTCAATACTGGCAGTGATGGAATATTTAGATCAGGAGATAAAGTCTTTACCGAAAAGTTGTGCTTTGTGGATGCTGACTTCTTTAAAATGTTCTCCTTCAAATTGCTTTCAGGCAACACTGATAAACTCTTCCAAAATAAAACGGACCTTGTAATCACACCTGCCATTGCCAAAAAATACTTTGGCGATGAAGATCCGATCGGTAAAACTGTTTTGATTGACCATGAAGGTGAGAAATCGTTTACCGTTGTAGGAATCATTGAAGCCCCTCCTTCCAACTCCAGCCTGGAATATCGAATCCTCCTGCCGCAGGAAAACCGGCCTGGTTATGAACGCAATGTGGCGCAGTGGGGAAATTTCAATACGCCCACGTTTGTTCAACTGGTGCCCAATACCGATCTGTCCAAATTCAGTCTCAACCTTGACAAGATGATTCAAAAAGTGATGGGTGACCGCCTGAAGAAATGGAGAGAGCGGGCAGTCGTACCCATACCAGACGGTGTAAAACTATTTGAACTGGAATTCACCCAACTGCCCGAATGGCATTTGAAGAAAGACATTGGCTGGACCAAAGTGAGCGATCCTCAATATTCACTTATTCTCGGAGGTATTGCGTTGCTGATCTTGGTGATTGCATGTATCAATTATGTCTCGCTTGCGCTAACCACTTCTACGTCAAGAAGAACAGAGGTAGGCATTCGAAAAGTGGTCGGGGCCCAGAAAAAGCAACTGGTTTATCAATTCGGTTTTGAGTCTGTGATATTGGCCTTCATTTCAATGGTCATCGGTATAGGACTGGTGTTTCTTTTTCTTCCGGCATTCAATACTTTCACTGGTAAAGGAATAAGCCTTACAGGAATTAATATTATTCTTATAGTAGGTGTGAGTTTTGTTCTCACATTGTTTGTCGGTGTCATTGCCGGAAGCTATCCCGCCTTGTTTCTTTCTAGTTTCCGGCCGGCGCTGGTCTTGAAAGGAGGGTTCACTTCAAAACTTCAGGCAGGATTCACAAAACCACTCGTTGTGCTCCAGTTTGCGCTGTCTGCATTTTTGGTCATTAGTGCTGTTATCATGTATCGGCAAATGCTTTTTGTGACCACCAAGGACCTCGGCTATAACAAGGAGCAACTTGTAGTCGTGCCCACGCAAACCGGTTGGAATCCGGATGCAGACAAGACGGTGGAGCGTTTCAGGGTGCGCGCACAACAGGAGCCGGGGATCGTGTCCGTGGCCGGCACAACTTCATCGTTCAATCATGATTATTCTCGGTACGGCTATAAGATCAAGGGAGAACAAAAATCGGCCTATGTGTATGGCATTGATCCGTTCTATCTCTCCACACTGGGTGTTGAGGTAATTCAAGGCCGGAATTTTGATGCAAGCATTGCCTCCGACAGCACGACGGTAATTGTAAATGAGGCGCTGGTGCGGGATATGAAATGGACCGATCCTTTGAATGAGCATTTGAACTGGAAGGAAGACACGGTAGGAATTGGATCGCGGGTGGTGGGTGTTGTAAAAGACTATCATTTCCTGTCACTCGAGCAAAATATTGAACCGATGTTTTTGTCGATGGATAAGAAAAATATTGGATATCTCACCGACATGATTATTAAGGTCGCTCCGGGAAATATCCCGGGTTCAATTGAAAAAATACATGGGATTTGGAAGGAGATTTCTCCTGACAAGCCGTTTGACTATACGTTTCTTGACGAAGATGTGGCCAAGCAATATGAATCGTACCAGCACTGGATGAGTATTATGGGTTTGGCAACGGGCTTTGCCATTCTAATTTCATGCCTTGGCTTATTTGGTCTGGCTGGAATAAATGCGGTGAACAAAACCAAAGAGATCGGCATCCGCAAAGTAATGGGCGCTGACTTGCGCAACATCTTTGTGCTCCTCAACCGGCAATACATTTGGCTTTCGATGATTGCGTTTGTCCTTGCTGCACCGTTGTCCTACTATAGTATGAGTAAATGGCTCAGTGATTTTAAGTTCAAGATTACAATCGGTTGGGAACTCTTCGCTCTGAGCATGGTGACCGGACTTTTGATAGCGATGGTGACGGTAAGTTATCATGCCATTAAAGCTTCCCTGGTGAATCCAGCGGAGACGTTGAAGTATGAGTGAGGTAAAGCTAAAAGCTAAAAGTTTAAAGCTAAAAGCTAAAAGTTAGACTATTCTGTATTCGTCATTCCTCGGTTCCTCAATTACAACGACACCCCCCGTTTCCACGGAATAAAATCATCCTGGCCCAACTCCACTGCCTTTGCCTTTATCCGTCCACTGGCAACCTCGATGATGAAGTCGAGAATTTCTTCACCTACCTGGTCAATATTCTTTTCACCGGAAATAATCGAGCCTGTATTAAAGTCGATAATGTCCGGCATCTTCTGAGTTAGTTTTGTGTTCGTGGAAAGTTTAATCACGTGTGATACCGGGTTGCCGGTAGGTGTGCCAAGACCGGTGGTGAACAGAATGATTTGTGCTCCAGACCCGGTTGTGCCGGTGGTACTTTCCACATCATTGCCCGGTGTACAAAGCAGGTTGAGTCCCGGCTTTTTGATATACTCGGCATAACGCAGCACATCAGCGACAGGTGCCGTACCGCCTTTCCTGGCAGCTCCTGCAGATTTGATTGCGTCGGTGATAAGCCCGTCTTTGATATTGCCGGGAGAGGGATTCATATCAAAACCTGAACCCACCGCTTCCGCTGCGCTTGAGTACGTGCGCATAAGGTCTATAAAAAGTTCAGCGGATTCGTTCGTGACACACCTGTTGATCAACTCTTGTTCTACACCACACAGTTCAGGAAACTCGGAAAGAATTGTGCTGCCACCCAAGGCTACTAAAAGATCGGATGTATGTCCGATGGCTGGGTTGGCTGATATACCTGAGAATCCATCGGAGCCTCCGCATTTCAAGCCGACCACTAATTTATTCAGGGGTGCGGGCTTGCGTTCTTGCTTATTCGCCTCCACCAATGCCAGGAATGTTTTTTGAATAGCGTCCGTTAACAATTCTTGTTCAGTTCCGGATTGCTGCTGTTCGAGGATGATCAACGGTTTCGACGAAGTGGGATCCAGCGCTATAAATTTTTTTTGAAGTATTTCTACCTGTGCATTTTGGCAACCTAGGCTAAGCACCGTCGCGCCAGCAACATTGGGATGATGAATGTATCCGGCCAATAAGGTGCACAAGGTTTCAGCATCCTGTCGTGTGCCGCCACAACCGCCCTCATGAAGTAGCATTTTAACCCCATCGATGTTTTTGAAAATCCTGGATTGGTTACCGGATTTTACTTCTTCAAGAGACACACCTGGAATGGAATCAGCTTTGCCATCTTTATACAGGCGCACAAGTTCGCGTACATAACTTTTATAGGGATCTGGTTTGCTAAAGCCGAGGCCTTCTTCAAAAGCCTGGCGCATCACATTCACATTTCTGTTCTCACAAAATACCAGCGGAATCACCAGCCAGTAGTTGGCCGTGCCTACCTGGCCGTCGGGGCGGTGGTAGCCCATAAAAGTTTTATTCTTCCATTTCGAAACATCGGGGGGAGACCATTGATAGCTTTTCGTTTTGCCGGAGTAGGGGGCGGCTTTGTGCTTAACATTATGAGTACCGATCACACCACCTTTGCGGATAGGTTGGATTGCCTTCCCGACGAGGATACCATACATGACGATCTCATCATCAGCCTTTAGTTCGTTCACGACGAATTTGTGCTTTGCGGGAACATCGTTCGCCAGCACGAGTGAGTGGCCGCCATAGACGACTTTTTCACCTGCTTTTAGGTCTGCAAGTGCAACGAGTACATTATCGACAGGGTGGATTTTTAATATTTTATTTGACATAGGAATAAATCAATTATATTTCAACATCATGAAAATTTATACCAGGGTTGGGCGGTTGTTTGAAAAGGAGCATCACGTCAAAGATCGCTCAATTTATCTTTTTAAACGCTCAATCTAATCCATAATGCACAATTCCTGATGACTAATCCCAAATCCCCACGATCATGAATAAGGTTATAACATTCGGTGAAATTATGCTTCGTCTTGCCACACCGGGTTTTCTCCGGTTTGCGCAGGCAACGGAATTTGAAGCTACGTACGCCGGAGGTGAAGCGAACGTAGCGGTCTCTCTGGCAAAGTTTGGAATAGACACAAATTTTGTAACCAGCTTGCCCAATAATGACATTGGCGATGCCGCGATCGCCGCCTTGCGTACGCACAACGTGGGCACTTCTTTCATACTGAGGGGTGGTGAAAGGGTAGGCATCTACTTTCTTGAGTCAGGGGCCGTGAGCAGAGGCAGCAAAGTAATTTACGACCGTGCCAACAGCTCCTTTGCCAAAATTAAAATAGGATCCATTGACTGGAATAAAGTTTTTGATGGTGTGAACTGGTTTCATTGGACGGGCATTACACCTTCCGTATCGGAAGGGGCCGCGGATGTCTGTATGGAGGCCTGTGAAATTGCTGCTAAGAAAGGCATCACCATCTCCACCGATCTGAATTACAGAAACAAATTATGGAAGTGGGGAAAAACGGCCGGAGAAGTGATGGAGAAACTGGTAAGCCATTGTGATATCATTCTGGGAAATGAAGAGGATGCGGAAATGGTCTTTGGAATAAAGCCGGAAGGTGTGGATGTGAAATCAGGGCACGTAGAAAAGGCAGCCTATGAATCCGTTGGCAGGCAGTTGATGGCAAAGTTTCCTAAAGCCAGGAAAGTCATCATCACGCTGAGGGGCTCCATGAGTGCAAGTCATAATTCATGGTCGGGTGTACTGTGGGATGGAAAGAAACTGCTGCAGGCACCCACCTACCAGATTACGCACATCGTCGATCGGGTGGGAGGAGGAGATTCGTTTATGGGTGGATTAATCTACGGCTTTATGACGTACGCAAACGATGATCA
>JANXYC010000286.1 GCA_025350305.1 Cyclobacteriaceae bacterium | reverse complement strand
CAATCCTTTTGTGAAGTTCATCATCATGAGGGCGGAGATGAGCACACTTGAAATTACTATCCCCATGGCAGGAGAGCCGTTCTTGTTTTCGCGTTTAAATATTTCCGGAAACAAATGATCCCGTGAAGCAGCGCGCGGCATCTGACCTTGCAACAATATCCATCCGTTCAGCGCTCCGAACGTTGAGACGATAGCACCAGCCGCTACCCAATAACGTGCACTATCACCCCAAATCAATGCTGCTGCGTCGGCAAAGGGTGCGTTGGAGTTTTTTAGTTCAAGGGCTGGAATCATTCCCATTACAGCAACGGATCCAAGTACGTACACCAGGATCGTAAGTATTGTGCCGATCATGGTAGCCCGTGGAATGGTTTTTTCCGGTTCGTGAATATCTCCAGACGGAATGGTGGCACTTTCCAATCCCAGAAAGGCAAATAAGGTTAATGTCGCGGTAGCAGTGATCGCTGTAAAATTTGATACACTGCTTACGTTAAAGGGACTAAAGTTGTCAACGTCCATATAAAAAAGGCCGACGATGGAGACCAACAACAACGGAGTCAATTTTAAAACGGTGGTGATGATTTGTACGCGGCCAGCCTGTTTAACCCCTAACGTATTTACCCATGTAAGAAACCAAACTGCTCCCAGGCCGCTGCCAACAGCCAATAAAGAATTGGTAGCCAGGATTGGAAAGAAAACAGTGGAATAACTTACAAAGGTTACGGCAATCGCCGCGTTGGTGCACCAGATGGAAATCCAGTAGCCCCATGCCACGAGGAAAGCGGCAAAATCTCCAAGCCCTGAACGTGTATAGGCGTAGGGTCCACCCAATGCATTCGGAATTATCTTACTCAGATTACTGAACAAAAGAGCAAGCGCAATTGCCCCGGTTGAAGAACCAAGCCACCCGAGCAAACCGATTCCTCCATAAGCCGCCAGCGCAGCCGGCAGTAAAAAAACTCCTGAACCGATCATGTTCCCCACCACCAGGGCGGTGCTTGTCCACAAACCTATTTTACCTGGGGTTTTTGTTTGGGTCATGTGATGCGATTGTTATTTATGCAGAGAAGTGATGCATGCAATATCGTACTGTTTTACTTCCCTATGAAATGCCTTACCGGTTCCGTTTCGGATACCGGTACCCCGTGGCAATCAACGTGCACATTGAACTATGAAAAGAGATAATGCGCCTTTCAAGAGGTACCGGAACGCGCCATGTCCTCGCTGCGCGGGACGGCTTGTCCGGTAACGCATTTCATTAATTCGTTGGCATATACATATAATCTACCGTCACATTCAACATCGCTTTCAACCCGGTAAGAAAGCCGCGCTCATCCAGAAAGAAATCCGGTGTATGGTGTGCCGCAACTTTGTTGGGATCCACATCTGGCGGCATGGCGCCTACAAAGAAAAATAGTCCCGGTACTTTCTTCTGATAAAAGGCAAAGTCCTCAGCCCCGGTGATAGCACTCACATTAAAAACCATATTCGCACCAGCGGCTTTGTTCAGGCTCGGCACCATCTTAGCAGTGAGCGTGGGGTCGTTGTAGGTGACCGGTGTGCCCCGGCGTATAACAACTTCTGCAGTAGCTCCGGCACTCTCTGCAATCTTGGTGGCCGTGAGCTTGATCTTTTCATGGATCTTGTCTTGCATCGATTCATCAAGTGTTCGGATAGTACCGGCAAAAAATGCTTGTTCCGGAATAATATTTTCCCGGATACCGGCCTGAATCCTTCCAACACTGATGACCGCAGCATCTTTTGTCAACTCGGTCTGGCGGCTTATGATGGTTTGAAGACCGGTGATGATCTGTGCCGAAACAACAATCGGATCGATACTCATCCAGGGATAGGCGCCGTGTGACTGCGCACCTTTTACTGTAATGGAAAAATTATCAGCAGCAGCCATTGTTCCGCCAGCCCGATACGATAAACTTCCAACCAGTCTGCCTGATTGGATATGCAGACCAAAAATGACATCGACCTTGGGATTTTCCAGCACACCTTCTTTTATCATAAGGGCCGCACCACCTTCTTCCCCGACAGGCGCTCCTTCTTCAGCGGGTTGAAAAATAAATTTCACGGTACCTTTCAGATCACTTTTGTTTTTAGAAAGGATCTCCGCCACTGCCATCATGATAGCGATGTGCGAGTCATGACCACAGGCGTGCATTACACCGGTCTCCTGACCATTGAATGTTGTCTTTACTTTTGATGCAAAGGGTAAACTGTTGCGCTCGGTTACCGGCAGTGCATCGATGTCTGCGCGAAGTCCAATCACCGGTCCGGGTTTGGCGCCTTTGAGCAAACCTACTACGCCTGTCTTCGCCACAGGATATTGCACTTCGATGCCCAGGGATTTTAAATGGTCGGCAATGTATTTACCCGTATTCGTTTCGCGGTTGGATAATTCCGGAAATTCGTGGAAGTGCCGGCGCCATTCAATTACTTTGGCTTCCATGGCAGCGGCTTGTTGATCAAGCTTTGCCTGAAGTTTTGGATTTACCTGCGCATGGACTGTCAGGGCAGCGAGTAAAAATAGTAGTGTACTTAGATTTTTCATGGTCGATATTTAATTATTTCTTAGGCATGTTCATATAATCAAGTGTCAGCGTCACCAACGACCTCACTCCTGTTACCAGGGATTTTTCATCCAACATAAAATCGGCTGTGTGATGTACGGGTCTTTTGGTAAGCTTCATGTCGGTCGGGTACGCTCCCAGAAAATAGAAGAGCCCCGGTACCTTCTGCTGAAAAACAGAAAAGTCCTCTGCCATCGTAACGGGTTGGATCACTTTTACATTTTCAGCACCCGCAGCTTTGGCAAGACTTGGCGCCATGAGTGCAGTGAGTTTAGGATCGTTGTAGGTAAGGGGATAACCATCCGAGATGGTAACTTCTGCTCTCGCACCCGAAGCCTCTGCAATTTTCGTAGCTGTAAGTTTTATTTTTTCATGGACCTTCTTCTGCATGTCAAGATCAAACGTCCGGATCGTACCTTCCATATTCACTTCTTCCGGGATGATGTTTCTGCGGATACCTCCGTGCAAACTTCCAATGGTAATCACAGCGGCCGCTTTCGGCAAGTCCAGTTGCCGGCTCACGATGGTTTGGAGGCCCATGATGATCTGACTGGAGACAACGATGGGGTCCACGCTGTCCCACGGAGTGGCGCCATGTGCACCCACTCCGGTTACTTTTATGTTTACGGCATCCACGGCGGCCATAAGTCCTTCAGCGCGGTATGCCAATTGTCCGGTAGGCAACAACGACTGAATGTGCAATCCAAACACCACATCCACTTTTGGATTTTCCAGCACACCTTCCTTCACCATCAGAAACGCGCCAGCATCTTCCCCATTGGACACACCTTCTTCCGCAGGTTGGAAAAGAAATTTCACCGTGCCTTTCAGCTCGTTTTTATTCTTTGAAAGAATTTCTGCCACGCCCATGAGTATTGACATGTGACCGTCATGACCGCACGCATGCATGACACCCGTTTCGGTTCCATTGAAAATGACCTTCTCTTTTGATGCAAAGGGCAGTGAGTTTCGTTCATTGACCGGCAAGGCGTCCATATCAGCACGAAGGGCTACTACGGGACCCGGCTTTGAACCTTTCAGTATTGCGACCACGCCTGTCTTTGCCACCGGGTACTGCACTTCCATGCCCAATGCTTTTAGATAGTCTGCTATTTTCTTACCCGTTTTGAATTCCTGATTGGAAAGTTCCGGGTATTGATGAAACTGTCTTCTCCATTCGATGAGTTTCGGCTCAATTTCTTTGGCTTGTTGGTCGAGTTTTGCTTGTAGTTTTGCGTCGGTCTGGGCAAAACAGGCTATATGAGCGAGGGTGAGGAGGAGGAGATAGGTTTTTTTCATGAGTTGGTAATTTTTTTTTGATGGGTTTTTTCAATGTCCGATTCGCATACTTTTCGTCTTTACGGATTGCCCTTTAATACTCTATGCAACCGTTGAACGTTGGATATTAATTCTGGAATCGTGTATGAAATTTGATTTTTTTTGCCACAGGTCCTGGCAAATGTCAACTTTGGACTTAACAATGATTACTTCCCTGTATACATCGAATAATTCTATCCGGTCAGCCCTTTTTGCCATACCTTTTTTCCCGGACGAGTTCTACTTCTCTCGTGATTTCTTGCAGGGATGGGGTGGTTTTTTGAGTTCTCAGGCGATTCAATAGATGCTGAAATGATTTCATAGTATCCTTATTCCGTATGTTGATAAGGTTTAAGTCAGCCAGGCCTTGCAGGATTTTCCTGGCCTTTTTATTGACGATCTCGATTCTTAGCGTTTCCATAATTCAAATATACATTTCTTCATGCACTTAAATTCCGAAGTACAAAACTGCGCTACAACTCATTTCACCCACAAATTAATTTTCTAAGCACCGCCTCACTCACATTCCCTCCGCAAATAATAACCGCAACCTTTTTTCCACTATACTTTTCCTTCGCCTTCAACAGCGCCGCTACCGCCACACCCGCCGAGCCTTCAATAATGAGATGATGGTGCAAAAGAACAATCTTCATCGCCGCCAGTATTTCATCTTCACTCACCAAAATATAATCGTCCACATAGCGCTG
>JANXYC010000285.1 GCA_025350305.1 Cyclobacteriaceae bacterium | reverse complement strand
CACACTCCGAATAAAGCAATAAATCCTACTCCTGCTGAAATGCTAAAGTGGATACCTGTAAAGAAAAGTCCGAGGATACCACCGATGAGTGCAAAAGGAACATTCAACAAAACAATACCTGCGTATTTGGTGGAGTTAAACATGAAAAACAGCCACATGAAAATCAATGCAATGGAAATAGGCACTACAATTTTCAATTGATCGGTGGCTCGCACTTGGTTTTCAAATTCGCCATTCCAGGTCATGGAATACCCCTTTCCTAATTTGACAGCTGTTTCAACTTTTGATTGAGCCTCTGCAATGGTACCTCCCAGGTCCCTTCCCCTCACCGAAAATTTAATTGGTATGAAGCGTTGATTTCCTTCACGATATACAAAAGCCGGGCCCGTGCGTTTTTTGATTTCCGCAATTTGCCTCATTGGTATTTTCGTTCCGTTGGTACACGGCACCATGAGTCTGCCTATTTCTTTCTCTGACCTTCTGAATGCAGGTGAGAAACGTAGGCGGATGTCAAATCTCCGTTCGCCTTCATAAAACGTTGATACCTTTTTCCCACCCACCGCCATCTCAATCAAATCATTGGCCTCGGCTACGTTTACTCCATAACGAGCCATCTTCATACGGTCCAGTTCAACACGGAGTTCGGGCTGGCCCATACTCTTAAAAATCCCGAGATCCTGAACACCGCGGATAGACGCCATAATACTTCTCACACTGTCGGCCTTGCGCTCCAGCACGGCAAAATCGTCACCGAAAATCTTGATTGCCATTTCGCCTTTTACCCCGGAGACAGCCTCCTGCACGTTGTCAGAAATCGGCTGGGAGAATCCAAAAACAACACCAGGAAAGCTGCTTAACAACCGGACTTGCATGTCCTTGATGATTTCTTCCTTTGACACACCCCGGGTCCAATCATCTTTGGGAAAAAGGTCTACAAAAAACTCTACGTTAAAAAAACCGGTAGGATCAGTTCCATCATTGGGACGCCCGTTTTGGGAGATGACTCCCTTTACTTCCGGGTATTGCTGAAATACCTTTCGCATCTCACCGGATATTATATTCGCTCGTGAGAAGGCAATGCTTTGAGGCATGCTCGCCCTCACATAAATCGAACCTTCATTTAGTTGTGGCAAGAATTCTGTTCCCAATTGAGCGCCAATCACCAGGCTTATGGCTAATAGTATTACCGACACACCGATACTTGATTTTGGCTTGGCAAGCGACCATTCCAGCGCTGGCTTGTAAATTCCCGATAATGATCTTACCAAAAAATTCTCTCTTTCTCTGACATTCTTATCCAATAACATTCTGCAAAGCAACGGAACCAGTGTGAGGGTAAAGATCAACGCACCGATCAGGGCAAAGCCGATGGTGTACGCCAATGGGCTGAACATTTTGCCCTCCACTTTTTGAAATGCAAAAATGGGTATAAGCGCAGTGATGATAATCAACTTTGAATACAAAATGGGTTTACCCATTTCGATGGAAATCTTTTTCACCATTCCCATTTTGGCCATCGCATTGAATTTGGTGACACCCAATTCATGTTGTTTATGGGCCAGGTAAACGAAAACACCTTCTACCATTACCACCGCACCATCGATGATAATACCAAAGTCAATCGCTCCGATCGACAGCAAGTTGGCTGACATACCTTTGATCTTCATACAAATAAATGCGAAGAGAAGAGCCAATGGAATAATGATCGCTACGATGACGGTCGTACGCCAGTCCAGCAGAAAAATAGAGAGAATGAATGTTACCAACAGCATTCCTATCACCAGGTTTTCCATGACGGTATGAGTCGTCAGATTGACGAGTGTAGTCCGATCATAAAATACTTTAATAGCCACGCCATCCGGCAGGACCCGGTCATTGAGGTCGGATATTGTTGCGTTGAGAAGCTTTAAGACCTCGCTTGGATTTTCACCTATGCGCAGAAGTACGATTCCCTCCACCACATCGTCTTCATCCCCACGGCCGACTTTGCCAAGTCTGGGCTTGAAAGATTCGGTTACTTCCGCTACATCTTTGACAAAAATGGGCGTCCCATGAATATTTTTGACAATGATCAGATCAATTTCTGCCTTGGTTTTTACCAACCCTAACCCTCTTACCAGAAATGTCTGAGTTCCCTCTTCAATTACATCACCTCCCACATTTCCATTATTTTCCTGTATGGCATTAAACACATCCTCTGCGCTAAACCCAAACGAAATCAACTGATTGGGGTCCAGGGTGATTTCATATATTTTTACTTCGCCTCCGAAACTAATTACATCGGCCACACCAGGCACTGACTTCAGTTTTTTATCAATTACCCAGTCTTGAATTTCTTTTAGCTGGCGGATGGTCTTCTCTTGCCCTGTCAGGGTATACCGGTAAATTTCTCCCGTTGGACCGGAGGGCGGTTGTATCTCAACATCCGCTCCTTCGTGCAGAATTACATTTTGAATTTGATTATAGACAGCCTGACGCGCATAAAAGTCATCCACACCGTCTTCAAAAAAAATCGTAACTACGGAAAGGCCAAAAAGTGAAATAGAGCGCAGGCTCGTCTTTTTTGGCACCACATTCATTTCTATCTCGATGGGAATGGTGACGAACTTTTCGATTTCTTCGGCACTACGACCGGGCCATTGTGTGATGATGACCACCCGAGTATTGATAACATCAGGAAAGGCCTCTATGGGTGTTGTCAAAAAACTTCGAACGCCCATAGCAATGATCACAAACGTGCCCATGAAAACAAGGGTCTTGTTTTTCAACGAAAACGTTATGACTGACTTGATAAATTTGTTCATCTGAGTATTCTATTCTCGTATAGAATGAGTCCTATTTCAGGTTATATCCTGTGAGTACAAAAAGCGACCCTTCCGAAATAATATGGTCACCTTCTTTTAGTCCAGCAACAACTTCGGTATTACGATCATAATTTTTTCCAACCTTGATCTGAACTTTTTCAAAAACATTATGTCCTACTTCCTTCATCACAAAGTAGTTGTTGTTTTCGAGAACAATCGAGGACTGGGGGACGGCCAGCACTTTAACGAAATTTTTTGGCGTGATAATTACGTTGGCAAACATTTCAGGCTTTAGCAGCCCGTCTTTGTTTACCAATTCCGTTCTCACCCGGATGACTCGTGATTGTGGATCAAGCATAGTCCCAATCTTTTTTATCGTACCCTTAAATTCCATGTCAGGATAGGCAATGGTTTTTACGGTCACCAGATCACCTTCGTGTACTTTTGCCATATCGCTCTCATGGACATTCGCCCACACCCAAATTGTCTCCAGATCGCTAATGGTAAAAATATTGGTGGCATTATCATTCCGAATCTGTGTCCCCTCGTTAATATTCCGTTCAACAATGTATCCGGATCGGGGGGCTACTACTCTGAACATAGCATCGAGCTCTTTCTCTGAGCCACCATAAAGTTCCAGGATTTGTTTCTTCTCATTGAATTCGGAAAAAGCGTTACTGAAGTCTTTCTGGGCCTCCGCGTATTCCTTTGATGATAACATTCCGGATTTATAAAGTTCTGTGGAGCGCACGAGGTTTGATTCAGCTACCTCATAGTTGGCTTTGGCAATGTTGTAGTCGCGTTGATACGTGCTGATGTCCGTACTGAGGATGGTGGCCAGAATATTACCCCGTTTCACGTAGTCACCGAGCGAAACGTTTACTTTACTTACGCTCCCGCTGACGATTGGGTACACCCGGATAACATTGTTTTCATCAAAACTCACTTCGCCCACGGCGGCGAATTCGTCCATGGCAGGAATCTTAGTGACCGTATCAATTTTTACATATTTCAGTTGCTCATCTGTAAACGCTATTTGATTGGAGGGCGTTTTAACCTCCTGCTTTTTTTCGCTCTTTTTACCACACGCTCCTGCCAGCAGGACTGCGAAAGCAAGAACATAAATCTTCTTTATCATATCGCGGGACGTTTTAGTAATCGATTAGGGTTTGTCCAACAGAGAAATTTAATTCATTCACATTGTTGAGATAAATTTGTTTCAATTCAATCAATTGTATATTGGTGAGGATATAAATCCGTTGTTGGTCGATGAATTGGAGTAAGCTGATGTTTCGCTTTTGGAAATTCTGGTTGGTACTTTGATTAAGCTCTTTCAATCGCTCTAGAAACTGGGTATTGTAATTAGACAAGCCAGCATTGGCACTCTTGTAGCGATTGTAGGCGGTAGCCACCTGATTACGTGCCTGGTTTTCGAGTTGCGCGAACTGCAGGTCGGATTGCGACACCGATAATTTGGCCTGCTTGATCTTTCCCTGGTTATGGTCAAAAATGGGTAAAAATATTTCCGTCGTGAAACCGTGATAAGGCCGGATGTAGTTACTACCACGATCATAAGGTTGATAGCCCACCTTTATGTCGGGCAAGCCTGAAGACTGCTGAAGCCTTACGTTTCTCTCCTGATAGCGGATATTAATCTTGGCAGCCTGAATATCTGGGCGCGACTCAACGGCCTGCGTCGCCAGGTAGACAGGATCAAATTCCTCCCCAACAATGGGCAATTTTTGCTCGACATAAAATGTAGTATCCTGCGGATAGCGTAACAGCGAACGGAGATTACCTGCGACTTTTTCCTTTTCATTATAATTTT
The DNA here is from genome assembly GCA_025350305.1 of Cyclobacteriaceae bacterium. Classification (GTDB taxonomy): domain Bacteria; phylum Bacteroidota; class Bacteroidia; order Cytophagales; family Cyclobacteriaceae; genus ELB16-189. The sequence continues at coordinate 25,486 of JANXYC010000285.1, read as the reverse complement.
CAAGGGCATCTGCTTTTACATCCAGGAACTCCGCCTCCAATCGTATGGCCTCAGTCGTTGAAATAGCACCTACCTCCAATTGTTTCCGGGTGGCCTCCATCAATTTGTCATAATTTAAAATTACCTGCGTATAAAGGATCTCTTTCGACTGAAGAGCCGCCAGGTCACTGTAGGTATTGCCCAGCTCAAAAAGCAGGCTCCGAATAACATCTTCCATTTGCTTTTCCGCCATCTCTACTCCTATACGCGCCAGCCTAACCGAGTTGGTATGCTTGCCTGCCCAGGAAAATGTCTGCTCAAATTGCCAGAGTGACTGGCTGCGTAAATTGAAGTACTCATTGGTTTCCTGATTATACATATCCCCGTTAATAATAAAGTTGGGGTTATTCCACACACGCGCCTGTATCACTTTCGCCTTGGCAATGCCGATGTCATAATAGGAAGCCAATAAACCAAGATTGTAATTCAATAACCGAGCTTTTGCCTCTTGAAAACTCAGCACCGTATCTGGCGTTTGACCATCAGCAGCACCTGCGATGAAGATAATAAGCAAAAGACACGTTAAACTTCTCATACTAAAGAATTGAAACTTATACTGGGACAAGGAGTCATTAACACTCGGTTAATTCTCATGCGTGGCAGAATGGCCCGGAGGGATAAAAAAGAAGTTAAACAATCAGCGCTCCGAAATTTATAAATAACCTTTTCAAAGGGTTTTTTAAGCGATGCGCTCGCAAATAATTTGCATACTGCAAATATGTAATTGCGTTGAAAGCGTAGGACGTGGTCTTATCAAACATCAGATTGGAATCCGACTTGGTCTCTTCCTGAAGGCTCACCTTGACGCTTTCCCGAAATTCCTGGGATACCTCCTGGGAATACTCAACTAAATACGTTCCCGTCTGATCCGACAGAGTTTTTGTCGCGAAATCAGCTTGTGAAAAGGCCTCGCTTGATGATATCAGGACCAAAAAGACGAGCCACACCGATAAAATCCTTTTAATTTTCACGGTGCAAATGTAATTATATTTCAATATTTAACGGGAAATTTTAAGGGTGAGATGCCGGTCAAAACACAGAAAAGCAGCAGTATTTTTTTCTTTCAACCCGATTGCTGTCAGTTCGTTATTCGATCTGGCGACTGCCTCGGAAGTATCTCTTAGATAGAGAGTCCAGGACTTGCCAGGTCCACACATCGGAGCCAATTTTTATACCCCAAAGGAGTCCCGACCTGGAGTACTTCTTTAAATTTAACGAATCGAACGATGGGGGAATAACACCTCCGCTTTGTTTGCCAACACTTCCATCGGCATGCCAGAAAAAAAGTATTTAACATGCCTCCTCCTGTAGGATGTGTTTTCATTTCTATTTCATTTGCACCGATCGGCTGATGAATATTTCATAGCTTCGCCTCCTATGAATATGGTCGTCGATGCAGGCAACACGCTTACTAAAATTGGAATTTTCGAAAAAGATTCGCTAGTGCAAAAGGAAGTATTTGATACTGAAGTGGATTTGCAAAATTTTTTGTCCCGTACTCCGTCAGAAAATCTTCTCATAAGTTCCGTTATGAGCGGCATGAACGAAATCGCTTCCTGGTCGGTGGCTACAGGTCACAAAATAATTCTTCGCCCTGATCTTCCTTTGCCAATCCAAAACCGATACGCTACTCCGGCAACCCTTGGGGTTGATCGTCTTGCAGCAGCCTGCGGGGCGCGTTTAACTTTTCCTGATCAGGACTGTCTTGTCGTTGATATCGGTACCTGCATCAATTTTGAGTTTGTAAATAAGGAAGGAGAATATTTGGGAGGCGCCATCTCTCCTGGGGTAAGGATGCGTTTTGAAGCCCTGCATCATTATACCGCAAAATTGCCGTTGGCACCGGTTGCAGAAGGACCCCCGTTGACCGGAAACTCCACCATCAGTTGCTTGCAAAGTGGTGTTATCAACGGGATGCGCGAAGAAATAAATGGCATTCTACAACGGTATCATATTCAATACCCCGGCATACGGGTGATTTTATGCGGGGGTGATGCTCATTTTTTTGAAAACCATCTGAAACCTGCCATCTTTGTGGCCCCTGATTTGGTTTTGATGGGTCTGAACAGCATCCTGCTACATAATGTCGCCTTGTAAAATTATTCTTCCCATATGGGTCAGTTTCGTTTTGGCAGGTTCTGTTGCTCACGGCCAAGCCGCCCGAAGTCCTTTTTCTTCCTTTGGAATTGGTGAACAATATGGAAATGCATTGACGTACAGCCAGGGAATGGGTGGTGTCGGCATGAGCAATCCTAATTACATGTTTCTCAACAGTCAAAATCCCGCCTTGCTGGTATACAACAGGCTCACCACCTTCGGAGCGGGTCTTATTGGCGAACAACGCACCCAGAATTCCAACACAGTTTCTGAGAAGAGTGGCAGTGGAAATCTCAACTACCTGGCCTTGGGTATTCCCGTCAAGCTTGGCCGCTGGACAAATGGTGTCACCCGGTGGACAACTTCCTTAAGCTTAATTCCCTACACACGACTGAACTACCAACTGAAGTATTCACGACCTATTGACGGTATCACCACCAATACCGTAAATGTCACCGAGAAAGGTTCTGGGGGAATTAATCAATTCAGCTGGTCGAACGGCGTTTCTCTCAGTAAGAAAATTTCAATAGGAATGAGGATGTCTTATTTATTCAGCGCTGTCGTAAATGAATATTCCAATTCACTCACCCAGACCAACCAACTTCTCATCATTACTCCAAATGTGTATGAACGCACGTTCGTTTCTGATTTTCAATTTTCGCCGGCACTCTCCATCCACCTCGATTCTTTATTCAAAAAGAATTACCGGTTTAACTTCGGCCTGATGTATGATTTAAAGACGAATCTACACTCCAAATTCTATCAGCGTTCGGAGCGATTAAATGCTGCCGGAATTATCGATTCACTTACATTAATTTCAAATAAGTCCGGAACGATAACAGTTCCCAGCAGTGTATCAGCAGGTATTTCATTTTCAAAAGGATACAAATGGACGGTGGCCGTGGATGGCACGTATACTCAGTATTCACAATACCGTGATTTGGGCGGCGGCAGCCCTTATGTACAAAATGGGTGGCGGGTGGCGGGTGGCTTTGAATTGACTCCGGACCAGGCATCTTTAAGCAGCTATTTGAAACGTGTTACGTACCGAACGGGCGTAAGCCTCGAAAATTACCCCTATTTGGTAAATGGCAACCCCGTTAAAGATTTTGGCATTACTTTTGGCCTCTCTTTGCCGGTGGGCCGTGTGTCTAGTCTCGACTTAGCGCTGAAGGTGGGCAAAAAGGGGGACAAGACCGTAAATACAGTTGAGGAAAATTATATAAAACTCTACTTTGGCATAACTTTTAATGATCAATGGTTTATTAAACGAAGGTTTGACTAACAAGAAAAAGAAATGAATATGAAATTGTTAACAGTGGTTTGCTCAATACTATACTTAGCAGGAGCCCACACAAATGGTTTAGCACAATGCAAAGAAGGATGGCCTGCAGAAAATAAACCCAAAGCTGAGGAGTCCGTGGCCATTTATGGCGATGCTATGCGACAGGGGAACTACCGTGGTGCGACGCCGGGCCTCCAGTGGATGCTAGCCAATGCACCGAAATGGAATACAAAACTTTACATTGATGGAGCTGACATCTATGATAAGCTTGCAGAAAAAGAAAGCGATCCAGCCAAGAAAAAAGTAATCGTTGATTCGTTGCTTCTGATATACGACTTGCGTATCAAAAACTGCGGTGACGAGACGAACGTATTGAGCCGGAAGGTCTACGCTTGCTATAAGTACTTTAAGACAAAAGAAAAGGTTGTGGAATTGCTCTCTATGTATGATAAAATATACGAAACCAGCGGCAATAATGTGACCGATGCAAATTTGGTAGCATACATGACAACGGTAAAAAACTATCAGACGCTGCATAAAAATCTTACGGATGAGCAGATACTTCAGCGCTATGACCGGATCATGAGCGTGATCGATGCGAAAATGAAGATAGCCATGACCCAGTCAAAGCAGTCGGACATCGACAAGTTGAAAAGCTACAAAGACGCGGTGGAAAGCATCCTGATCGGTCTTGTCAAAGTGGACTGCGAATTTGTGAAGAAGAACCTGGCGCCGAAGTTCAGGCAAAATCCGACCGACCTCGCCTTAGCAAAAAAGATTTATAATTTTATGTTAGCAGGCAAATGCACAGAGGATCCCTTGTTTCTGGAGGCATTAGAGGCTATTGATAAGCACAACCCGGAAAAAGATTTTGGGTTGAAAAAAACGTTGGCGGTGAGATACATGACGAATGGCAATTATGAAAAAGCAGAAGCATTTTTAAAAGAAGCGTTTCCGCTGGCAGTCACTCCACAAGACAAATCGGATGGCAATCTTTTGATGGGTAGCATTGAAGCAAAGAAAGGGAACTATGCCGGTGCCCGGGATTTTTTCCAAAAAGCAGCGGTGGCTGACCCTACTAACAAAAATGCGTGGGAAAAAATGGGCGACCTGTATTACAACAGTTTTGACAATTGCGCCAAGAAGCAAAACCTTGCAGAAGACCGATTGGTATATATCGCAGCCTATGAGATGTATCAAAAAGCCGGCAATGCACAATTGATGGCACGTGCCAAGGCGCAGTTCCCTTCGAAGGAAGAAATATTCCTGCTGAACTGGCAGACCGGTTCTAATCAACAGGTAAAATGCTGGATTAACGAAGCGGTTGTATTGAAGACACGTGATTAATTTTTTTATAAGCTTAAAAGGCCCCGACCTGTCGGGGCTTTTTTATTTTAAAATATAGTATGCCCTGTCGAATTGCGATCATCGTATTTCTGTTTCTGCCTGGCTGTCGTCAAAAGGAAATGACTCAACCTATTGAATACACGGGGCCGTTGAAAGAAGCGGAAGATGTAGATATGCTGTACTCTGAAAAAGACCGCATCAAAGTGAAGATGAAGGCGAAAAAAATCCTTGAATTCAAAAATGGAGACCAGGAATTTCCGGAAGGCCTTTACCTGGAGTTTTATAATGAATTTGGGATTCTAACCTCGACGCTGAAGGCCAACCATGCTTTTTATTTTAAGGAAAAAAATGAATGGCGTGGCAGAGGAAAGGTGGAGGTGAAAAATCTCGAAAAAAAACAGCAACTGAATACAGAAGAACTTTTCTGGAAGCCTGAAACCAAGAAAATATTCACGGAGAAATTTGTTACCATTAAAATGGAGAGCGAAGTCATCTACGGCACCGGCCTGGATGCCGCACAAGATCTCGCGTATTACACGATCAGAAACCCCGAGGGTGTTCTTGAAATAAAAGACTAGCGATGGGCCTTTCAGGGTCTAGCCTGCGAACCTCTCAAAAAATCGTATTTTTGCTATCCCATGAAACTTTTTGACATCCTTTTGCTCTCACTGGGTGCTGCTTTTATTATTATCGGCACCTATGAAGTGATGACCCGGGGTCTTGGGTATGCCTATATTTTTCTCATGATGGCCTTCCTGTCCTTTTTTTGGTTTACCTACCGCAAAAATTCCCGGGCATGATGGATTCGATGTATTTCTGGATTTCTGTTTCACTCGTTTTCTCCTTCTTTTTTTCAGGAATTGAGATTGCATTTCTATCGGCCAACCGCCTGCAGGTAGAGTTGCGGGGGAAGCAAGGTTCGTGGTCAGGAAAGATCATGGCCTATTTTATGCAAAACCCTTCCCGGTTTATTGGCACTACACTGATTGGAAATACCCTGGCCCTGGTAGTTTTTGGAAATAATATGGCGCTCTTGTTCGCACCCATCCTGGCGGATAACCTTCCTCCATCACTCAACAATGAACCTTCCGTTCTTTTCATTCAAATCATCTTGTCAACACTCCTGATTCTTTTTACAGCAGAATTTCTTCCTAAGAGTCTTTTCATGATCAACCCGAATTTGGTTCTTTCCACGTTAGCGTTACCATTTCTGGTGACATACACCTTGCTGGCACCCATCACATTTACTATTGTGACGCTTTCCAAGCTTGTCATCACCTATGTACTTCGGCTTGAGTACTCGGAGGAAAAACCAGTTTTCGGTCTGACCGACTTAAACAACTACTTGTACAACATGCACAAGGTGAGTCATGAGGACACAGAAATTGAATTGGATAAGAAGATTCTACACAATGCATTGGAATTTAAAACGGTAAAAGTCCGTGAATGCATGGTGCCGCGAACGGAGATATCCTCCATCGCATTGGAAGACGGAATTGAGAAACTAAGAACGGCGTTTGTCGACAGCGGGCATTCCAAAATTGTGGTCTACCGGGATACCATTGATGATGTGATCGGGTACTGTCATTCTGCGGCTTTGTTCAAACGTCCAACAAGCATTGAGGAAATATTAACGCCCATCAGCATTGTTACGGAGACCACCATGGCCAATGACATGATGGTTCAATTAATCAGAGAAAGAAGAAGTCTGGCAATTGTGGTGGACGAATTTGGTGGCACCGCGGGGCTCGTGAGCATGGAAGACGTCATTGAAGAAATCTTTGGCGACATCGAGGATGAACACGATGATGATAACCTGGTCGAGCTGAAGTTAGATGATAAGACCTATTTGCTTAGCGCCCGCCTGGAAGTCGATTACCTCAACGAAAAATATCATTGGCAGCTTCCTTTTGGCGACTATGAGACCCTCGGTGGATTGATCCTTTCCTATACCGAAGATTTCCCGCTAAAGGGTGAAGTTGTGCCCGTCACTTCCTTCACATTTACTATTCAGTCTACAAAGGGCAATGGGATTGATACGGTAAAGGTTGTCGTGAATAAGGACGCGCATGAAGAGTGAAATCCCTGATTTTAACTCATTTTAGATATTCTTAATACTTTCCCCGGCTCTTTGTCGAATAACGCAAACGGTTTAAATTTGCGGCTCTTTTGCCAACAAGGTGGCACTCGATATCCAGGACATTATAAATTATTCATTCGTATGGCATTAATAAGCACGTTGAGAACAAAGATGACGAAGTGGGTTGTGGGGGCCATCGCTTTATCCATGGGTGCATTTATTGTGGGTAGTGATCTTTTTGGAAGCGGTCCCCGGTCTGTCTTTGGTGGTAATGACCGCGAAGTAGGCCAGATTGCCGGGACATCGATATCGCTTGATGAGTACAATGCGGCGATTCAGAGCAGGGAAAACAACTACACGCTAAACATGGGCCGTCAGCCTGGGGAACGTGAAAAACCCACTCTTCAAATGCAGGCATGGGAATTATTGATTGCCCGCAATGCCATTCAGCCAGAGTATGAAAAAGTAGGAATAAAAGTTAGTACCGATGAAGTCTGGGATATGATACAGGGAAAAAATGTTGACGAAAGTGTAAAGTCAGCGTTTACCGACTCCTCTGGAAGATTTGATCGCTCCAGGCTGATTGAATACCTCCAGCAAATTGAAGCCTTGTCTCCCGCCTCCGAGCAACGAATTCGATGGGACATGTTTAGAAGTGATCTTAGTCCTGCCCGGGAACGAATCAAATATGAAAATCTTCTTATCAAAACAGCATACGTAACAGAAGCCGAAGGGGAACAAGACTATCACAACCAAAACGATGTAGCGGAAGTAAAATATCTGTACGTTCCTTTCTTTGCCGTGAGTGATTCGCTGGTGAAACCCTCGGATGCCGATCTGAAAGAGTATTACAATAAAAATAAGGAGAAATATAAAGTCGCGAATACCCGAAGCTTAAGTTATGTGACCTTCCCGGTGGTGGCGTCGCCGGAGGATTCCCTTGCTATTCGCGAAGAAGTAACAAAACTCAGCACAGAATTTAAGACGGTGACAGAAGATTCCCTGTTCGCCTCTTCTAATTCGGACGGTCAGAATCCATTCACTAAATATTCTGTTGCCACGTTGCCAACCTTGTTGGCCAAGCAAAAGGAAAGTCTAACTTCTTCGCAAGTGATCGGCCCTGTGTTGGAAGACGGGAGCTACCGGATTTATAAAATCACAAAAATCGGAACAGATACCATCTTTAATGCTAAAGCCAGTCATATTTTGATTAAGTGGGACAACACGACACCAGAAGCAAAAAAAGCAGCGAAAGAAAAAGCCTGGAAGATTCTGAAGGATATAAAAGGTGGGGCCGATTTCGCTGCGAAAGCGCGTGAATTTGGTACCGATGGAACAGCCTCGCGAGGTGGCGACCTTGGATGGTTCCCCTCTGGCCAAATGGTGAAACCTTTTCAAGAAGCCGTATTCGCTGTCAACCGAACGGGGCTTCTTTCTGATGTAGTGGAAACCGACTTCGGCTATCATATTATTGATGTGACCGCAGTAAAAAATAACACGTCGTATTCTGTGGCGATCATTCAACGCAACATCACTCCCAGCGATGAAACCCTGAATGCTACTCTGCGGAAGGCCGATTCCTTTGCGACGGACCTTTCCGGCATCGAGGATTTTAAAACAAAAGCAAAAAAAGAAAACATTTCCGTTTTTGAAGCCAACGAAATTTCCACCAACGAACGCCGGATCAACGACCTGGGTGAAGCCCGTCAGGTGGTGACCTGGCTTTTTCGCGATGCCACCGTGGGCAGGGTTTCGGACGTAGTTGATCTGACTAATAATTATGTTGTGGCAGTCATGACCAGTGAAACCGGAAAAGGGTATAAACCTTTCGATAAAGTGAAAGAAGAAATCAAGCCACTGGTGGTCCACGAATTGCAAAAGAAATACATCGCCGAGAAACTTAAAGGCAAAACTGAAACGCTTGAAGAACTTGCCAAATTATTTGGCAAAGATGCCTCTGTAAATTCTTCCAGTGACTTGAAGATGAACACCACTTCGATGCCGGTCGTGGGCTTTGATCCTATGGTGACCGGATCGATTTTTTCATTGGAGAATGGCAAACGCTCCAAACCAATTATTGGGGAAAACGGTGTAGTGGTGGCTGACCTGCAAAATAAAACAATTGCTCCGGCGATCGGAGACTTTGGCATGTTCAAAAACCAATTGCTACAATCAATAAACAGCCGCGGTAGTTATTTTATCGGTGAAGCGCTGAAAGATGCCGCTAAAATAGAGGACAAAAGATATAAGTTCTTTTAAAAAATAAATCCCTGTGAGCCGACAGGGAATTTTACTTTTTGCAAATTCTGATTTCAAATGCCGGGACCTTGGCATCATTTTTTTGAAATGCATTCTGTGTATGGATCCTGAATGGTTAAACTCGCTTCGCGAAAAATTAGATACGTTCTACGCATGGCCATCCCTGTACACCTTCAAATTTATTGTGCCCGCTGATCAGCAAGGACACCTGCGGCAGCTTTTTCCGCTCCACACTACGGCTACCGAAAAATCATCCGAAAAAGGAAAGTACGTAAGTCTAACATACCAAATGATGATGCCCTCCAGCAAATCCGTGATTGATGTCTATAAAAAAGCGGCTGTCATTGAAGGTATTGTGGCCCTTTAACTAAATTTAGGAAATTCATTCACAAAAGGGAAACGGATTCCATCCTTTTCAATGAAAGACATGATCAAATTTCTTAACATAACCACACGTGTATGAGCTGGAAAAATGAAAACAACAAACTGAAAAAGTCCTTTAAGTTCAAGGATTTTACGGAGGCCTTTGGCTTTATGACCAAAGTTGCAATCGTGGCGGAGAAAATGAACCACCACCCGACCTGGACCAATACCTATAACACGGTTGACTTTGAACTGAGCACCCACGACAAGGGAGACATCGTGACGAACCTCGACAAGAAACTGGCGGAAGCCATTGACAACCTTCGGTGACGTGGAGAACAAAGTCTCGCTTTACCTCGTACCCACTCCCATTGGCAACCGCGGTGACATCACGTTGCGGGCGCTGGATACGCTAAAAAAAGTCGACACGCTTCTGGCCGAAGACACCCGTACGTCCGGTTCGCTGATGAAACATTACGAGATCAGCAAATCACTTCAAAGCTTCCATATTTTCAATGAACACCAGGTTCTAGAAAAATTAATCGCCCGAATGAAACAAGGTGAGACGTTTGCCTTGGTAAGCGATGCCGGCACACCCGGGATTTCTGATCCGGGGTTTCTGATCGTGCGCGAATGCCTGAAAGCAGGACTCCTCATCGAATGTCTGCCGGGACCGACGGCACTCATACCGGCATTGGTAAACTCCGGCTTCGCAACAGATCGATTTGTCTTTGAGGGTTTCCTGCCTCACAAAAAAGGAAAACAAACCCTATTGAAGAAACTTGCCGAAGAAGATCGAACCATCATCGTCTACGAGTCTCCCCACCGGCTGCTAAAAACTCTGGAACAAATGATGGAGCACTTTGGTAGCAATCGACCTGTGTCCGTCTCGCGTGAATTGACGAAATTACACGAAGAAACCTTTACCGGTTCCCTGGAACAGGTAATCAATCACTTTAAGAAAAAAGAAGTGAAGGGTGAAATTGTACTGGTGATTGATGGCAAGCGATCGTAACCTTTCGCCCGTCGTGCTCTTTATTGCAGCACTGCTGATGATGACCGGTGGATGGTTGATGACTTCTTTCCCTATTTTTATTTTTTTTGCACTGTCGCCTTTGTTTGCAATGACCGATCGGGCCAACTCAACAAGCACCGTGTGGGAAAAAATGGAATGGGTACTGCTTGCTCAGACCATTTCCTTTTTAGCCGCCTTCACATTCGATTTTTCGTACACCGTGTCGTCGATGGTGTACGGTATACTTTTCACGTTGCCGTTTATCGGACATGTGTGGGTGCGGCATATTCTGGGCAACCGGGTTGGGAAAATTACAATTGTCCTTTTGTGGCTGGCGCTCGAATACGTAGTACTGAAGGTCAGGCCAGATAACAGTGTCTTTCTTGCTGATGCGCTCAGGCTTCAACCGGACTGGATGCGGTGGAATATCCATACAGGCTACCTGGGCACTTCCCTTTGGATACTGATGGCCAATTGGATCGTTTACCTTGCGCTCCTTTCAGAAAAGCCCTTTCAATGGTATTGGATTGTAGTAGCGGTCATCGTCCTTGCGGGACCGATGGCCTATTCCTATTTTTTACGCGACCAGGCGATTGGACGCGAAAACATGATGAATTTATATTCTGGTAAATCGATCGTGGAGGATGTTACGTATCTTGCGCGTGGCGAGTTCGTGGTGCGAACGGCTGCCTGGCTCTCAACATTAATTCTTCTTTTTACGTTTGTTAAAAGTCAAACGACCAAACGATGATCGATCTTTCTGCTATTGAAGAAAATGTGATAAATGTCTGCCGTGAGGTGGGGGAGTTTATTGACCGTGAGGGGTCTCAATTTGACCGCTCCCGCATTGAGCAAAAAGAAGGCTTCAATAATCTTGTTTCGTACGTTGATAAAGAATCGGAGAAGAAATTGGTTGGCGCCCTTTCCAAAATACTTCCAGGTTCAGGCTTCATTGCCGAAGAAGGTACGGCCATTGAAGGCACCAATGGATATCGCTGGATTATCGACCCGCTGGATGGCACTACCAATTTTACGCACGGGCTGCCGCTCTTTGCCATCAGCATCGGTCTTGCCTTACATGATAAGATGGTACTTGGCATTATTTATGAAGTCAACAAGAAAGAAATGTTTCATACCGTAGAGGGAGGCCCCTCATTTTGCAACAGCAAAGAGATACGGGTATCGCCGATCCGCTCCCTGCAGGAAAGTTTGTTGGCTACAGGCTTCCCTTATTACGAATTTGAAAAGATGAACGCGTACCTGGAAATCATCAGTAACTTCCTGCGTCAATCACACGGTGTGCGCAGATTGGGTAGTGCGGCTACCGATTTGGCCTATGTAGCCTGCGGTCGATTTGAAGGTTTTTTTGAATACAACCTCAACCCATGGGATGTGGCTGCGGGCGCGTTCCTGGTTCAGCAGGCGGGCGGAACTGTCACTGACTTCAGCGGTGGAAACAACTTCCTCTTTGGCGGAGAATTGATTGCGGGGTGCGGTGTACATCCGGACATGCTGAAGATTATCAGAAAAGAGTGGGGTTGTTAAATATTTCCCATCACGTGATGAAGTTTTATTTATTCCCGATCATAAGCAACTAAACAAAACTGCGATGCAAAAAACCTATTTATTGGTTCGCCTGGTGATTTTACTCTTCACCGCGAACATCTCCTTTGCACAAAGTAACCTCACAGAAAAGCTTCCCATAGCACCTGAAATTAGGGTGGGCAAATTGTCCAACGGCCTCACCTACTACATCCGGAAAAACGCGCGGCCTGAAAAGAAAGTCGAGTTGCGCCTGGCAATAAAAGCCGGCTCAATCCTGGAAGACGATGACCAGCAAGGTCTTGCTCACTTTACCGAGCATATGGCTTTCAACGGCTCTCAACATTTCAAAAAGAACGACCTCGTTTCGTTTCTCCAATCCATCGGCGTAAAATTCGGCGCCGACCTGAACGCTTACACGGGATTTGATGAGACGGTCTATATTCTTCCTATCCCGGTGGATAAACCGGAGAACCTGGACCAGGGATTTTTAGTGCTCGAAGATTGGGCGAGTACGGTCGCGTTTGAACCAATTGAAATAGACAAGGAACGTGGTGTTGTTCTCGAAGAAGACCGGCTGGGCAAGGGAGCGCAAGAACGCATGAGCAAAAAAATGCTCCCATTAATTCTGCAAGGATCAAAATATGCCCTGCGCCTGCCGATCGGCAAATCGGAAATCCTAAAAATCTTTAAGCCGGAAACCATCAAGCGCTTTTACAAAGATTGGTACCGACCGGACCTTATGGCTGTATTTGTTGTGGGTGATGTAGACCCCGCAACGGCGGAGGCCTTAATCAAAAAACATTTTGAAAAACTGAAGGGGCCCGCTAAAGAAAAACCACGACCGTATGCCGATGTACCGTCGCGCCAGACATCAGAAGGACTGGTGGTGACTGATGCTGAAGCCACCAATCATATTTTACAGATTTTCTATGCCACTCAAAAAACAAAAGTACAGACAACCCTGGGGGATTATCGTCAAAACATAGTTAAGAGTCTCACAAGTCAGATGCTGGGTCAGCGCATGCAGGAGCTGACACAAAAAGCCGAGCCACCCTATATCTTTGGCGGTAGCGATCGCGGTGAATTTGTACATGGATATGAATCGTACTTCGGAATTGCGCTGATTGGAAAAGCCGGAGTGGCACCGGCCATCAACGCGGTGATACAGGAAAACGAGCGCGCCAGGAAATTTGGCTTTACGGCCGCTGAGCTTGATCGCACGAAAAAAACATTTATGCGAAGCATGGAGCGAGCCTACAACGAACGTGATAAGACCGAGTCAGTCGGTTATGCGGAAGAATACATCCGCAACTTCCTCAGCGACGAACCCATCCCCGGCATTGAGAATGAGTATAATTATCATAAGCAGTTCCTGGAGGGTATCACGCTGCAGGAGATTAATGAGTTCACCGCTAAAAACATTCCCTCGTCAGCAGAAAAAAAACTGGTCATTTTCCAGGGACCTGAAAAGGCTGACTTCACGATTCCAACCAACACCGAATTATTGACCCTGGTGACGGATGCGGAAAAACTACCGGTAACAGCCTATGAGGAAAAAGCTGTTGCCGCCAGTCTGATGACCACACTTCCGGAAGGAGGTAGAATCTTGTTCGACAAGAAAAATGCGGAACTCGGTTTGTCCGAGCTTACATTGTCCAACGGCGTAAAGGTGATTGTCAAATCTACTGATTTCAAGAATGACCAGATTGTGCTGACAGGCTTCCGGTTTGGCGGACAGTCTTTATACGATGTGAAAGATCTGTACAATGCCCAATATGCCACCTCCATTGTACAGCAAATGGGAGTCGGGGGTTTCTCACCGAACGAATTGCGCAAAGTGCTTGCCGGCAAGACCGTGAGTGCCTCACCTCGCTTAACGCTACTTTCAGAGGGTGTCAACGGACAATCAGGGACAAACGATGCAGAGTCTATGCTACAACTTATACACTTGTATTTCACCGCTCCTCGCAAAGACGAAGAACTTTTTAAGTCGTTTGTCACCAAACAACAAGGCATGGTGCAAAATATGATGAGTGACCCGCGTACGGTCTTCCAGGATTCCTCGCAGCGAATGATGTATGCAAATCATCCACGCGCGCCGCGGTTTCCACGCTCCGTCGATTTTGAAAAAATTAATATGGACCGCGCCCTGGATATTTACAAGGAGCGTTTTGCGAATGCCCGCGGCTGGACATTTTATATGGTCGGAAGTTTTGATGCGGCGAAGCTCAAGCCGTTGATTGCCACCTATCTTGGAACATTGCCGTCTTCAGCAACACCGCCCCCTACATTTAAAGATCTTGGGATACGACCGGTGACGGGTGTGGTGAAGAAAGAAATAAGAAAAGGCCATGAGCCAAAAAGTTTCATCTCCATCGCATTCACGGGTGAAACTCCATTCTCCGACGAGGAACAACTGAAGTTGCAGGCATTGATTGAATTAATGAACATCAAACTGATGGAGACGTTGCGGGAAGAACTTAGTGGCATTTATGGAGGTGGTATGAGTGGTGGACTGAGCAAGAACCCGTATAGCAGCTATTCCATCAACGTGTCATTGCCCTGTGGACCGGAGAACGTCGATAAACTAATCAAAGCAACTTTTGCTGAAATCCAAAAAATAAAAGACAATGGGCCTTCAGAAGCCGACCTGAATAAAGTGAAGGAAGCTTTCCTCAAGCAGTATCAGGAAGATTTGAAAGACAACAATTTCTGGGCAAATCGCCTCCAGCGAAGCGGTGAACTTGGTACCAACCCGGCCGGTATCCTCACGATGGAGACCCGGTTAAAACAAATTACATCGAAAGATTTGCAGGAGGCCGCGAAGAAATATTTTAATATGAACAATTACTTTCAGGCATTGTTAAATCCTGAAAAGTAATTTCATTTCAGTCAATGAATTTGAACATAAGGACCTTGCCGGAAAAACAGTTTCACAAAATCTGTGACGATTTGACTACTTTAAGATTCTGCTATTAAAAGCTCATGAAACTTTTCCCGGCCCTGGCCTTCCTCTTATGGCTGACCAGCTGTTCATCCGACAATCAAAATCTTCCTGCGGCCACCGGCATAACGGGCAGTATCTATGTGATCATGGACTCCCTTCAATGGAGAGGCCCGTTGGGCAAAACTCTGGACTCCACCTTCAGTGCAGAAATGCCAGGGCTCCCACGGGATGAATCGATTTTTAAATTTCGGTGGATCAATCCAGGCAAGCTCAATTTTGTACTCAAGCAAAGTCGCAATCTGATCTTTGTGATGACGCTCGATCAGCACGCCGAAGGGTCACGGATCGTACGTAAACTTTTTACGCCTGAATCCATTGAAAAAATTAAAGCGAATCCAGCACAATTTATCACAACGACACAAAATGTGTTCGCCAAAGGGCAGGAAATAATGTACTTGTATAGTGCGAATGAGGAAACATTACTTAAAAATATCCGGGCGAACCGGGCACACCTGGTAGATTTTTTTAATCAAAAAGAAAAAGAAAGGATAACGAAGGCTCTTTTTAAGGCAGGTCAGATAAAAGGGATCAGTGAAACGCTTATTAAAGATTATCAATGCGACCTTAAAATCCCCTTCGGGTATAAGATCGCTGACAAAAAGCCGGACTTTGTGTGGCTTCGGCAAATTAATCCACGTGATGATAAAGATATATTCATTGCGCGAAAGCCTTACGTCTCGCAAGATGATTTTAAGAAAGAAAACCTCATCCGCTTTCGCGATGACGTTTGTCGCAAGTTTTTGTTTGAAGATCCTGATCAGACCGAAACATTCCTGTTGACAGAAACGACTATTCCCTTTCTTCCGGTAACGGCGGATACAGTAAATTTCAACGGACACTTTGCAGTACAATTGAGGGGCTTGTGGCGCTCCAATACATTCCAAATGGGTGGCCCCTTTGAGGGCTTCGCGTTGGTTGATGAAGGTTCCCATCATTTTTATTATGTCGAAGGATTTACCTTCTCCCCCGGTAAAGCCCAGCGGGAAATTATGCGCGAATTGGAGACGATTTTATACACTTTTCGAACCAGCGACCAACTCAACAAAAAATAAGCGCCGACCTGTTGACACCTTCTGGCGTCCCCGGGTGTATCGGACTCAGGCATCTCTCAAAAGCGGCGCGTTGAACAAGTTTAATCAATCCGCTATCGCCTTTTAAAATGAATCCATTAACTTAGGAGGCTAAAGCCAAAGGCCAAAAGCTAAATTGCTGTAAACTATCAAAACGAACATGGCTATTAAAATCCGAAAAGAAGACGCCCTCAACTATCACATGATGGGTCAACCCGGCAAGCTGGAAGTGGTGCCCACAAAAGTCCTCAGCTCTCAACTCGATTTGGCGCTGGCCTATTCACCCGGGGTGGCAGAGCCCTGCATGGAAATTTTCGCTAATAAGGAGGATGTTTATAAATACACAGCAAAAGGAAACCTGGTGGCCGTGATTTCAAATGGCACAGCTGTTCTTGGCCTGGGCAACATTGGTCCGGAAGCCTCCAAGCCCGTGATGGAAGGAAAAGCAGTGCTCTTTAAAAAATATGCCGGCATCGACAGTTTTGACATTGAGATTGCGGAAGAAGACCCGGATGAATTTATCAAAATTGTAAAATCGCTGGAGCCCACGTTTGGTGGCATAAATCTGGAGGACATCAAAGCACCTGAATGTTTTAAAATTGAACAGGTGCTGCGTGAGAAGATGAACATACCCATCATGCACGATGATCAACACGGCACGGCGATTATCTCCAGCGCAGCCTTACTCAACGCGCTTGAGTTGATTGGTAAGAAAATCGAAAATATTGTCCTGGTGGTAAATGGTGCCGGAGCGGCGGCCGTTTCGTGTACGAAACTTTATTTTGCCCTCGGACTGAAAAAAGATAATTTGATTATGTGCGATAGTAAAGGTGTGATTAGAACCGACCGCGCTGACCTCGATCCAATTAAATCGGAATTTGCTACTTCGCGAAAACTTAAAACCCTGCAAGAAGCCATGAAAGGCGCAGATGTTTTTGTAGGCCTTTCTAAAGCAGACATATTAAAACCTGAAGACATCCTGGCCATGGCTAAAGATCCTATTGTTTTTGCGTTGGCCAATCCAAATCCGGAAATCGCGTATGACCTTGCGAAAAAGACACGACAGGATTTGATCATGGCCACCGGACGGTCAGACCATCCTAATCAGGTAAACAATGTGCTGGGTTTCCCATACATATTTCGCGGAGCGTTGGATGTTCGCGCTACAGAAATAAATGAAGCAATGAAGTTGGCAGCGGTGAAAGCTTTATCTTCATTGGCTAAAGAGCCTGTACCCGACAGTGTCATGATGGCGTACGGCACAGAAAAAATTGAGTTCGGAAGGGAATGCCTTATACCGAAGCCGATGGACATCCGGCTCATTACCACGGTAGCGCCTGCCGTTGCGAAAGCGGCCATGGATTCCGGTATTGCGCAGAAACCGATCACCGATTGGGGCGCTTATCACCAGGCTTTGCAGAAACGAATCGGTATCGATCAAAAGCTCATTAATAATGTGATCGACCGTGCCAAGAAGTCACCCAAGCGCGTTGTCTTTGCAGAAGCTGATAATCCAAAAATTCTCAAAGCTGCACAAGTCTTACAAGATGAAGAAATTTGTGTTCCCATTCTGCTCGGCAACCGTCCGGAAATAGAACGTCTTATAAAAGAATATAAACTTGAATTGGGAGCCTGCACTATCATCGACCCCCGCGAAGACAAGCTCCGGGATGAAAAATATACCCGGACCTACTATGAAAAGCGTCAGCGCAAAGGTGTGACCTATTCCGATGCTCAACGGGCGTTGCGGGATCGCAATGCTTTTGGCGCTATGATGGTGGAGTTTGGCGAAGCCGACGCCCTGATCTCCGGCCTCACCCGCGATTATTCCAAAACGATCCTTCCGTCACTGCAAATCATTGGCATGCGACCTGGCGTAAAGCGAGTCGCGGGCATGTACATAATCCTCAATAAGAAAGGCACATACTTTTTTGCTGACTGTACGGTCAATGTGGACCCTACTCCGGAAGAACTGGTGGGTATTATCGGTCTTACTGTTCGGGGAGCAAAATTCTTCGAGGCAGACGCGCGCGTAGCGGTTCTCTCTTATTCAAACTTTGGTTCGAGCAAAGGAGACATACCTGACAAAACAAGGGAAGCAGTGCGATTGGCAAAAGAAAAATATCCGAACCTGGTCATTGAAGGAGACATCCAGGCCAACGTAGCACTGAATGTTGAGTTGCAAAGAGAATTGTATCCATTCAGTGCCTTAGCCAGGGAAGGCGCCAATACACTAATCTTCCCCAACCTATCTTCAGCCAATATTGCCTATAAACTTTTGATGGAAATTGGTGGGGCCGAAACGATCGGTCCTATTTTATTAGGCATGAAGAAGCCCGTGCACATACTTCAGCTCGGAAGTTCCATTCGCGAGATCGTTAACATGGCAGCCATTGCTGTGGTCGATGCCCAGATACAAGAAGAGATTGAGCACACATCAAAAAAATAAAAAATGATCGCCTATCTCAAAGGCAAACTTGTGCACAAAGAGCCCACCCATATCGTCATTGATGTGGGTGGCATAGGCTACCAGGCATCCATTTCTTTCAATACCTTTTCAGAAATCAAGGACAAGGAAGACATCCGCATATCAACCTATCTCCATGTACGCGAAGACGCGCACATCCTGTTCGCCTTTGCCACGGATGCTGAGAAGGCCATGTTTCTTAACCTGATTTCCGTCAACGGGGTAGGGCCCAACACTGCCATGATGGTACTTTCTTCGCTTGCTCCTGCCGAACTGAAATCCGCCATCCTACGGGAGGACGCGGCCACGCTTCAGGCAGTAAAAGGTATTGGCGGTAAGACGGCCCAGCGGCTCATTCTGGAGCTTAAGGACAAACTCCGAAAAAGTCAGGGGGACGAACCTTCAACTTTAACAGGAATGGTAAACAATACCATGCGACAGGAGGCGTTAACAGCACTAATGACCCTGGGAATTATCAGGATTGCGGCTGAGAAAAGTATTGATACCGTCCTGAGGAAATCAGGAAATACCATTAGCTTGGAAGATTTGGTCAAGCAGGCATTGAAAAACGCATAGATTACGTTTGAATTACCTAACCTGGACAAAGAAGTTCACCCCTGGACTGGGCATGATATTGATATCGTGCCTTGTACCGTTTTTCGCTGACGGACAATTTCGAATCAGACAGGATACCACCCGGGATTCCATTCAATACCGACCCCTGTTCAGACCCAATTTCCGTCCGTTGGACCGGTATGGAGACCCCTTTTCAAGCTACACCACACATTCACCTCTTTTCTTAAAAGATCCCAAGGCGATGAAGCTGGAGGTTCTGCCTGATACAGGCCGTACGTATTCCATTTATGAGCGGCTTGGTACCATGAACTTCCGGTCGCCCTCCTACATGACATTTAATGAAGTGAGTCAGCTTCAAAATCAGTCGATCATTAAAGATTATTGGAAAAACAGAAGTCGTGCCCTGGATGGCGAAAGTGCGGTGAGCAGCCGCAACCTCCTGCCAAAACTGTATGTGAGCCCAGTGCTCGATCGTATTTTTGGCGGCAGCTATGTGGAACTGATTCCTCGTGGATTCGTCACGCTTGACTTTGGCGGCCAATGGCAAAAAATCCAGAACCCGTCAATTCCAATCCGGCAACAGCGCAACGGTGGGTTTGAGTTTGATCAACAAATCAACCTGGCCGTGACAGGTAAGGTGGGTGAAAAGCTGAAGATCACCACCAACTTTGACAACAACAACTCCTTCGACTTTCAAAACCAGATGAAAGTTGAATACACCGGCTTCAAGGAGGACATCCTGAAAAAACTTGAGATCGGAAACGTAAGTCTTCCGCTAAATAACAGTCTGATCACCGGAGCTCAGAATCTTTTTGGGTTAAAAGCGCAGCTACAGTTTGGAAAGCTCTTTGTTACGTCCATTGCTACTACGCAACGCGGCAAACAGTCTACCATTAATATTGCAGGAAGCACCAATGGAGCTGCGCAAGGAAGGCCGTTTGAAATTGTGGCTTCCAACTACGATGAGAACCGGCATTTTTTTCTTGGCCAATTCTTCCGAGAAAATTTCCAGAATTGGCTCAGTACGCTTCCTCAAATCACCTCCGGCGTTAACGTCACCCGCGTGGAAGTCTACCTTCTTAACCGGTCGAATGATACCCAGACGCTTCGTGATGTGATCGGATTCATGGACTTGGGGGAGACCAATAAAGCGTATCGAAAAAGTCTTTATGTCAGCAATCGTCCGGATGGTTCGGCTACCGACAACGGCAACAACGATCTGTTTTCACGCCTGCTTGCCATCAGTGACAAGGGCTCAGACAATATCAACAGGCAACTTGAAAATTTGTACGCGCCAGGGGCTTACGTCAATGGTACTGATTTTGAAAAAATAACCAGTGCCCGTAAGCTGGCCCCTACTGAATTTACCTACCACAAGGAACTTGGCTACATCACTCTTCAGCGGAAGCTTCAGAATGATGAGGCTGTGGCAGTTGCCTATGAGTACACTTACAATGGCGTTCCTCATAAAGTAGGAGAGCTTTCAGAAGATTATTCCAATCGCGGTGAAAAGGAAGTGGTATTTCTGAAGATGTTGCGTCCCAGAAAGATTGCTGTAAAAGATAATTTTGGAAGGATCCTCCCCACCTGGAACCTGATGATGAAGAACATTTACAATCTCAGCGTCACCCAACTCCAGCGCGAAGGATTTCAATTAAGGATTATCTACCGCGACGACCGAACCGGTATCGATAATCCCCAGCTTCAGGATGGTGATTATTCACGAACCATTCAATTGATTCAGGCCTTGGGCCTCGACCGCCTTAATCCTTACAATGATCCGCAGCCGGACGGAAATTTTGACTACGTGGAAAAAGTTACTATCAACTCAGAGACGGGACTGATCATATTTCCCTTCCTGGAGCCTTTCAACAAGGGGTTGGATAGCCTTCTCTTTAAAAAAGAAACAAATGCAAATACCAGACAGTTTCTACGACAGAAATATTTATACGATACCCTTTATCACACCACGAAAGCCGAAGCCGAACTCGTGGCTACAAAAAATAAATTTTATATCGTTGGGTCGTTTAAGGCTGGGGCCGGAAAAGATATTATTATTCAGGGCTTCAACATCTCGCATGGATCTGTCAAGGTTTTTGCCGGTGGCACACCCTTGCGCGAAGGAATTGATTACACCGTGGACTATACGTTTGGAAAAGTTACCATACTCAATGAAGGTATTCTGAGTTCGGGGAAAAATATCAGTATCACCTATGAACAACAAGATCCCTTTGCATTTCAAACACGGTCGTTGCTGGGAACTCGTTTTGACTACAAACTCAATGACGATGTTAATCTTGGAGGAACCTTTTTGTACTACAACGAACGGCCCCTCATTTCGCGCAACCTGATCGGCACAGAGCCTGCGCGAAATATTCAGTATGGCGTTGATTTGAACATGAAGAAGAACTCGCGGCTGCTTACCAAGATTGTTGATGCGCTGCCCTTCCTGCAGACCAAAGAGACCTCTTCGTTTACGTTGAACGCAGAATACGCGCAGCTTTTGCCCGGGACCTCCAACATAGTAAAGGGAGATGGAACTTCCTTTATCGATGACTTTGAAAATACGGCCACACCGTACAGTTTATTAAACCCGGTCGGATGGAAACTTGCAGCATCACCTCCCAATGATCCGCGCTTTGATCTCAGTGGTGGTGTGTCCAATGATTTGAAAGCCGGATACAGACGCGCCAAGCTCGCCTGGTATCAAATTGATAATTTGTTTTATCGAACGACTAGCCGTTACAAGCCCAACAACATTACTGAGCAAGATTTGGAAAATCATTATGTGCGGCCCGTATTGCCGCAGGAGATTTTTCCCTTCCGGGATCCGTATGTAGGAAATTTCTATGAACAGATCTTTGATGTCGCCTATTATCCTTCCGAGCGTGGTCCTTACAATTTCAACCCGGATCTGAACACCGACGGTACCCTTAAAAATCCGGCCAGCAACTGGGCTGGCATCACCACCGCCATACGTACAGAAGTAGATTTTGACAAAGCGAATGTGGAGTATGTTGAATTCTGGCTAATGGATCCGTTTATCAACAACAACAAGGGTGTAATCAATGACGGACATGGCGAAGGGCTTGCCAAACCTAACACCACCGGGGGAAAGCTAATCTTTCATCTTGGTAGTATTTCTGAAGATCTTATGCGTGATGGCAGGCACGCGTTTGAAAATGGTCTTCCTGCCAATGGTAACGTCGCACCTCCGGCGACAACCGAAACAAACTGGGGCTATGTAACCAATCAACAGTATCTGAACAATGCCTTCAACACCGATGCCACCGCGCGAGCAAACCAGGATGTTGGCCTTGACGGTATCGGCAGCGTCCGGGAGGCCGTAAAATTCAAACCTTTTTTGGATCAGGTAAATGGACCTGCACGTGCGATTGTTGAAAAGGATCCCTCGGCTGATGACTTTAAATATTTTTTAGGCCCTGACCAGGATGTCGTTGACGCAAAACTTCTGGAGCGTTACAAGAATATCAATAATATAGAAAACAATTCTCCGATTATCACAGGCAATGAGCCGTTTGCGCAATCCGGGTCCAATATTCCTGAAAATGAAGATCTCAACCAGGATAACACACTGAGCGAACTGGAAGAGTATTATGTTTTTAATTTGGATCTCAAACCCGGTCAATTGGAAGTAGGAAAAAAATACATTGTTGATAAAATTACGCCGGATGGCAAAGCCGATGTTACCTGGTACCTGGTGAGGATTCCGATCCGGCAGTTTGAAGAAAAAGTTGGCGGTATTAATGGTTTTAAATCTATACGTTACGCCCGTATGATACTGACCGGTTTCACGCAGCCGGTGGTAATGCGATTTGCAAACTTTCGTGCCGTTGGTAATCGCTGGAGACGCTTCACGGCCAACCTGGCCCAATCTCAATTTAGCGAACAACTCGAACCAAACCTTGATAATTTTTCAGTATCCGTCGTCAACGTTGAGGAGAATGGCTTGGGGAATGCAGAAAAACCATCCTACGTGCCTCCTCTTGCTCGCGACCGGGATGTCACTTCAACCATTCAGCGAAGACTGAACGAGCAGTCCGTACAGATGTGTGTGACAAACCTGGCGGACGGAGACGGCCGCTCCATTTATAAAAATGTTGGATTTGATTTCTTTAACTATGGTCGTATTAAAATGTTTTTATCAGCCCATGGCAATAATCTGAAAGACAATCAGCTCGTTGGCTTTCTAAGACTGGGTACCGATTTTGATCAGAACTATTATGAAATAGAACTCCCGCTGAAGATCACGCCCAATGGAAAGAACCCGAATGTTGACATCGTATGGCCTCAGGAAAACGAAATTGATCTCGACCTGAATATCCTCTATGCGTTAAAGGCGGCGCGTGACCGTGAAAGTTTTTCGTTGGGGGAGTTATATCCGCGAGCCGGACCCAAGTTGGTGGATGGTCGTCAGGGAATTCGGATTTTTGGCAGGCCCGATTTAAGCCAGGTGAAGCTGATGATGATTGGCGTGAGAAATCCAAGAGATGATGGGAAAGCATTGAGTGTATGTATTTGGGCTGATGAAATGCGGCTCACGGACTTTGACCGCACAGCGGGTTGGGCTGCCAACGCCGTGCTGAACACCAAACTGGCGGACCTTGGCAATCTGACCACATCCTTTAAGCGGATCACCTACGGCTATGGAGGTGTACAATCAAAAATTTCAGAACGCGCCCGGGGGGAAACTACTGTGTTTGATGTCTCTGCCAACATCGCGGTAGACAAGCTCCTGCCTCGAAACACGGGTTTGAAAATTCCGATGTTCATCAGCTATGAGAAAACGACTATCAATCCCAACTTCGATCCGGCCAATCCGGACTTGCGGCTGGCAGCGATGGACCAATCTTTTAATTCCGATGCTGAACGCGAGGCCTATCGAAAGGTTATCCAGGATAATGCCATTCGACGAAGTTTGAATTTTACGAACGTACGAAAAACGAAAGTGAAACCGGATGCCCGCAGTAATTTGTACGATATAGAAAATTTCTCTTTTACCTACGCGTACAGCGAAGCCACACACACCAACTTCAACCTGCTGGAAAACACCCAACGAAACGTCAAAGGTGGAGTCGCGTGGCAATTCAATCCAAAGTTCAAAGGCTTTGAACCGTTTAAAGCGGCTACGTGGAAAACGCCATGGCTCCAGCTTATTAAGGATTTTAATTTTAATCCGCTACCGACCAGTGTGTCGATACGGGGTGAACTCGACCGGTCATTCAATAAGATTGTATATCGGAATTCCGTTGGGACCAATGCATCTACCCCACAATCCAATATTCAAAAGTATTTTCTCTTTAACCGGTTTTATACTGCCCGGTGGACCCTCTCCAAAACACTCACCCTCGACTACAGTTCGCGAGTTAATGCCATCATTGACGAACCTGATGTTGATGTGATTGGTGGATACTCGCCAATTTTAAAACGTTACATAAGCTCCGAAGAATACCGCGATTCGGTTATCAATAATTTAAAAGGATTTGGACGTAAGAAAAATTTTGAACAAACAGTTACGGTCAATTACACCGTACCCTTTGATAAATTACCATTAACTAATTGGTTGGGAACAGAATATCGCCATAATGTTGCCTACTCCTGGAGAGCAGGACCCGTTGAGCGGGTAGACAGCTTACGACTGGGCAACATCATACAGAACTCGCAAGATCAGGGCTTTAATGGAAGGATTGATCTTGTGAAGCTCTACAACAAAATCGGCTACCTCAAAGACATCAACACACCGAAGCGTCCACCTACACCGCTGGAAAAGGCAAAGACAAAGCCTGACACTGTAAAGGTGCCGCCCAATAATTATGCAGTAAAGGGATTCCTTCGACTCTTGATGTCAATGCGAAGTATCACGGCAACGTACACGGTAACTTCCGGAACCATTCTTCCGGGATTTTTGCCCAGTCCAAATCTTCTCGGAATGGACAACGCATGGAGTGCACCCGGGTGGGGCTTTATTTTTGGCAACCAGGATTCCGAGATTCGCAAAAAGGCAGCAGAGAACAAATGGCTTTCCAAATCCGCTAAACTCACAACACCTTTTAGTCAGAGCCAGGTGAAAGATCTTGGCATTCGTACGGCACTGGAACTTACACCCGATTTTAAAATTCAACTCGATATAAAAAAAACAACAACATCTTCATTTCAGGAAATTTACAGGTTTGATCCAAAGAATCCGGCGGTCACTCCGGATGAATTCGGCTATTCAGAACTCAGTCCCACCCGAACCGGCAGTTACCGGATATCGACACTATCCATCGGTACCGCATTCAAGAATAACACAAGTCTGACTTCGGAGGTGTTTCA
>JANXYC010000282.1 GCA_025350305.1 Cyclobacteriaceae bacterium | reverse complement strand
GAATACACGAACGACCTCCTTAATGGTCTACCACCTGCCCAAGCCGAACTCATTAGGATTTCCGAAGCGCATTCCGTTCAAATGCCCTACTTGATCCTCGCGGGAGTTGTCTTGGTAATTGCATTTCTGTTTTCGATGGTCAAGATGCCGGAAATTTCTTCTCCCTCAGAGTCTACGGCTACCATGAAAGGAATTTTTCGTCACCGACACCTTGTGTTTGGGGTTATCGCACAGTTTTTTTATGTAGGTGCTCAGGCTTCTATTTGGGGATATTTTGTAGACCTCAAACTCCACTTTGCTCATGATGAGAACCTGGGCATTGTAAAAACAATTTATCAGGTAACGGACGGAATGTCACCGATACAGATCGCAAGTTTTCATGCGTCCTTTGCCTTCATCTTGTTTATGGTTGGCAGGTTTGTTGGAACCTGGTTGCTTACGAAGGTCAAAGCTGAGAAATTACTAAGCGCCTATGCCATCGCGTGTCTCGTACTGCTTGGATTTGCCTGGGTGAGCGATGGACTGGTGGCCGTTGTGGCAATTTCGTTCATGTATTTTTTCATGTCGATCATGTTCCCTACCATCTTTGCATTATCCATCAAGAATCTTGGAAGTCAGGTCAAGCTTGGATCTTCGCTGGTGATCATGGCCATCGTTGGTGGTGCCGTCCTTCCACCACTAACAGGCCTCCTATCGCAAACTGGCATGCAAAATGCCCTCATCGTACCATGGATATCCTTTCTATTCATTTTTTATTTTGGTTGGAGAGGACATAGAATACAAATGACGAATTTAGAATAACGATTTTACGAATTGTGAAAATGAGTTATTTAGGTCGAGTCCCACTACATTCGTCATTCGTCATTTGTAATCTCGTCATTAACCTATGAACCGTTACTGTTTCGCCCTTGATCTAATCGACGACCCCGCCTTGATAGCTGAATACGAAGTCTATCATCAGAATGTGTGGCCCGAAATTTTTAGTAGCATGAGGAATGTCGGCATTGAAACCATGGAAATCTATAGAACGGGAAGTCGCCTGTTCATGATCATGGAAACAAACGATGATTTCTCACTTGAGACGAAGGCTGCGGCAGATGCTATCAACCTCAAGGTTCAAGCATGGGAAAAGTTGATGTGGAAATATCAACAAGCTTTGCCCAATGCAAGGCCCGGAGAAAAGTGGATACTCATGGACCAGATATTTAAGTTATGACAAACGAACCAGAAAAATTCTCGATTGAGGGTCTGAGAGATTTCTCGACAAAAGTCTTTATCCACTTTGGCGTACCTGAAAAAGATGCCGTGATCGCAGCGGATGTATTAAGTCTTGCGGACGTGAGGGGCATTGATTCCCACGGCGTGGCGCGGCTTCACACCTACTTTGAAATGCTTTCTATCAATCGTATCAATCCTACGCCGAACATAAAAATTATACGAGAACGCAAAAGTGTGTGTACCGTTGATGGTGATAATGGTCTGGGCTTGGTGGTGGGTCCGAAGGCGAATGAAATAGCGATGGAGAAAGCATCGCACTTTGGTTCAGGTTGGGTAAGCGTTTGCAATACCAATCATTTTGGTATTGCCTCGTATTATCCTTTGCAAGCGCTGACACGGGATATGATAGGCTGGTCAATGACCAACACCACCAAACTTGTAGCGCCTTTGTGGGGAGCGGAGCGGATGCTTGGAACGAATCCTATTTCGATTGCCTTCCCGGGATTAAAAAATCCACCGATTGTCATTGACCTAGCCACCAGCGCAGCCGCCTATGGAAAAATAGAAATCGCCAAGCGAAAAAAGCAGCCTGTCCCGAAAGGCTGGATTGTTGACAAAGAAGGAAGTATAAGTACCAACCCCGATGACATGATCAATGGTGGGGCAATCCTCCCGCTTGGTTCTGACCGTGAACTAGGCGGACATAAAGGTTACGCCCTTTCAGCGATGGTAGATATTCTTTCTGCCGTTTTGAGTGGCGCCAACTGGGGGCCTTTTGCTCCCCCCTTTGCATTGCGTCAGGAAATTCCGAGTCGAAGTGTGGGCAAAGGCATTGGCCATTTCTTTGGTGCTATGGAAATAGAGGGGTTCATGGATGTCAACGAATTCAAAAAACGGATTGACGACTGGATAGACGTTTTTAGAAATACAAAACCCGCCAAAGGCACTACCGGTGTTTTGATCCCCGGTGATCCCGAACATCAGGAAGAAGCGATCAGAAGAAAAACGGGTATTCCCCTGTTACCAGCAGTGATTGATGACTTGAGAGACATCTCCAGACAGACTGGAATTCCTTTCCCCAATCAGGGGTGATTCGTTCGCGTGGTCGGTGTTGTCAGCAGCCACTCTACGTTGTATCTTTTTTAGATTATTCTAACTGATCTTCGTTCATATGCAATTTCATCTGGAAAAAAATGCCATTGTATAGCCGCTGTGACGGATTTTCGCAGACCAAGATTTTTTTCTACACTCAGGAAGCATACGAATAAACCGTGAATGGAAAAATTTTCTTTGCAAGAAAAGAAGATAACACTGAAGTCAGCATGATTGGAATAAACAACTCGTAACTTCCCGTAATGCTCATAACGAGAAAGGCCCCCGTTAGAGGAGCATGAAGGCTTGCGCTCAGAATGGCAGCCATGCCTACAATTATAAAATTTACTTCTACCACGTTAGCTCCAAAATAATTTGCGCTTTGAGCAAACAAGCACCCTGCTACCGCGCCAAGAAATAACGAAGGCGCAAATACACCACCATCTCCACCAGATCCAAGGGTGATCGAAGTGGCCAATGGTTTTAGAAATAATAAAATGGATAACAGAAAAATACCGGAAATACCAGAAAAATTGTTGAATAGCGTTCGGCTCGTTAACAAGTTCTCGATAAACCCATAACCTTCACCATATAAGGGTACAAGTAAAAGAACGATTGAACCCAGGAGAAGTCCTCCTATCCAGACTTTTTTGAATTCACCCAAACGGGTATTAAAAATTGTTTTCGTCATGATAACTCCCTTTGTTAAATAAACCGAGAAAAAGGAAGCCACAACCGAAAACATTACATAAAATGGAATTGCCTGGAACCGCCACCCGTGCAGGATTGGATGAAATAAAATCTCACTGTCCAAGAAATAACGTACACCGAATGCTACGAAAGCAGCGATGGTTGAAAGAATTATTAATTCCCAGGAGAAAGTCACCATCAACACTTCCACACCAAAAAACAGTCCGGCTAGCGGACTCTTGAAAAGACCGGCAATACCCGCCACAGCGCCTGCCACAATCAGGTTCCTCTTAAAATCATCACCATACTTTTTCCTTTGACCTACCCATGATCCAATCGACGCAGAGGCAACCACCGTAGAGACTTCAATTCCGGTAGAACCACCAAACACAAGTGTAAAAATTCCTGTAAAAAAATGCAATATTGCTTTAATAGGCTTCAGCACCTTAATGGGCTCCCGGAGTGAATCCAATATCTCGCGTATCCCACTGATTCGTGTCTTAAATACTTTCGTGGTGATAAAGTAGACAAGCAAAAATCCCGTCAAGGGTGTTGCCAGGAGAAGCCAGATGAAATGTTCCTGTATCCGCTGAAACAAATAACGTTCAGTCCCTTCGCCTACTTTTTTTAACAACAAAGCAAAAAAAGTGCATAATATCCCCACCAGAATGGTATACAGAATTTTGGGGGCCGACCGAAAAAAGATGTTTCGCATTCATATTAGATCGGATTAGTCAGTTGACGTCACATGATAATGATGAGAAATCACTGGCGATAATCTACCAGTAGTCGTTTCTTAACAATTTCCATCC
>JANXYC010000152.1 GCA_025350305.1 Cyclobacteriaceae bacterium | reverse complement strand
GTTTTTGGTAGAATCATCAACAATGGATGAACCAGTCCGGGGCGCGGTAATTACTTTCTGTCGCTGGGCGGCGGCGGAAAAACTTACCAAAAGGAACGCCAACCATAAAAATCTTGGCAAACTCACATGTAAAGATAGAGGACTCATTTAGTTCCTTGCAGGCTCGGTAGCGGACCCAAAAATGAGTTCATCAAATTTCAGTCCATCCTTTAAAAACATATGCTGGATGGGCATATAAAACCATGGCAAGCGGTCAAGGTACGGCCCCAAACCCGGCTCAATCAGTTTAACCATGTCTTTTTCTGTCGTAATGATCGAAAAGGGCTGGGACTGCTTCTTGCAGAAATTCTCAATTGCATCCAGATCCGTTGAGGAATAGCGGTGATGATCCGGAAAATCAAAATGCCTGAGCACTATATAATTTGAAAAACAGAAGGCCTTTAATGAAGTAACCATTGCAATCCCACTCACCAGCAAGATGTTTTTTTCCAATTTACGCTGGCCTCCAAAAGCAATAGGATCGCTATATTGAATCCTGGAGAAGAATACCGGTTTAAGTCCCGCGTATCGTTGTATGGCCTCGGTCATTTCATCCATTTCCTCCGCTGAAAGTTGATCGTTGCATTTCGTGACCACAATAATATCCGACCGTCTGGCGCCGTTGCGTGCTTCTCGCAGGCGACCGAAGGGTAAGACAAAATCCTTATAAAATGGCTTCGAATATTCCGTTACCAGAATCGATATCCGTGGTTTTACCGACCGATGTTGCAGCGCATCATCAAGAAGTATAACATCCGTATCAGGAAACTCTTGCAAAATGTTGGGGATTGCAAATACACGGTCCTCACTCACAACTACCTTTATTTCATTACCAAATTTTCTAAAGAGCTGAAGCGGCTCATCGCCAATCGTTCTGGCAGAGTCTACAGGGCTGGCCAGTCGGTAGCCCTTCGTCTCACGTTTATAGCCCCGGCTGAGCGTGGCAACCGTGCGTTTTTTTTTCAACAATTGTATGAGGTATTCAACCATCGGTGTCTTGCCCGAACCCCCTACATTTAAATTACCCACTGCGATAACGGTCACATCGAACTGAAAGGAAGCTTTGTGGCCAATGTCATACAAATAATTTCTAAAATGCGTGGCGAGGTTGTAGAGCGCGGCAAGGGGGTACAAGAGGAGTTTTGCTGCTTTCATTACACGCTTGGCTTCAATTCAATAAATTTGCCCCATGGAAAAGCCAAAGATAAAGGATGTTGCCGCTTATTTGGAATCCCTTGCGCCCCGCGCACTCCAGGAATCCTATGACAATACCGGCCTGCTCACCGGAGATCCTCATGCCGGGGTCCGCGGCGTTTTGGTAACCCTGGACTGTACGGAGTCCGTTGTGGATGAAGCGATTGCTTTGAGATGCAACCTCATAGTAGCCCATCACCCCATCATATTCAAGGGACTAAAAAAGCTGACAGGCCAAACCTATGTTGAACGCACCGTTATTAAGGCAATTAAAAATGACGTGGCGATTTACACGGCGCATACCAATCTTGATAATGTTTACCAGGGTGTAAACAAAAAAATAGCGGAAAAGATTGGGTTAAAGAATACCAAGGTCCTCGCACCGCGCATCGGCACACTATCCAAGCTCGTCACCTTTGTTCCTAAAGAGCATCTCGAGGCAGTGACGAACCAGTTGCACGAGGCCGGTGCAGGTCAAATCGGCAACTATAAAAATTGCAGCTTCCAGATTCCAGGCACGGGGATCTATCAACCAACCGACAACGCAAAGCCGTTCATTGGCAAACCTGGACAACGTGAGACCGTGAGCGAAGTGCGGCTCGAAGTACTGCTCCCTACTCATCTGGAAAAGTCGATACTAACGGCATTACGTTCGTCTCATCCGTACGAAGAGGTGGCCTATTATCTAAGCAGGGTTGAAAACGAAAACCAGGAGATCGGGGCTGGCCTTTTAGGTGAAACAGCGAATCCGGAGGAACCTATCCAATTCCTAATGCGTTTGAAAAAGCAGATGAATGTTTCCGTTATTCGACATACTCCCTTGCTGCCGGACAGGCCTGTGCAAAGGGTTGCAGTATGCGGCGGTGCGGGTAGTTTCCTTCTTCCCGAAGCTATTTCCCAGGGTGTTGATGTCTTTATCTCTGCCGACTTTAAATACCACGAATTTTTCGATGCCGATGGGAAAATCATTATTGCAGACATTGGTCATTATGAAAGTGAACAGTTCACCAAAGAGCTCTTTATAGAGGTTTTGAGCAAAAAATTTCATACTTTTGCGATCAATTTTTCAAAAACCGTCACCAATCCAATTAGTTACCTGTAAATAATGGAAAATCAGACAATTACACAGAAACTTGAAGCCCTTGTAAAGTTACAGTCCATTGACACAAAACTTGACCAACTCAGGAAGCTGCGGGGTGACCTTCCCGATGAAGTTCAGGACCTTGAAGACGAAATTGAAGGCTACAAGGTGCGGATGAACCGATTTGAAACTGACCAGAAAGAGGTAGAGGAAGCCGTCAAAAAAAATAAAGAAGGCATAAAAGAGGCTGAAAGGCTGGTAAAGAAATATAACGAACAGCAGAAAAACGTTAAAAACAACCGTGAATTCGACGCAATTACCAAGGAGATCGAATTGCAGGAATTAGAGGTACAGATTTGCGAGAAGCGCATCAAAGAGTCAAAGGAAAAAATCGAAGAGAA
Source organism: Cyclobacteriaceae bacterium (assembly GCA_025350305.1). Taxonomy (GTDB): domain Bacteria; phylum Bacteroidota; class Bacteroidia; order Cytophagales; family Cyclobacteriaceae; genus ELB16-189. The sequence continues at coordinate 42,222 of JANXYC010000152.1, read as the reverse complement.
AAAGGGAGAAATTGCCAAGATTGATGCTTTGATTAAAGAGCGCAGTGATGACCTGGAGAATAAGAAAAAAGAATTGGAAGAAATCTCCGGGGAGAGCCAGGAAGAAGAAAAGAAATTATTGAATGACCGTGAAAAGGCGGCGAAGAAAATTGAAGATAAATTCCTGAAATATTATGAGCGTCTCCGCATCAATCTGTCAAATGGATTAGCGGTCGTTCGGGTTGTACGTGGCGCGGCGGAAGGCTGTAACATTATCATCCCCCCTCAGAAAATTGCCGAGATCCGGGAGAAAAAGAAGATTGTAATTGATGAACATTCCGGCAGAATTCTGGCAGACGTTGACATGGAGTCAATGGAGGAAGAAGTTAAGCCCAAAAAAGCGGCACCTGCCAGACGGGCCAAGAAAGTTGGCTAATCTCAAGAACCTATATCTATCAAAAAAGGCAGCCGCAACCGTCTGCTTTTTTTTATGCTTCTCTTGGCAAAGCTTCGCCATTGACTCGGTCTGGCAATTTGATGCCCAACTGGAACATATTTATAAACTTGTTCTTAACCTGCAAACGGAACAGGCCTATGCTGAACTCGCCAAACTGAAAAGTACCAATGAATTCCACAAGATGTACGTGGAGAGTCTTTTGGAGACGGTGGACGTTCTCATTCAGGAAGATGAAAAGCATTTTGAAAAAATTAATGAACAGTTCAAACAAAGAATTGAGAGAATTTCGAGGTTGCCAGAATCGGCTGAAACCCTTTTCATTAAAGCTGAGCTGAATTTGCAGCGTGGTTTCAATTTGTTAAACCTCAGCCAGGAGCTAAATGCTGTACTCGCCATTCGCCAGGCCTATCAGGCAACCCAGGAGTGCATCAAAAAATATCCGTCATTCATACCTATAAAAAAGACGTACGGTGTGATACAGGTCATGGTGGGCGCTGTGCCAGACAAGTATCAATGGTTCATGAGCCTGCTGGGCATGAAGGGTTCTGTAAAAGTCGGACAAAAACAATTGGATGAATTAAGGCTTTCGAAATCTTCTCTCAGCCAAGAGGCAACGATACTTTTTTTTACCATCAAAGGATTTATTAATCAACAATTCGCAGAAGCTGCCAAAGGCTTTCAGGAATGTCTTCAGAAAGACCCGGATAACAGACTTCTTCTTTTTTTAGGTATAAACATGCTAATGAAAGATTCCCAAAGCGAAGAGGCATTGAAATTTATACATGCGTTGGACAGTAAACCGCACGGATTGCCGATGGACTACATCGAATACTTGCGGGGAGAAGCACTCATGGAGCGGGGCGATTACCTACCCGCCATACAGGCATATCAAAAGTTTTTAAAGAATTTTAAAAGTCAGAGTTATCGCAAAGACTCGCATTATAAAATCAGTCTTTGCTATTTCCTATTGGGAAACCAGGAAAGTGCCCGGAAGTATTTTGAAATTGCGAAAAAGACCGGGAAAGCAACGGCTGAACCAGACAAATATGCGGCATCCATGCTGGAAGAAGGTACTTTTCCTAATCCCAAAATTCTAAAGGCGCGCTTTTACACAGATGGAGGATATTATAAGGAAGCGAAAGAGATGCTCAAGTCCATCCTCCCGACTGATCTTCCCAATGCAAAAGATGCGACCGAATTTTACTATCGGAAGGGCCGCCTGGCACATAAGACACAGGACCTTGGCGCGGCCAAATTATTCTACCTTCAGACAATCGATCTGACCGGATCCCAACCCTGGTATTTTGCTCCCAATGCATCCTTGCAGCTTGGTTATATCAGCCAGGCCCAGGGTGATCTTGCGTCGGCAAAAAAATATTTCGAAAAAGTACTTACCTACAAAAGATACGAATACAAAAACGGCATTGACGCCAAAGCAAAATCAGCGCTTGAACAGCTGAAAAAATAATTTATTTACTGGAGGATACCATCACTTTTTTCTGAAAGGAATTCAATTCGGCAAGGTGATCGGTGTTGTTGTAAAGATCGATGATGAATTGAGTACCTGTGTTATGGATCAGGTAAAGGCCAAGGTTCTCGTGCTCAAACATATCCATTGACCGAAGGGGATAGTTTAGCAACTGGCAGAGTAAAATCCGCATCGCACGTCCGTGCATACATATAAGAATATTTTTATCATCAGGCCGTGATTTCAACAAGTCCAGGAATGGCCGCTGACGTTTCGCTACTTCATCCGGGCTCTCCCCTCCTTCAATCGGAATGGACGTCTTACCTTCCTGCCACTGGCGCAGTATCCAGTGGTAGTACGCATCTTCTTCCGGTGTAATGCGTTGCCCCTCTCGATTTCCCCAACTAATCTCATTTAAGGCTTTGTGCTCTTCATATGGAATCTCATCTTTAATAAAGGAAAGTACCGACTCTTTGCTTCGTCTTAATTTCGATATATAAAGCCTGTTGAAGGGCATTGACCGATATGCACTATAGAATGAGCCGGCTTGCGCTTTTCCCTTTTCATTGAGAGAAGCATCAACGCCACTACCCTGGACAATACCCTGGAGGTTATAATCGGTTTGCCCGTGCCGAACTAAATATATTTTTTGTGATATCAATTTCTTTTAATTTGGCCGTGCCGTATGCCGAACAATACTCAAACAGGCCGCAAAGATAAATAAATCACTGTCTCCTCATAACCCACCGATCCGTGAAACAACTATTTAATCCCGGCATAACCGTTGAACAACTTAATGCCTTCTCCCGTAACACGCTGGCTGAAAATCTCGGTATCGAGATTACCGCGATCGGTGAAGATTTTATAGAAGCAAAAATGCCAGTGGATCATAGAACCCATCAGCCGTATGGATTGTTACATGGAGGTGCTTCTGTGGCCTTAGCCGAAACACTTGGCAGTGTAGCCGCGCACTGCACGGTGGATGATCAAACTAAATACTGCGTTGGATTGGAAATCAATGCAAACCATATAAAAAGTGCCAAAACCGGGTTTGTAACAGGCATCACCCGTCCCATTCACATCGGCCAGCGGACACACGTATGGGAAATCAAAATCACGAACGAACAAAAAGAATTAGTGTGTGTGAGTCGAATTACAATGGCTGTTATCGACAAACGTTAAGATCAGGATGGAACAGACAAAAAGTATTTCTCCCCTTTCCGTGCGTGAATTCTTATCCAGAGCGACTTCAATTTATTTTCAACATAAATTTTCTTTTGCACTTTGGCGTCTGCCAGACTCTCCTGCACTTTATCTGGCCGCCAGTGAAAATCTACAACAATTGTCAGAGATAAATCTGGAAGAGGCCATACCGGGTTTTTTGTTTGCTCCTTTCGATCCTGCAGAAAAGAAAATCCATTTACCCGCTGACGACCTGTTCAGGTTTGAGTCGGGGCAACTTACATCCACTCAAGGAAGTAAGCTGAATGGGATATCCATAAATGAATTCAGCCAGGAAACCTTTGCAAAAACAACCTTCTATTATGAAAGGGCTTACCCCTCCAAAATTGCCTCTGAACGAAACTTTCACCAACTCGTAGCAGATTGCAAAGACGCAATTGCACGAGGCGACTTTGAAAAGATCGTACCATCGCGATCAAAAAGTGTAAAATTGCCAGTCGACTTTGATGTTATCGATGCATTCCATCAATTGTGTGAATTTAATCCACATGCGATGGTCTCGGTATTTTCCAGTCCGCTAACTGGCACCTGGGTTGGTGCAACACCTGAAATGCTGGTGTGTGTTGGCAAGGACCAGCATTTCCATACCGTGGCCGTTGCCGGAACTCAACCCTATGCAGCGGGTGTAGATCTTCGGTCGGTTACCTGGTCACAGAAAGATATTGAAGAACAGGCCTTGGTCGAACGATACATTATCAGTTGTTTCAAGAAAATACGCGTAAGGGAGTTTGAAGAACGTGGTCCGAAGACCGTGGTGGCAGGGAATCTGCTTCACTTGAAAACGCACTTTGATGTAGATATGGCCGAAATCAATTTTCCGGAACTCGGCACCGTGATGCTGAAACTGCTTCATCCAACATCTGCCGTTTGTGGAATGCCGCTGGAGCCGAGTCTCTCGTTTTTAAAAAATCAGGAAGGCTATGACCGCCAATTCTATAGCGGATATTTAGGTCCTGTGAATGTCCACGAAGAAAGCCACATCTATGTTAACCTGAGGTGCATGCAACTTTTTGCAAATGTCGCCCTGCTCTATGCCGGGGCGGGGGTACTGGCCGATTCCGATCCGGAAAGAGAATGGAAGGAAACAGAGATGAAAATGAATACACTCGGCAGAATCATTAGGCAGTAATTTTTTGCCATGCTACCTTGCACTTCGTGAATTTTGTCATCCTTAACGACCTCGTTGAACTCTGTGCTGAAAAGGGCATACGTCATGCGGTGCTTTGCCCCGGCTCAAGGAGTGCTCCACTGACGCTAGCATTTGCCAGAAATAAGAAGATAAAGTGCTGGACTATTAGCGATGAGCGAAGTGCAGGCTTTATAGGAATGGGAATGGCGCAACAAACGAAAACTCCGGTGGTGCTTGTGTGCACATCTGGTTCCGCTGCTTATAATTTTTCACCAGCTGTTGCCGAAGCCTGGTTTCAGCAAATTCCGTTAATCATCTTCACAGCCGACCGGCCAAAAGAATGGATCGATCAATTTGACGGGCAAACCATCCGGCAAGCAGAGTTATATGGCCGTCATGTAAAAAAATACGTTGAATTGCCGCAGGATTATACACACCCTGATTCCGAATGGTATGCCAATCGCGTGGTGAATGAAGTAATAAATCTCGCTCAATCTGGTCAGAAAGGTCCGGTGCATATCAACGCCCCGTTTCGCGAACCTTTGTATCCTTCCAGGAATGAAAATCTTAAACGCAAACCAGAGCGGGTTATCGAATCAATGATGGGCGAATCCACCCTCTCCCTAAAAGAATGGTCCGGCATAAAACAAGCGCTCACAGGTTTCAAAAAAATACTGGTAGTGTCAGGACAAAATGATGACAATCCGGTACTACCCACTGCGCTGAAAGCCTTTCATTCAGTTCATCCATGGCCATTTGTTGGCGATGTTCTTGGCAATCTTCACTCGCTTCCATTTTTCTGTCGGCACTCCGATACGTTTCTTGGGCAGCTTCCGGAAACTGTAAAACAACTATTGCAACCCGATTTACTCATCACCTTCGGCAAATCGCTGATCGCCAAGAATCTGAAATTATATTTGCGCATGTATCAGCCCAAGCAACATTGGCACCTGCAGGCCTCCGGTGGCATGGCCGATACATTTCAATCGCTTACCAAGATCATTCCTGTAAGCCCTCCCTATTTTTTTGATCAGCTCAAAAAAAAATCTTTGCCTCCACAAAAGACCTGGCAGACCTATGAGAAGATGTGGATGGATCTCGAGTTAAAGGCAAAAAAAGGAATCGAAGAATTCTTTCATACAAAACGACCAGGTGAATTTAGCCTGGTGAAACAAGTTATCGAAGCGCTTCCAGACCATTGTCATATTCACCTGGCGAACAGTATGACGGTACGATATGCCAATCACATTGGCTTGACAGTATCACAAAAAAAAATTACCGTGTTTTCCAACCGCGGTACCAGCGGCATTGACGGATGTTCGAGTACCGCCGTCGGCCACGCGCTTACATCGAAAATTCCCAACGTGTTAATTACCGGTGACCTCGCTTTTTTTTATGACCGAAACGCCTTCTGGCATAATTACATATTGCCAAATCTTTTTGTAATTGTACTGAATAATCACGGTGGGATAATTTTTAACCTTATTGATGGGCCTTCGGGTTTGCCCGAAGCAGAGGAGTTCTTCATCACACGTCAGCAGTTGAACGCCAGATCACTCGCTTCTGAATTTGGGTTCGCCTACATAGAAGCATCATGTGCTGACCTTGGAGCATTTTTCACGATCAAAAAAAATGCACAAATTTTGGAAACTGACTCATCTCAATCCATCAACAAAAAAACTTTTGAAGAATTTAAAAAGCAGATAAAGAATCGTTATGAATCTTAAATACAATTGGAAAACCGTTAAAGAATACAAAGAGATTCTCTTTCATTCGTTCGAAGGAATAGGGCGTATCAGCATCAACCGTCCGGAGGTTCACAATGCTTTCACGCCGCTCACGGTAGCGGAAATGATCGATGCCATGCACCGCTGCCGCGAAGATGTTGAAATCGGCGTGATCATTCTCACGGGCGAGGGCGGTAAGGCGTTTTGTAGCGGGGGCGATCAGAGCGTTCGGGGGCATGGCGGGTATGTTGGTGCCGACACGATTCCACGATTGAATGTGCTGGACCTGCAAAAAATGATTCGATCTATTCCAAAGCCCGTCATTGCCGCAGTCGCTGGCTGGGCTATCGGTGGCGGACACGTTTTACATGTTGTCTGCGACCTGACCATTGCAGCTGAAAATGCACGGTTTGGACAAACTGGACCTAAGGTGGGAAGCTTCGACGGAGGTTTCGGCGCCTCTTATCTTGCCCGCATCGTTGGACAGAAAAAAGCCAGAGAGATCTGGTATTTGTGTGATCAATACAACGCGCAAGAAGCCATTGAAATGGGACTCGTAAACAAGGTAGTGCCATTGGAAAAACTTGAGGAAACGTATGTGGAGTGGGCAAAGAAAATTCTCAAGAAAAGTCCATTGGCCATACGCATGCTCAAATGCTCGCTAAATGCTGAATTGGATGGCCAGGCCGGCATCCAGGAACTGGCTGGCAACGCTACACTCTTGTACTATTTAAGCGATGAGGCTAAGGAAGGAAAAAATGCATTCCTCGAAAAGCGTGAACCTGACTTTTCGAAGTTTCCCAAGTTTCCTTAACAAAAAATGACACGACCGTTGAGGTTAAAGGCAGCCAATGAATGGCTAAATCTTGCGGATCTAAAAAATGGTCACACACCGGTCTCGCTGAACGACCAGGAAAAAAATGCTCTTCAATTCTGCCATCAATGGCTGAATGGCCAGCAGAAATTTGAGTTTCAGACGTCGGGCTCAACTGGAATCCCAAAAAGAATAAGCTTTAAAAGAGAACAATTGGAAGTCAGTGCAAGGCTCACGGAAAAGGCGCTTCATCTTCAACCGGGCTATTCGGCACTCATTTGCCTCGATGTCAACTTCATTGCAGGGACCATGATGATGGTAAGGAGTTTGGTGACCGGAATGGATATGATCATAAAATCTCCATCCGGCAATCCCCTCAACGGTATTTCAGACAACATTGACTTCGTTGCGCTTGTTCCTTATCAGCTTGTTACGGTGCTGGATCAATTCCCATCAGCACTAAGCAAGCTCAAGACCGTCATCATTGGAGGCGCCCCGTTAAAAGAACCAGCAATTGAACGCCTCCGGGATCTCTCCCCCGCGTTTTATGCCACATACGGAATGACCGAGACGATCACACATGTTGCTCTTCAAAAACTTAACGGCCAGGATCGTCAGAATTCTTTTCAGTTGCTTCCGGGGATTCGTGCAGCAACGGATGATCGAAGTTGTCTTATAATAACAGCTTCCTATTTGGGTCGCAAAGCAATTATCACGAATGACATTATCGAACTGTTGGATGAAAAGAGATTCCGCTGGATCGGACGCTATGACCAGATTATCAATTCGGGTGGTATAAAAGTATCGGCCGAAAAAGTTGAAAAAGTAGTGGATTCCGGATTGCGGGAATTAAAAATTCAACGGAGATTTTTTATAACTGGATTGCCTGATTCAAAACTCGGAGAGCAAGTGGTGCTGATACTGGAAGGAGACCCTTTAAGCCATGGGCAGGAACATGGCATCAAAACTGTTTTGACACGGGAGCTTAACACGTATGAAATTCCAAAGATCTTTTTATACGTCTCAAGTTTTGTTGAAACCAACACTCAAAAAATTGACCGGGTTCGTACGATGAAACTGGTTTGACAGTAAAAATTACGCCATCGAGACAGAGTCACGTCTCATCCTTTATAATTCCAACATAAAAAAATCCCCGCCCCTCCGTTCAAGGAGGGACAGAGAAGTTCTCCGCTAAGAAGATTTCTTTATTGTTTTTTCTGATTTCAATGATTGCAGCTCTTGCTGTAATTCCAATACAACACCTGCCAATTGTTCCATCGACATTTCATTCTTGGTACTTACATCGGGGAACTGAACACTGATGTACGCCTTGGCGGCCCAGGCCTCAATAACTTCTGCTGCATCAATCTGATAAGGAGCGTATTGACGGTTGTCTGATACCAAAAACAATTTTCCGTTTTCCTGCAGATAATTAAAAACGCGCTTATACACAATGCCTTCCCGCTGCGTTACGAGCACATAGGATTTACCATTCTTAAGAGTCTGAATGTCTTCCATCCATTCGCCCACCACAATGGTACCGGGTAAAATGGGTAACATCGAATCCCCGGTGATCTCAAAAGCACGATAGGTACCTTGATTGAGAATGGGAAGTTTAAAACGGGGTAACTCTTTTATATATTCCGGATCGGCATATCCACTCAAATAACCGGCCGCTGCTTTCTGTGGAACAAGTTCAATATTGTTGCGGTTGTTTTCATCAACGGTGACAACCAAAACCTCCTTGCTGTTCAGCGACTTCTTTTCATATTCTTTTAATTGGCTGATGTCTCTGCCAATCAACAAATCAACAGAAAGCCTGACCATGGCTGCCATTTTTTGCAGAAGCTCCAGGCGCGGTTCGGCCCTTCCTTCTTCGTACGCTCCTACCAATGATCGCTTGATGTCAAGCTGTTGAGCAAACTGGTCTTGGGTAAGATTCAGTTGCTTCCGAACGAAGCGTATATTTTCATTGAGCTTTACCATACCCTCTTTAAATCACTTTGTAAATAACAGGATTCGGCCTGAATGCACATTACGTGAATGCAACGATAAAAGATTTCTCTGAAAATAGGAATCCTTACACTGCATGGCCCGCACATGTCGAGAGATTTTGTCTACTACATCGGTGACCGTTGATTTGGGGTCTGCCAGCAAATAGCCATAGCAAGGCTGCTGGAAACCCTCGGCCGAAAAATTTACCTGAAAACGACCCGAAGAAAGTCGTTTGCTTGTAAGTCGTAGCTTCATAACTAAAATATTTAGTCAAATGAAGGTTGAATATCCAAATTTTGCAAATTATTTAACTAAAATTTTTAGTTTAATTCTGACAAATCCCAATTTTCTTGGGAATTATGAACCAACGTTCCTTTGCGAACCTCCAACGGTGAGGCAATATTGTCGCTATATATCGATCCCGTCCCCAGACCCTGGTGTGTTGTTACCGGGTAATTGGCGGTAAACTGGGCCAGGGCATTTAGCCCGATGTTGCTTTCCAATGCGGATGTGATCCACCAACCAATCTTTCGCTCTTCTGCCAAGGCAATCCATTCCTCGCAGCCCAGCAAGCCACCATGAAGACTTGGCTTCAGAATAATGTACGGAGGTTGAATCCTTTCCAAAAGCTCGATTTTCTTTTGCTTGTCGACAACTCCTATCAACTCTTCATCGAGAGCAATCGGTATAGGTGACTTCTTACATAGCTCAGGGAGTAGCGGTGAGCCTGGCTTCAAGGGTTGCTCAATCGAATGAACATCAAACCTTGAACAGTTCAAAAGTTTATTAAGAGCATCCTCAGGCTTGAAGGAGCCGTTTGCGTCCAGCCGTATGGTCACCGTGTCCCTGAAATACTTCCGCCTGATAAACTGCAAGATGTCAAGTTCTTTTTCGAAATTGATACCTCCTATTTTCAGTTTTATGCAGGAAAAACCTTCGTATAACTTGATACTCACCTGCTGAAGCATGATATCAAGACCGCCCATCCAGATGAGCCCATTGATAGGCAGAGGCTGTCCCGCAAGAAAATTATTTCTATAGATCAATCGATTACCGCCATTCTTCAAATCAAGCATCGCAGTTTCAAGGGCAAACAGTACCGACGAAGAAAGTGCGGATGATCCGAAGAAGTCATGAATTTCATACAATGAATTCAAATGTTGCGGTGCATTGATTTTTGCAATCTTGCTCACCACTTCAGTGAGTTGTTGCTCTACCTCCTCTGGCTTCTCCAGACTTAATCCGGGCAGTGGCCCAGCCTCGCCTATTCCAAATAACTCCGGGTTTTGCTGGTCCCAGACTTTTAGAAACCAGGAATCCCTTTTGGTCATTGAACCACGGGAAGTTCGGGCCTGAAAAGCGAAATGGAAAGTTTTCTTAAAAAAAGATGCTTGAAGCGACATATAATCCTACGAATATGGGCCTGATGTTCGGCAAATACAATCTGCCTTCTAATTTTGACCCTTGCTATGAAACTGCCCGCCATCAACCTGATGGATTACACCTACAATTTACCCGAAGAAAGAATTGCGCTTTACCCGCTTCCGGATCGCGACAATGCGAAAATGCTTGTGTATGATCGCGGTGAAATCTCTCATAAATTATTTTCTCAATTACCTGATTTACTGCCAAATAACACTATTTTATTCTTTAATAACACGAAGGTTATCCCGGCAAGATTCCTTTTTGAAAAAGCGACTGGCGCATCCATTGAGGTTTTTCTTTTACAACCTGTTTTCCCTTCTGCCCTCTTGTCTTCTGCTTTGACATCCATCGGCGGATCAACCTGGAAATGCACGATTGGCAATTTGAAAAGGTGGACGAATGGCCTTGTCTTGCAAAAAAAAATAGAGGCGATAACCCTTTTTGCACTCCTTACCGATAATCAAAATGGATTGGTTGAATTTTCATGGACTCCAGCGAATCTGTCCTTTGCAGAAATTCTACAGGCTGCCGGTAGTGTGCCGTTGCCACCTTACATTAAGAGAAAAGCGGAGGCCTCGGACAAAGAACGATACCAAACAGTTTACTCTTACTTAGCGGGGGCCGTTGCTGCCCCTACAGCCGGACTGCACTTTACAGAAAGGGTCCTCGAGAAAATAAGATCGAAAGGCATTGCTACTGATTTTCTTACCCTTCATGTAAGCGCAGGGACATTCCTTCCGGTGAAAAAGGCAAATGCCGTGGAACATACCATGCATTCTGAACAGATTATTATACACAAAAACACCATAAAGAACCTTTTGCTTGAGGGAAAAAAAATCATTGCAGTTGGCACAACAGCCATGCGGACCCTTGAAAGTCTTTACTGGTATGCAGTAAAATTGCTGGAAGAACCTGGCGCATCCTTCATTATTGATCAGCATTTCCCTTATAAACCTGTTGGAGTACTGCCTTCTCCAAAGGAAGCGGCTGAAATCATTCTGGCAACCATGGAAAAAAAAGGCTTAACCGAATTGGTTGGTCAAACATCCATTTACATTTTCCCTGGCTATCGCTTCCGAATTTGCCAGGGTTTGATTACCAATTTTCACCAACCTGAATCCACCCTGCTCTTATTGCTTGCTACGTTTATAGGGTCGGATTGGAGGAAAATCTACCAGGAAGCCCTGAATAAAAAGTATCGATTTCTAAGTTACGGTGATAGCTCCCTTCTGCTCCCCTGATAACCAGTTGATTGTCTGAAATTTTTAGTGAATAAATTCCCGCAGAAGATGAAAAAAAGCTTTGATAAAAAAACAGAATTATTCGACACGCTATTCAAGTAGTTTTTCCTTTTAAACTCTAACCCATTATTAGCCAGATATTAAATATTAAAACCTGAAATCAGGGAGTTAATAGGAATTTTCGGTGAATTGTTAGATATTTCATCTCGACTTTAAACCTGCAAAACCCATGCAAGAACGGCTGACCAAGTTTTTAGGAGTAGAACCGGAGGAGACTGGGCCCGTTTCTCTTCTGCTTGCAATAAGTTTTTTTATGGGCCTATTTCTGGCAACCGTTGCTGTTGCCGCCCAGACGCTTTTTCTAAGCGATCCCCTAATAAGCGAAAAAGACGAACTTCCAATCGCCCTGGTGGTGGGTGGCGGATTAGGTTTCATCGCTACAGGCCTCTTTAATATCCTCATGGGCAGGATACCGTTTCGGTATCTGGCTTCTTTTTTCCTGCTTCTTATAATAGCAGCCACCGCATTCCTGGAATTTGGCAAGGATTACGTGCAGGATCTAAGCCAACTCTACCGGTTAGGTTTTACCCTTATCCTTCCCTTCACATTCGTCAGTCAGTTGGTTTTCTGGGGTGCTTTTAACCGCCTTTTTACGCTACGTCAGCAAAAGCGAGTCATTGGTAGTGTAGACGTGGGTATGGACATAGCACAGATACTGGCCTTCTTTACCATCCCAATCATGTTGAATTTTGGCGTACCCGTAGAATCGCTGTATACCATTGGGCTTGTGAGTCTTGTGATTTTCCTAGCATTATTCATAATCCTCTCTAACAAATACCTCCATAAAGCAGCGATTGCCACAGCCGGGGTTTTGGACGAAAAAGAAAACAAGAAACTGACGATCTGGAAGTTCTTCAGTTTCCGATACATCGTACTGCTCTCTGTGTTTATTGTGGTCTCTTTTACAGCGCTACGATTCATTGACTACTCTTTTTACAACCTGACAACTACGCAGTTTACACCAACTGAACTCCCTGTATTTCTTAGCCTGTTTGAGGCAACGGTCGTAATCTTTGGATTCTTGTTTGCAACGTTTGCCACCGACAAAATTCAGGAAGAATATGGTTTACGGATCTCACTTCTTATTAACCCTTTGCTGATCATCCTGTTCACAACGGCTGCATTGGCGTTAGGATATTTCTTTGGATATGATCCAACCCAAGGTGGCGGAGATTCAATCGTCTTCTTCTTCATCATGGTGGCCATGAGCAAGCTCGTCATCAACTCGTTGCGGGATGCGCTCGATACACCGGTATTTAAGTTTTATTATGTTCCAATTGAGAAATCAATCAAGCTGGACGCCCAAACTAAGATAGAGGGCATCATCACGGCATTGGCCACCATTGTCGCAGGTGCGTTGATCATCTTCATTAACCAATTCAAGATTTTTAATTTGTTGTCCATCACAGCATTCACCCTTCCGCTATTGTTGATCTGGTACTTCGTCACCAACAAAATGTACCAGGGTTATCGGAAAACCCTTCAAAATTCACTTCAGAGAAACAGGGCATCGGTGGAGGGCCACGTTACACGTGAGTTCACCCTCAACAGCGTTCTTGAAAAAGAGTTAAACAGTACCGCTGAAGAAAAGGTAATCTATGGATTAAAGCTGATGGAGAAATTAGAGCCGGCTCTCTTTGAAACCTCCATTATGAAGTTGGCCGAAAGCGATCTCCGAAAAGTCAAAAAATTTGCACAGGAAAAAATTGAAGAACTGGGCCTCGGCAGTCAACAGAGCGACAGCGAAATGCTTGACCTGGCCAGGCAGGCAGCCGGGGCTTCAGAAGACAGTGATCTTCTTTCGATCTCGGCCGATAAGTTAATGAAACTCGGGAAATCGGTGCGGCAGTCCGATCGGGTATTGGCTGCCAAGTTATTGAGAAAACTCGTCAGCCAACGTACTATCTTTATTTTGCTGGAGCTCTTGCGCGACGCCGATCAGAAAGTCCGCGGGGAAGCAATCCTCACGGCGCGAAAGGTGAAACGGCCTGAAACATGGCCCGTGATGATCGATATGCTTTCATCACCCATGTACAGCAACCAGGTTACAGCAGCGTTGAAAGAATCCGGTGCCGCAGCTTTACAAGTATTGGATACAGCCTTTTACAAATCCGGGCAGACCGACCAGGTGATGCTCAAGATTGTGCAGATCATCGGTCACATCGGCGGCGAAGAAGCCTGGCAGCTATTATGGAAAAAGTCAGACTACCCGGATAAGCGGGTTGTGAAACAAATCTTCTACTCGCTGCGGTTCACAAACTACAGTGCCAAAGGCCGGGAGCGCCGGCAAGTAATCGACCTGTTGGATACGGAAGTAGGTAAAACGCTATGGAACCTTTGTGCACAGGAGGAACTTCCGGAGGTAGTGCACTTTGAATTGCTGAAAGCTGCCTTACGGGAAGAATTGAGGGATAACTATGACCAGATATCCCTGTTGATGTCTATTCTTTATGATCCACAATCCGTTCAGTTGGTTCGTGAAAATGTGGAGACAGGTACAGCGGATGGAATTGCCTATGCCTTGGAGTTGATGGACTTGTTTGTCGATCAGGAAGTGAAACCGAAACTCCTGCCACTCTTTGATGATATCGCCGTAAAAGAAAAAATGAACCGGCTCCAAATTTATTTTCCACGGGAAAACTACAATCCGGTACAGGTAGTTAATTATATTTTAAACCGTGACTTTAATCTGAACAATCGTTGGACAAAAATGTGTGCGGTTTACTCTTCAGCATTTATTCCGGAATTCCGGGTAAGCCGGGGACTGATTGGTCAGATGTTTAATCCAGACAGGCTCTTACAGGAAACGGCCGCCTGGGTTATCTACAATAAAGACAAGGCCCAGTATAAGGTCGTATCGGACCGGCTGCCACTTCGCGATAAGAAATTCCTTGACTCATCCATTGAAAATAACCAATTGTTGGATGGCCTGGACGACGGCTTCTACCTGGGAATTGAAATGGTTATGTTTATCAAATCGCTCGCTGTGTTTCAAGGTATTCCGGGATCCATACTCAGCGACCTTGCCGATAAGATCGTCCCGGTTGACCTAAAGGCCAGCGACAAGATGGTGTTCAACAATCCTGACGAGAACCGCCCGATCCTGATCGTAGCACATGGAGTAGTGAAGTTGAAAGAAGGCGCATCCGAAGTGGGCACCATGAAAAAAGGCTCAGTTTTCGGTGATTTATTTCAGGAAGGTGATCCTATCAAAATCACGGAAGCAGAAGCAATTGAACGATCCATTGTATTCCGTATCAACCTGGCAGATTTTTATTTCGTCATGGCCAAGCACCATGAACTGGTGCAAGGACTTGTTAGAAATGTGACAAAGGATAAAAAAGTAGGGGTCTAATTTTTTTAAAACTTATTGAGTTATGACTTATGACATTGATGTATTAATCACCTTTGCTGAAAAAGATAACGACAGCGGCAAAAAAAATGAGAGCGGATGGATTTCCCAGTTCAAGAAATTTCTGGATCTCATGCTCTATCAGGTGCTGGGTGAAAAGATAAACGTAGTAGTGAAGTCGGAGTATGATGATTTCACAGCCTCGACCATGGACAATGCGGCAGTGCTGGTGACAATTCTTTCAAAAGAGTTTGCTCAATCGGGTCGGTGCCTGGACACCGTGGAGTCGTATTATAAAGCAACCAGCGGATCAAAAATTGGCCGTGTTTTCAAAGTGCTTAAATCCCCACTAACTGCGCAAGAACAACCTCCCCGCCTTCGTGATTTATTGAATTACGATATGTATCAGGTCGATAACGAAACGGGACTAATGAAGGAATACACCGATTTCTTCAGTCTCGAGGCAGAGAAACAATATTGGATGAAGATGGTGGACCTCGTGTATGACATTCATGAAGTTTTGATTGTGTTGAAAGGCCAGTCGAAAGCGGAAGTAAAAAATATCTATAAACGCAGGACAATTTATCTCTCAGAAACAGGCCATGACCTGTCTATTCAGCGAAATATCATCCGGCGGGAATTGCAACGTCATGGATATGTGGTATTGCCAGGCCAGCTCTTGCCTACCCGTACCGAAGAACTGGAAAGAATTGTACGCAAGGACCTGGAGGAATGTAGTCTTTCCATTCACCTGATTGGTAGCGCTTACGGTGAAATCCCGGAGGGGTCCGATCGATCGGTGGTGGATATCCAGAATAAACTCGCCGCAGAACATGCTGTCATAAAACGTTCCCGAAAGGAAGAATTTTCACGACTCATTTGGATCGCCCCCAATCTTAGAAATGCCAGCGACAAACAAAAAACATTCATCGATTCATTGCGACGCGACATCGAAGCTCAGGAAGGCGCAGAGATTCTTCAAAACCCGCTGGAAGACTTTAAGAATATCATGCGCGAAGAATTGCTGACGGCCCAAAATAGAAAAGCTGATCTCGTCACGTCTGGCAAAACGATTTACCTCATGCATGACAAGGTTGACCACCAGGAGGTACTGCCACTGGTAGATGTTATTCAGAAGTCCGGTTTCGAAGTCGTATTCCCTGCCTTCGAGGGTGACCTTATGGAGGTGCGCAAGAAGCACATCGAAAATCTGAAAAACTTCGACGCCGCCATTATTTATAAAGGAAAAGTAAATGACCAGTGGGTCCGGATGAAAGTACTGGATCTTTTGAAGGCCCCAGGTTTCGGTCGCAATAAACCCATTCGAGGCAAAGCGATTGTAAGCGAGACCAGCCTGGACAGTTACAAGAATCAAAACGTCACCCTCATCAGTGGCGATAGCCGTAAGTCTGCCGAATCAGTGAAAATGTTTTTACAAGAATTTAAACCATAAGTCCTATGAGCCAGCAAGTAGACGAACTACCTGGTGCCCCTTCGCAGGTCACCACCAGCAACCCGTTCCCGGGGTTGCGCCCGTTCAAAATTGAAGAGAGCCATCTCTTCTTTGGTCGTGAAGGACAAAGCGATGAAGTGCTCCTCAAACTTTCCAAAAGCCGGTTTGTGGGTGTTATCGGTCCATCCGGAAGTGGTAAGTCATCGTTCATCTATTGCGGTGTATTGCCGATTCTCTATGGAGGCTTCCTCACCGATGCAAGCCCCAATTGGGAAGTGATCGTCACACGCCCGGGTGCAAATCCTGTCGATAACCTGGCCGAGTCACTCCTGGGCGCCGCCAAGGAATACAACCAGGCCGATCCGGAAGACAAAAAAATAAAACGCACCATCGTCTCTACGTTGTTGCGAAGCAGTTCTTTGGGATTAGTGGAAGCTATTCAACAATCGCGTCGGTCTGAGGATGTCAATTATTTAATCCTGGTTGACCAATTTGAAGAATTGTTCCGCTTCAAGGACAGCGCCGATCCCAACTCGATCAACGAGACCCTGGGCTTTGTCAATCTCTTGATGGAAGCTGTGAATTATGAGGATTCATCCATCTACGTAGCGATCACGATGCGTTCGGATTTTATTGGAGACTGTGCTCAATTTCCAGAATTGACCAGGAAAATTAACGACAGTCACTACCTGATTCCGCAAATGACCCGCGACCAGAAACGCCGGGCCATTGAAGGACCTGTAGCGGTAGGCGGGGCCAAAATTGCACCGCGACTTACCCAACAATTACTCAACGACCTTGGTGATAATCCCGACCAACTTCCTATTCTTCAACACGCGCTCATGCGCACCTGGAGTTATTGGGGCCGGTTTAAAGATTACGAAGGTGAACTGCTCGATTTAAAACACTATGAAGCCATTGGCACGATGACGGAAGCGTTGTCGATGCACGCGAATGAAGCCTATGATGAGTTAGACGAAGAACAGCAGCGCATTTGCGAAATTATGTTCAAAGCCATCACGGAAAAGCGTGGTGAAAACTTTGGCATACGCCGTCCTACCCGTCTAAATGAAATTGCGGCCATTGCCGATGTTTCGGAAAATGATGTGGCGGCTGTAATTGAAAAATTCCGTGCACCGGGTCGTTCACTGGTAACACCAGCTCACGGCGTAATCCTTGGTTCCAAATCAATGGTGGATATCTCCCACGAAAGTTTAATGCGCATCTGGGTGCGCCTTAAAAACTGGGTGGATGATGAAGCCGATGCCGTGCAGATGTACCTGCGTTTGGCCGAAGCGGCCACACAATACCAGGTAGGTAAGGCCGGCCTCTGGAGACCACCGGATTTACAACTCGCATTGAACTGGCAGGCGAAGCACAGGCCTACACTCGTATGGGGCCAACGTTACAACCCTGCCTTTGAACGTACGATGATCTTCCTCGAGTACTCCAAGAAAGAATGGGAGACCGAGCAACGGATCAAAGAACTTGAGCAGAAGCGGAGGTTACAGCGAGCGCGCACTACGGCCACCGTATTCGGTATCCTCGCAATCGTTGCGCTTATTGCACTCGTATATGCCTTCTTCCAAAATGCTGCGGCCCAGAAGGCAAGGGTAACAGCAGAACAACAAACGGTGCTGGCCAAGGCAGCGCAGAAAGAGGCTGATAAGAATGCTGCAGAGGCAAAAGCGCAAGCAACACGGGCCGACGAGCAAGCAAAAATTGCGGCAGACGAAGCTAAAAAAGCGAAGCTAGCTCAGGCCGATGCAGAAAAAGCCAAAGCAGAAGCCCTTGTAAATCTGGATAAGGCAAATATTGCGGAAGCCGCTGCCAAAAGAAGTGCATTACTCGCTATACAACGGCAAAAAGAAGCTGAACAGGCTACAGCGGAGGCTCGCGCCGCACAAAAAGAGGCCCTCAGGCAACAATATGTTGCCCAGGGAAAAGCCATGTCTGTCAAGTCAAAAGAATTGGATAAACAGCCTGAATTGGAAGCTCTGATGGCACAGCAGGCCTACAAATTCAACACAAAGTACCTTGGAAATCCTTTTGACAACGACATCTATAATGGACTATATAAGGCACTTGATAATCCAAAATTTGATGACCACCTCACCCGGCACCTTACCGGGCATGATAAAGGAGCGGCCCGTGCCCTGGTTACCCGCATGCAGTCAAAAGAGATTTATTCAGGCGGAAGCGATGGACGAATACTCCGGTGGACAATTCAAAACAATGAATGGAAAGCTGATTCTATTATGGGTGGCAGAAGCAGAGAGGATTACCAAGTGTACGCACTCGATATAAGCCCGGATGGGAACTGGCTCGTGGCCGGTGGTGCCACCACGGGTGACTTGACACTGAATTATATTGAATTGTATGATCTAAAGAATCCTGGCAATGGACCTAAAAAGATCCCTGGGTTTTCCGGGGTTGAAACATTAATCTATTCATTGAACGAGAATGGTGCTTATGTACGAGATCAGGCAGGAATGAGCATTAAGTTCACCGATTTTAATTCAGTCCGCGAGGTTGTCAAACCGAAAGAAAAAATCCATACGATTGCAATAAGCCATGATGGAAAACGCCTGGCGGGTGCCGGTGCTTCAGGTGCACTTTACATCTGGGACATTACGAACAACTATGCTGAAAAAATTGCGTATAAAAATCCCGTTGACTTGACGGCCATTGCCTTTACTCCCGACCCTCGCCGGATCATGATTGGTGATGAGACGGGTGAAATAAAAATCATCACGGAGGACAGCAATTTACCCCCCCGGATTCTATCGGGTCATACGGCCCACATCGAGGAGATCGTCTTCAATAATGCATCCACCTTTTTTGCCACCACCAGCCGTGACAAGTCGGTCCGGCTTTGGAATTGGAATAAACTGGCTGACCAACCCATTGTGCTAAGCGATGGTGAAGAGTGGGTATGGAGTGCAACGTTCTCTCCCGATGACGAGCAATTGATGACGGGCATGCATGCCAATGCAGCCAAATCCAGTGAAACGATCCACGTATGGCCTACCAAGATCAGCACCATGGCCGGCTCACTGTGCACCTATGTTAGCCGCAACATGAGCAAAGATGAATGGGATAATTATGTTGGAAACCTTCCGTACGAAAAAACCTGCGAAAATTATCCGGACAATAACAAGTAATAATTCCTATGAAGCGACTTTATTTTTTAATCATTGTTTCGTTGGCCGGAGGGACCGCCGCTTTTTCTCAAACCAGTAACTGTACCCAGGTGCTGCGGCAGGTGCGTTCAACGTATGAGC
Organism: Cyclobacteriaceae bacterium; assembly: GCA_025350305.1. Lineage (GTDB taxonomy): Bacteria > Bacteroidota > Bacteroidia > Cytophagales > Cyclobacteriaceae > ELB16-189. The sequence goes on along the minus strand of JANXYC010000152.1, from coordinate 22,596 downwards.
AGGGCCGGTTGCATGAATTACCGGCCATCACCGAAGGATGTTTAAATGCGCCGGAAGGCAAGGGATTTACAAATGCAGAAAAAAGAGAAACCTACCGTTTTCTCACCCTTGCCTATATCTATCTGGAAGAACCTGAAAAGGCGGATGAGATGATGTTGAAGTTGTTAGATACGGATCACTTTTATGAAATCAATCAATCGGTAGATCCGGCCGAATTTATTGCCTTATTTAACAAGTTCAGGACGAAGCCCTTGTTCCGTTGGGGAGCGAAGGTGGGGCTCAATATCACACCACCCTCGGTACTTCAATATTATAACATTGGAAGTGTAGCAGGAGGACAAGGAAAATATGGTCTCTCCGGAAGCTTCAACGGCTGGCTCATGTTTGAAAAAGATATGACCGACAAAATTGTACTGGCTCCGGAAATTGGATATGTCTCCAGGGGCTACAGCTACAATAACCCCGGCTTGTCTAAAAGTGATAAAAATCCTGACAGCACGATCAGTAATCATCAATTCATCGTCAAACAAACCTGGCTGGACCTGAACGCTATTGTTCAGTATAAATTGCTTAACACGCTTGCGCGCCAGGCCTATGTCGGATTTGGACCAGGCATCAGCTATCTACTTGGTTCCAGCAACCAGCCTACTGCTTTTTTGGGGACGGGTGCACAAGGCTACACCGTCACTGGCCCCGCAGTAAATGACAAAAAATCATTTAATTCCCTGGTTTATTCTCTTACCCTTGTCGCTGGATCCAAATGGAAATTAGGCGGGCTTTATCTCAACGCTGATGTACGGTACCAGTTCGGTCTTGTTAACGTGATTAATAACTCATCCAGAACCAATCCGGAACTCAGCTCAGATTATCAAATCCAGTACAATGATTATCGCATGAGTAATTTCATGTTTAATATTGGAGTACTTGTACCTTATTTCAAACCCAAGAAACTTATCAAGTGACCGGACGCCTATGAAACCATTTTTTATTGTTTGCATGTATTTCCTTTTAACCTCTTGCCTCAGCGAGAAGGGCGTCAATCCCGGCAAGGCCTCTACGTTTATCCGTTATTACAGCGGTGGCTATAATGATAATGCAGTGGCCTTTGAGGAGACACCCGATAAAGGTTTTATCATCCTCGGTACAGTTGTCAACGTTATTTCAGCAGATCAGCCCTCACAGTATCGGATTAAATTGATTAAGACGGACGAGTTTGGAAACCCGCTTTGGCAGAAAATCTATCCGGATTTCAGCAACAAAACTCTGAACTACAGAGCCAGAGGCCTGCAAATTCTTCAAAATGGCGGTTACGTAATCACAGGAGAAAATATTAAGATCGATTCAATCTCCAATATCCCCTACTCCAATACCCTTCTTATGACACTGGATGGCAGCGGAACAGTTATAAAGATAAAATATATAAAGACGCCGGCTTTCAAATCGGTGGCCGGACAAGCGGTTGCCATCAATTCAACTGGAAATTTTTTAGTCCTGAGTACTGCTAGTCCAAACATGATACTGTCAGAAGTTAAGAAGGATGACCTCACACCGGTGTGGGCAAATTCCTACGCTGCCGGCCAAACTACCCTTACCAACCGTATGTATTTAGATGATGCCGGTAAAGTTTTCTGGGCAGGAAAGGTGACAAAAGGCGGTGTCGATGGAATACGTTTTGTAAAAACAGGACAAAATTCACAAAACACAGATTTTGATTTGGAACTGCTCAACCCAGGCTTCAGCGAAGAAGCCACCGATTTCTGTCGCTTTGGTTTCGGCTTTGCTGTGATTGGTTCCACCAACAAAAAGAAAGGCCGGGATGATCCGGCTGACAGAGACATTCTGTTTAAGCGCCTCGGTCAGGATGGAGCCGTTTTGAGTACGCAATCATTTCCGATTGTTTCACCAGAGGCCATAAAAGCCGGCGGCACAGCGCTGGATGATAAACAAGACGATAAAGGCAACTCTATCAGCTCTACGCAAGATGGTGGACTTATTTTGCTCGGCTCGGCTAACTCTACCGCCTTGAAATCTATCGATCCCAATCATGTCGGCGGCGATTTTGATTTTCTTTTGATAAAGATCAATGCTTTTGGCGATGAAGATTGGAGAGCATCCTTTGGCAGCCGCTTTAAAGATCAGGGTGTTGCCATACGCCAGGCCAGTGACGGCGGCTATGTTGTACTCGGTACCACGACCCAGGGCGGACAGGATATTATGGTGCTGACCAAGACGAATAAGAGCGGGAAGGTTGAATAAACAATACTTCCGGTGACAGGAATATCCTGAGCGCAGAATATAGCACGGTGATAGAGACTATTTTATAGCGAGAAATCAGAATTTGAAAAATTTTTAATCATTTAATTGAAGTTGGTGATATGAAAAATAAACAGCAGCAAAGTCTTCTCAGTTGCGAAATGCAAGTGCCCTCCGGAAATGCCGGCATCGACAGTTTCTTCCCAATAAATAAATTCTCAAACTATTTGATCAAGTGTGGACTGATCGGATTGCTGCTGTTGGGAACTTTCGCCCAGGGATTTTCGCAAACAACAACATCATTTACAACCGCTGGAGCTGGCACTTTTAATGTTCCAGCAAGTGTAACCAAAGTTACAGTAGAAGCCTGGGGCGGTGGTGGAGCCGGCGGTGGTGTTGATAATTCCGGTGGCAATGCAACTAGAGCGGGTGGTGGTGGTGCTGGAGGTGCTTATCAAAAGGCTACTGCTGTAACTGTTACACCTCTAGCAGCAATTCCTGTCAATGTAGGTGCTGGAGGTACGGGTGTGTCTGCTGCCAACGGAAATCCTGGTAGCTCTTCAACTTTTAATACGGCAGTTGTGGTTGCTCTTGGCGGACCTGGGGGTAATAGGGCAGCTGGCCCTGATACTGCCCCTACAAACGGGGCAGTAGTTACAGGCCCTGCTGGCACTCAAAATGGTGGAAGCGGGGGGAGCGGAGGCACAAGTGGCACTGGTACTAGCGGTGGTGGTGGTGGTGGTGCAGGTGATAATGGTGCTGGTGGTAATGGAGGTACACCAACTGCAGGGACCGCGGGAGCCGGTTCACCTAATGCCGGGGGTGCAGGCGCTACAGGAAGGAGCAGTTCAGGGACTGGAGCCAGTGCACTTGCACTAAGTGGTGGTGGTGCCGGTGGCAGGGAGACTAATGCTGATCAAACGGGTGGGGATGGTTTTCAAGGTCAGATAATTGTAACTTATATCGCACCTTTCACTGTAGGCTCGGTGACTCCAACTGGTGGCACCGTTATTCCGGGAAGATGGTTCCCAGCTTCCAACACAGGTATTTCTATTAATGTGCCCGTTGCCATTGATGCTTCTCTCACAGGAGGTACCATTCAACTTCAAGGCAAGGTTTCATCAGGGTCCTACGCTGACATTTTAGGCACTGGATCGACCTATACCATTTTAGTAGGTGATCTCGGTACCAGTGTGCCGATGAGCATCTCAAAAGCGGTTTTTGAAACTATCTCCGGCTTTGCCCAGGGCCAGTATATGCAAGTCACCGCAGTTATTTCAAATTCCGCCGGAAATTCTACAACGGGCACTCAAAATACAGGCATTCTTGTACAAGGCGCCACCGAAATAGGCGAACGTTTTATTGCGGACGGAACCTTTACTCCGCAGGCTGGAATCAACTCAGTGACAGTGGAAGCCTGGGGTGGCGGGGGTGGTGGTGGAAGCAGTGCTAACACTTCTACCAATGGTGGTGGCGGTGGCGGTGGTGGAGGCTACAGTAAGTCTGTTTTGCCAGTTTCTTTGATTGGCTACGCAGTGACTGTAGGGGCAGGGGGAACAGCGGCCCCATCAGGATCTTCAACCGCGGCTTTGCCTGGCGGACCTTCATGGTTCAACACAAGCCTCACAATTTATGCAAATGGAGGTGTACAAGGCCTAAACAACAACCTAACCGGCGGTGGTGCCGGTGGAGCAATTACTGGATTGGCAGTTGGAACCAATAAATTTGCCGGAGGTACCGGAGGTAATCCTGATGTTGATGGTGGAGGCGGAGGGGGATCTTCCGCAGGCACCACAGCCATTGGGGTCAATGGAAATCCAAACACTGTAAATGGCCCAGGAGGAGCCGCTGCTGGGGGTATTAACCCTCTTGGTGGTGGGAATGGTGGAGACGGAAACAACTTTAGTGCTTCCGCCGGCCTTGCCGGTTCTGCGCCGGGTGGTGGTGGCGGTGGTAGTAATGATTTGAATACTTCAGCCGGTGGGGCTGGTGCCGCGGGCCAGGTCATTATTACTTATGTTCCACCACCTACCATTGTCAGTATTCTCAATTCTGTAAACCCCATCAAGGTAGGAGCCTTGACGCAGACGGTTGCTGTCAAGTTCAGCGTGTCAATGAACACGGGCACCAATCCTACCATCGCCATCAGTGGAGCTAACTGGGGACTCCAGGCTGCCGGAGCTTGGTCTCTTGGAACCGTTGCTAATGATACCTACACGACCACTTTGACACACAATGGGACCGGTGAAACAAATGCTGCGGCTACGTCTACGGTCAGTCTGGGTACCCCACCCGTATCTGCGACAGGTAATTCCCTCCAAGTCACCACAAATTCTGCAGTCTTTACGATCGATACGCAACCTCCTGTATTTTCTGCGTCCGCTCCTGTGAACAACGCTTACGTGAAGGATACAAAAGTCTCGTACACTCTTTCTGAAGCCCTTGGCTCTGGAACTATCACCTGGACAGGAACGGGTGGCGGTGACCTTGCAGTTCATACGCAAACACTAAATGCCGGTGCAGGAGAGCTTGCTACAGGAGCCCACACCAATATCACATTGTTTAGTCCACCCCCGCTGGTCAGCGGCGCTAATTATACGATCACTTTTAATGGAATTGACGTCAATGGGAATGCAGCTTCAACCGTTACCAGCACCGTCGTCACATTTGACTCTACACCCCCAACCGTTGTATTGACTGACGACCAGACCGATGCCATTGTTCGTGATGTTGACAACGTAACTATTACCGCAACGTTCACAGAAGCAATCGGTTTGTCAGCAACAATTCCAACTATCTCGATTGGAGGCCTTATCACTAACGTCAATATGACGATGACAAGTCCGCTTGTCTGGACTTATGTATGGAACGTCCCCGCAGGAAATGACGGTCCTGTAGCTGTATCTATTGCTGCGACAGACCTGGCAGGGAACGCAAACACTGCCGCCACCGGGAGAACTTCCTACACGATTGACAATATTGCTCCGGTATTTTCGTCGACGGCTCCCGTGTCCAGCGCGTTCGTAAGCAGTTCCAATGTTTCTTACACTTTATCAGAAAACATTTCGGCGCAGGCAGGTTCTAAAATCACCTGGATCCAAACCTCCATTGGGCCCCCTAACGATGGCCTATCGCCTCACACGTACCTGCTGACGGGCGCGGAACTTGTAGTTGGCGCTCACCCTAATATTCCACTGGCGAGCGTTACCCTTGTCGATGCCGTTACTTATTCCGTCAGTTTTGATGCGGTGGACCTAGCCGGAAATCCAGCGGTTACCGTTACCAATACCATCGTTGCTTATGATATTTCTCCCCCTGCTGCTTTTACGGTTGGTTCAGTTATCACCTCTGGTGGTACCGTTCTAGCCAATTATTGGAACGGTACAAATATAGGAGGAGTAAACATTCAGGTGCCCGTTGACATCGGCATGCTGGATCCCACCGTGGTAGGGGGTACCATACAACTGCAGGCACGAATCTCTTCCGGAGTTTTTGCCAACATCGTCGGGGCGTCTTATACCATTCTTGTCGGCGACAGGAACACAACAAAAACACTTTCGCTGGTAGCGGCAAACATTACCGCTATCGCATTGTATGCTCAGGGAGTCTCGCTCCAATTCAGGGCCATCATTACAGACAATGCAGGAAACTTCACCCTAGGTATTCAGAGCGCTACTTCACTGACTGTCGATACGGTAGCTCCCGTGATCTCCGCCACAGCACCGGCCAGCAGTTCGTTCGTAAACAGTTCCAATGTTTCTTATACTTTATCGGAAGCTATTGCGGCAGGGGCAGGTTCTAAAATCACCTGGCTCAAAACCGGCGCACCTCTCCCGGCTGATCTTGGGTCACCTCACACGTACTTTCTGACAACGGGCGCGGAACTTGCAACGGGTGTTCATACCAATATTCCTCTGGCCAGCGTCACCCTTGTTGATGGCGTTACTTATTCCGTCAGCTTTGATGTGGTGGATCTGGCCGGAAATCCAGCGGCTAACGTTACCAATACCATTGTTGGTTATGATATTACTCCCCCTGCAGCTTTTACTGCCGGGTCGGTGCTCACCACAGGAGGCACCGTTGTAGCCAACTATTGGAACAGCACAAATACAGGCGTGAATGTTCAGGTACCCGTTGATATCCTGTTGCTTGATCCCACCGTTGTAGGCGGTACCATACAACTTCAGGCAAGAATCTCTTCGGGAGTTTTTGCTAACATCGGGGCGCCTTACACCATTCTTGTTGGTGACCGGAACACAACAAAAACACTTTCACTGTCATCGGCAAACATTACCGCTATTGCATTGTATGCTCAGGGAGTCGCTCTTCAATTCACGGCCATCATTACAGACAATGCCGCAAACACAACCACGGGAATTCAAAGCGCTACTTCTTTGACTGTCGATACGGTGGCTCCTGTGATCTCCGCCACAGCACCGTCCGGCACTTCGTTAGTAAACAGTTCCAACGTTTCTTACACTTTATCAGAAGCCGCTTCAGCAGTGGCAGGTTCAAAAGTTGCGTGGATCAGAACAAGTGGACCTCTTGATGGGGGGTCACCTCACAATTATTTCCTAACGGGTGCAGAGCTTGCGGCAGGCCCTCATACTAACATTCCGCTGGCCAGCGTCATTCTGGTGAATACCACAGTCTATTCTGTAATTTTTGATATTCAGGACCTTGCCGGCAATACTGCCACCACCATAACCAATACAGCCGTCACTTTTGACAATGTACCCCCCTTTGTGACTTCAATTGTAATCGTGACCACACCCCTCACGGGTATCGGAACTACGAACGGAACAATTACCACTCCAGTACAGTACCAGGTAACATTCTCTGAGAACGTAACCGGTGTTGATCCTACCGACTTTGCAATTACTCCCAGCGGATCGGTAACGTGGACAATTGCTTCCGTCACAGGCGGACCCAGTGTATATACCGTCGCTGCAAACATTACACCCGGGACTACAGGTACGGCACGACTTGATTTCGTGAGCAATGGTAGCGTAAGAGATATCGCTACTAATCCTACGGTCACTTCGTTTAGCACTGGCGGGGCCGGGGCAACTTACTCCATTGTCCTTCCGAGACCCACGACTCATGTTTCCACATTTTCCGCTGTCCCCGGCGGGAATAATTATTCCATACAATTGTCCTGGACAGTCCCTGTTCCCACCGCCACCCACTACCTCATTCGCGCCCGGGGCCAGCTCGATGACGACACCAACGGAACTTATGTAACTGCCACTGATGGCACACCCACTCCTGACGATTTCGTCTTTACTGACGGGAACGGCGCCGTTAATGTTCTGGCAGGAACGCTGACCTATACTTTTAACACACTTCTTTCCGGCAAGACCTATACGTTTGACATTATCCCGTATGCCCTTTCCTCGAACAACAGTTCAGACAACATTATTTACTTCCAGGTGGCACAGCCTTCTGCCACTGCCACGGTAACAACCGCCTCTGCGGGCACGATTGCTGCAGGATCAACAGCAGCGCCGGCTACAATATCATCGCTGGCATCTGCTTATGGCGTTGTCAATCTTTCCTTCACGCTGCAGGATGATGGGGCCCCAATCACCCAGGGTCTTGACAATGCGCGTACAAGGTTCACTCAGCTGGTTGTCAAGGGGGGGGGCTTCAACACTGTTTCAAACTGGAGTGATGTAATTGCCGAAGCAGAGCTGGTTGACATTACCAGTAATCCCGGAAGCCCCGTGCTCACCACAACGATCGGTATCAACACCATTACATTTTCAGGATTGCTCACCAGTCCCAACACTGCCATGGGCGTATTGAATGACAACCAATTGAAGGAGTACACCTTGCGCGTAAGGCTGAAGAGTACATTCACCGGCACCGCCCCTGCGAATGTGGACGGTCAGACGTTTGATTTCATGGTCGATGGCACAAGTTTTACTTATCTCACGGCACCTTCCCAGCCATCGCGAATGGGGGCCTCATCATTTTCCTCAGGCACAGGCAAGAACGTGGCGGCCGTAGTTGCTACTCAACTGACGTTTAGCCCAACGTTTGGAGGTGTTCAGCCTCCAGCCACCGCATTCGTATTACTTAACCTTACTACCACCCCCGTCGTGCGGGCAATAGATGCCAATGGAAATACTGACCTCAATTTTGTATCTACATTGACCATCACAAACAGTGGTACACTTCCTATGAATGTATCCACGCTGGTTACCAGCGATAACCCCAGCCCGAATGGAGGAGTTTATACATTCCCTGCAGGTTTCCAGTACACCGATGCCGGGGCAGGAACAGCCAATAATGGAAATCTAACGGTGACCAGTGGAATCACCGGATCAAGCGGCAATGTCACAGTAACATATAGCAACACCACAAAAATCAATGCAGGCGCATTTGTTGAGCCAGCTACCTTTTCATCATTACTCGATAACACCGTACCGCTCAACGTCATTAATAACGGGGTCTTTGATTTTGATATTGTGGAAGACAATGGTGTTGGTGGCGATGGGTCCCCAACCCGGATTTCTCAAATAGTAATCAACCAGGGAGCCGGCAATGCCATTGCCGACTGGACCCAGGCCATCTCTGATGTTTACTTGTACGATGGGATTAATCCTGTTTTCCCAGGTACCGTAAATTCAACGAACTTAACCTTCTCAGGAATCAGCTTCGTCCCTGGGGCGCTCGGATATATTAACGATAACTTCACAAAGAATTATCGGCTCCTTATACGATTAAAATCCGCCATGGGAGGCTCGCTTCCCTCCACAGTGGACAACTTAAATTTGGTGTTTGAAGTACTGAAGGCCAACATTACACTGGACCCGTTCAGTAGTAAAATTAACCCCGGTGAAAATCAAAACTCAGGGGCCACGAAAAATGCTATTGATGTCCTCTCTACTGAATTGAGATTCACCAACATCATTGGATCGCCCACGCTGGTCAGTAAGGATATTTCTATCCAGCAATCTGTTCCCGTGGTAGAAGCCACTGATATCCGGGGTAACCGCGACCTCAATTACAACTCTACAACGATCACTGTAACCGATAACGGAGGCCGCGCGATGGTTAATGCGCCGCTCGCAAATTCCCTGTCAGTAGGGCTTTTGACCTTTCCAAATAATTTCCAGTTTACAGCCATCGGTGGTCCTGCTACCCTTACCATTGCGACTAGCACTGTAAATGCAGCGAGCGTAACTCCCTCCGCAGCAATTAGCCCGGCTTTTGTTGTTCAGGTCGGCACCGCTACGACCATTACCCCAGGCGCCGCTTCTCCTGCTACCATCTCATCTCTCGTGAACGCCTCTACCGGAGTGCCTGTGTTTAATTTTAATGTCAACGATGACCAGGGTGCAATTGCCACCAATGATGACGGTGTCCCGACCCTTATCACCGACATCGTCATTACTCAAAAGTCTCCTAACAATACAATCGCCGATTGGACGCAGGCGATTGCAGGCGCAGTCCTGACGGATGGCACCAATTCTCTGCCTGTTACTACCCTTAACCCCACGAACCTTACTTTCAACGGCATCTCCACAGCGACCCTGGGTCTTGTGGGTGACGGGGCAACAAAAAATTATACACTCAGAATCTGGTTGAAGAGCGTGTTGGGTCCAGGGCTGCCTGCTACGATTGACGGACTTGCATTTGGATTTGAAGTGCTCGCTGCCAATGTTACGCTCAGTCCTTCCACTACGTCTCCCAGTACAAAGATTATTCCTGGCCAAAACCATAATTCGGGGGCCGCAGATGTTGTTGCGGTAGTGGCTACCTCCCTTAAATTCCTTAGTCCGAGTGCTACTGCTTCTGCCAGTCTGAATGTTGATTTTCCCGGCATATCAGTAGAAGCGATTGATGCAAATAATAATCGCGACTTGAATTTCACGGGCGCAGCATCTACCGTGGCCGCGTTTACGATTGCAACGGCGGGGGTAACGACGAGCAATGGACCTGTTGCAGGCACCACCCAATTCGGTTCGGGCGCAACGGCAGGGCTTCTTAATTTTGCCAGTAATTTCCAATATATAACAGGCGCCAACGGTGACAATGTGACCCTTACCGTAAAGGCAGGTCCAGGCCCAGGTACAACCTGCGGAACCAACGGTATCATTTGCGGAACCTCTCCCCTCATCACCCTTCAGTCTTCATTTGAATCATCGATTGTCGTTGATCCTACCTTCACTTTTTTACCCACGCTGGACTATGTTAATCGCCAGGAGAATGTTAATATTCAAAGTACGGCAACGAGTCTGGAGATAGCACGCACCCTGCTGGTGGACGGGAGCCGGGGGGCGACTTTTCAATACCTTGGCAAACCTTTGTACACAAACACGGATAGCGGTGATTTACTTCCCGACCAGGACAATGACGGCGCTTCTACCAATTTGAATTCGGTCACCTTCCGGATCACCAATCCATCCAACTTAAGGCGAATCGCACTCTACGGCAACGGTATAGAAATACCAGGCACAGATATAGCGGTGACTTCCCCGGCAGGGACTGCCTTCAGTGATTTTACATTTAACACAGGAAGTACTCTTCTAACAGCAGCCGATGATAACCTGTCCACCCTCAGCATCCGCGCAAGCTTTAGAAATACAGCGCCGGAGGTTACAGACAGAGACCCGATTCAAATCAGTATCATCGCAGCTTCGGTAACGGTCGGATCTCAATTCTTTATCGGCCCCAATCGTATTGCAGGTGTAAATGGCGGCTTGACCGTTGGTGGAGTGAATGCCGGCTTCATTTCTCCTGCCGGTGTAAACGCTGTCAACGTGCTCGCAACCAAACTCGATTTCACTACTCAGCCTGCACCCTTTGCCGGGATAAACGAACCGGTAATCGTAGGGGTTGTGGAGGCACGTGATCAGTTTAGCATTCGTGATCTTGATATCAATAGTCCCGCTACACTTAGTGCGGCAGTAACGATCAACGGATCATTTGCTTTTGCAAACGGGGTCCTGGACTTGACCAACATGCAATACGGCAGTGTGGGCGATGGTACTTTCACAGTCACTTCCAGTGGGATTACCAGCAACATGAACAATGTGGTGGGAAGTTTAACCAATGTCTCCGTTAAATGCAGTCATGTCGACGTTATGCACATCACGACATCCCTGGCCACTGGCGGAGTTATTAGCGCCACCAACCTTGCCGGAAACTCAATAAACAAAGTAATTTTTGGCGTCACCATTAACACTCCTTACAGTGTCACCACTCCCTCGAGCCAGCCCCTTCTGAACAAATTCACGATCTCCTTCAGCAACCCGGTGTCTGTTCCTGTCAACACTGTTTTCAAAAATCCTCGTATTTTTGAATCCCAGAGCACTACGTTCTCTGGCGGGACTTCAACGGACGTGACGTTGCCTGCAATAGGTGCCGTGCTCACCACCGGCACCCAATCTCTTACGATTAACTTCAGCGGCGGTGTCCCCAGGGATCTCAGCAATCCCTTAAATGCAACATTGACGTATTTCCTGATGGTGGATATCTATCCAACAGCAAGCGGAAGTACACCCCCGATACAACCTTCTGTGGTTGATGATGGTGTGTTCGGCTCTGCAACCAACAACAATATTATTACCTCTAAAGGGAGTTCTTCTTCATCAACCTTCGGGCAGTCGTACACCTTTGCTTCAATTTTTCCGCCAATCCTGACGAGTTCATTTCCTGCCAAAGGCCAATTAAATGTAGACCCCAATCAATCCACCGTTTCATTGACCTTCAGCGTGCCGGTGTGGACACTGGATGGCGTCATACGGCTGTATGACAATCAGACGGGTGGGTTTGTGAATTTAACTGCCACCAATGGCGCTTACGGAACTCCTAGTCCCAATGCCGGAAACGCCGCGTTCTTTCCCCTGGCACAACCGATCGTTTTCAATATCCCTCCGGCCTTCCTAGTTCCAAATCATGTTTATTATGTCACGATTGCACAGGGAAATCTCTCTAGCCTGACCGGGATCATGGACCAGGCAAACAATGTATTTCAAGGATTTACCTACTCCGGTACGCTTTATTTTAAGACGGCAAACCCCAATCCTCCCAAGTTGCTGTACACCTCAAGTTTACCAAACGCCCCAAGTGATCCTTCGATTACGAACGCTTCCCTGACGGGGGCAACGGTCAACGGAACATTCGATCAACAAGGATTGGCTTATTTCCTGGTGTTGAGCCATCTTGCCGCCGTACCCACGAATAACCAAATTAAGGGCAGCACAGTTTATACTGGTTTCATTGCAAGGGGCAACTTTGCCATTAACCAAACGAACCCTATTTCCCAATTTGGAATCATTAATCCAATATTGGGTTCATTGAGTCCCAGCACAACCTATGATGTATGGATGTATGCGGAAAATAATTCATTGCCTTCTCCTGTTCCTTCAATAGGTCCTTATGGGAACTTTGCTTCCGGTTTTGTTGCAGGAGGAGTTGGCCCAACTCTGACATTTGTAACACCAGCCGCCGCAGGCGGACTGGTGACATTAAACGCACCTTCCATAAGCATTTGTAATAGCAGCTACCAAATACTGAATTCCCCCATCATCATTTCAGAAGGTAGTAATAACCAATTTAACGGTGGCTTGGGAGTACAAACATTAAATATGGTTTTACCTGCAGGTTTTCAGTTTGATGTATCTCGTACAGCGGGAGCACCAACTTACGGCAATCTCACTCTCATTGGTTCCGACTTTGGCGGCGGGTCACTCACTTTCCTTGGAAATAGTATCTTGACTATAAAATTCACAAACTCAACTGGCGGTAGTCTTGACAAAATCATTATCTCAGGACTGCGGATATTAGCCACGACGTCTTCAAGCGGGCCAATGTTCCGCCTGGGAGGAACTGCCCTCACGGCTGCAATCCCCGACACGACCCCTATGGGAACACTTAGTTCTTTCGATGCACCGACCATCAATTTCGACAACAGCTACTCTAAATCGCTTGGCAATACTATCGCGAATGTGGTCACGACCATACCCGACAATGCTGATGACCTGGATCCGGCGACTGCTCCCCTGACGATACAATTAACTCCTGCCAACACCACTCTTATTGGCGATTTTGGTCCCAGTTCCTTCAGCGGACCTGGCGTGAACGTAAATATTCTCAGCCTGCAGGCTGTCACACCTGATGTACCCTTCAATATTACCATTACACATTCGGACAATAACGGTTGCATCTCTCAGAATCCGGTGCAATACACGGTATATGATCATACTACGGCTATTAATATCACGACCAACACGGGTGGTCCCCACACAATTCCTCCGTATCCAGTTTTCACTCCAGCGATTGATCGTAGCCCCTATTGCATTGTCAACACTAACTTTGTCAATAGTAACTTGATTGTTAATCCAATTAGTACGCCCGCCTCTAAGAAACGTTATTTCGATTTCAACAATCTGCCGGCGTTCTACTTGATGAAGACAAATCCCATTACTTTGGGTTCTGGCCTCGTTGCGACTATCCCAACACCGGTACCACTCACCCCTTTGGGCCTGCCTCAAATAATAAATGGTGCCGCCTGGCAAACACTCATTCAGACTTTGCCGGTCTTAGAGAATATAGTCTCCACTCCTCCGTTTAACCCGGTAGCGGCACAGACTTATGGTGATTTCAGTTTCGATGAAGCAACTATCTTAGACGCAAATGCGCGTTCCGGTGGCGCGTTACCTGATCCGTACAGCAATTTCAGGTCATCCATGACAGCCCAAGGTAACTTCTATTATACTGGAGGCTCGCTCGGATTGGTTGAGTTTACCGGAACGTTCCAAAGCATCTCCAACGCTACTGTGAAAATTCCGAGGAAACAGGTGGTCGAATTTTTCCTGCCTGCCGTTCCGCTGGTTGAAATAGGGGTGGGCAATCGCTCATTCCTGGATATAGCAGACCCAATCAATCCCGTTGGAAAGGACCCCAATAATCCCGCTAAAGTTCAGGTGAGCAATACGGGAACTCCCGTTTATTGCACCGCAGGTGGTCCGATTCAGATTAGCGGTTACCCTGCTGCGTCGGTAGGTTCATCAACAGGAAGGTTTACCGTGAGGGATGGCGTTACAGGAACAATCATCTACGATGTGCCTCCGGTGGGAGCACCGACAATTCCACCTGCTACACCGTCAGGAAGCGCGTTTGTTGATAATGGAAACGGAACAGCTTCTATCGATCCTACAAAACTTACGAATACCTTTAAGGATATCAAGATCACTTATATCTACCACGAGAATACATCGCCTTGTTCAAGTCTTTCGAGCCAAATATTAAGGATCACTCCGAACCCGGTTGCCGCATTCGCCTGGAACACCTTCCCGCTTACGCCCAATGCTCCAACTGCAAGTTCCCAATGTGCTCGTCAGGCCATCACATTTAATTCAACTTCATCAGTAGCCGGAGACCCTTCTGCGAGTGTCACAAAATGGTCCTGGAATTTTGGAGACATTAGTTCTTCCAATAATATAATTTCCGGTACTAGTGCTAATAGTCCAAGCCATACGTTTGGCACATCTAATGGTCTTGGAAGCCCTTACATCGTTAGTCTGACGGCTTCTTCAAACTACAATTGCGCTTCGGCTCCCCCGGTAGTCGCGCCTGCATTACCAGTCATAGGACCTTTGACAATACCAGTTGATGTGGGTGGCATTCCCGACGTCAAATTTAAACTGGATGGAGTCTCTACTGCCGATGTGTTTAACTTCAATAGTAAGGATGCAAGTACATCTACAACGGTTTCCCTAAACGATAAAATTGTTAAATATGATTGGGACTTTGGCGATTTGTCTCCACACGGAATTGTAACCGGTCTTGCTAGCGATGCAGCATTTAATTCAAATGTGGCCACTCACCAGTATGCAACCCCTGGACCTAAGCAAATTGATCTTACTGTAACCAGCAACCTGGGTTGTGTAAACAGCCTCAGCCTTCAGAAAACTTATCGTTCAGTTGTTGTGCTTCCAAGGGTCATACTGCCCGTGAATGGTGTTTACGTGGAAGATTTTGAGAATTCCAATGCAAACTGGCAGGTTTGGGGCACCGGGAAAGACAGTGTAGCAATTTTCAAAGGGTCGGGTCTTGCCACCTGGGCTTGGGGAGCGCCTCCGGCAAGCATTGCAAATCCGCCCGCTCCGCTGATCACCAAAACAAAAATTTGGAAAACCAATCTTACCGGTAATTATAATCCAAAAGAAAATTCCGCGCTCTATTCACCGAGCTTTGATCTTACAAATTTGACCAGAGCGATGGTCTCTTTTAACAGTGTTGTTCAATTGCAACCTGGCGACGGGGTCGTGATGGAATACGCAACCGATAATCTCAATATTGCGGATCCCAATAAGAATTGGCTGTCGCTTGGAATCATTGGTGATGGAGAAGATTGGTTCACGGATCAGGGTATTGCGGGAAGACCGGGCACGCAGTCGGGGAACGACTATGGATGGAGTGGTTCCTCCAATCCTTCCTGGCAGGCGCCGAAACATATATTGGATGTGTTGTATCCTACTCCAACTAACCCAGTACTCCCTCCTTCCAAGGTAGTGTTCAGGTTGGCACTCGGCACTGCCGCCCTCATTGTTTCCAAGCAAGGCTTTGCATTTGACAACTTCCGGATTGGAGACAGGACGCGCACTATTCTGCTCGAGAGTTTTGTCAACACTGGCAATACACTCGCTGAGGAAAAAATTGAAAACACTAAAGTTGCGGGATTCAAAAGTGGAACCATTGGGACAGAGGTTGTGAAAATAAACTACCACGTCAGTTTCCCTGGCAAAGATCCTTTTAACGAAGACAATCCAGCGGACCCAAGTTCACGTGCGCTATTCTACAACATTGTTAAAACTCCAAGATCCAGGCTCGATGGAGAGTCAGATACTCAGATCCCAGACAGGAGCTTTAGTGGTTGGGTACCCGCCTTGTATAATCTCAGATCGCTGCAATTGGCGCAGGCACAAATTGCCATTACGCCAGTCACCAATCCAAATGGAAGCATCAGCATTTCAGTGGATGTCACGTCCGCTGTTCTCACAGGAATACCCTCCAAAACAATTTTGCATGTGGCGATCCTGGAGGATTCCATTCTGTTGAGTTCATTTTCAACGACGCAACAAGCGATGGTGAAAAGCGGGGAAACAACATTCGATTTTACGCTTAAGAAAATGTTGCCATCCGCTGCAGGTTCTGCCTTTGGTCCGGTTCTGCCTTTCGGCGTAAAGAGGTCGTTCGGTCCGTTTGTATGGACACCCGACCCCGCGAAACTTTACCTCCCAAAGGGTGATCTGGCAGTGGCAGTCTTTTTACAGCAAGAAGACGCTCCCAATGAAGTCTACCAGGTTGACATTGTGAAAAATCTCGCCGAACCTCCGGTGATCACCGGCCTGGAGCCCATCCCTGCAGAGCAGATCATAGTCTATCCCAATCCTGCCAACCATGAGATGAATGTATTGCTACCGGGGACGCTGAAACAATCTGCTCCACTCCAGTTGATTGATATGACCGGGCGATTAAGCATGGATTCTACGATACCGGAAGGAGCTAATTCCAAGGTGGTTAATACACGTGATCTGTCGCCGGGTGTCTATATTCTGCAGATTAATGTGGGCAACGGAAATTTCACGCGGAAGAAGGTGATGATCGTTCACGAGGAATAAAATATTAAATAAATTCAAGCGTAGAAAAGGCCCCATTACTGATATAGAAATGGGCCTTTTCTTTTACTGCTTATGTTTTGATTGTTCTGTCCTTTGCTTAATTTGAACCTGTATTCAATAACCAAACTACCCACCCCGTTGCATGGAAATATTTCTAAAAGCTGATGCCTGGCTGGCCCTCCTCACCCTCTGCTTTCTGGAAATTGTACTCGGTATTGATAATATTATTTTCATTTCCATCGTATCCAATAAACTCCCTGAATCCCTCCGTCAGCGGGCACGCAACACTGGATTGGCACTGGCCATGATCGTACGCATTTGTTTTCTGCTGGGCATCACCTGGATCATCGGCTTTACGGAGCCACTCTTTACAATTCCTGCTAACTGGATGATGGCCCTTCCAATGGAGGTCAGCGGCCGTGACCTCATCCTGGGATTTGGCGGGCTTTTCCTTATTGCCAAAAGTACCATGGAGATCAATCACGAAATGGAGGGCAGCGACGATGATGATGACGATGAAAATGGGATTCCGAAGAAGCCACAAGTTACATTGGCCGGCACGATCGTCCAGATTATCCTGTTGGATATTATTTTCTCGTTTGACTCTATTCTCACAGCCGTTGGAATTGTCGATCGTGATAAAGTAATTATTATGATTTTGGCGGTGATTGTCTCCATTATTGTTATGATGTTTTTCAGCGGCAGGATCAGCAAGTTCATCCAGCTGCATCCGTCGATGGAAGTGTTGGCCCTGGGGTTCCTGATACTCATTGGCTTCATGCTTTTCCTGGAGGCTCTTCACTACGTCGTCCCAAAAGGATATATTTACTTCGCGATTGCTTTTTCAATGTTGATTGAACTTACCAACATTCGCGTACGAAAGAAACGGAAGTTGAAATCGAAACCTGTGAAATTAAATAAGCCCTTTAGCGAAGATGAAATGGTAGCGGCTGTGAAAGAGTTGGAGAAGTAATCGGCAATCCAGTAATCGGTAAGTGGTGCCAAAGTTACAGATCACACCGATTACCGACCACCGGTTACCACTTACCATTAACAAGCCAACTATTTTATTAACAACCATGACCTCCCCCGATCTCCGTTATCCTATTGGAAAATTTGAGCCAAAAGAAAGTTACACGCAAGAAGATATCCTTCCGTGCATTCATCGTATCGCAGGACTGCCAACAAAAATTGAGAAGGCCGTCCACGGGCTTTCTGTATCTCAATTGGACACGCCCTACCGGGAAGGAGGATGGACTGTGCGGCAGGTAGTACATCATCTGGCGGATAGTCACATGAATGCTTACATTCGGTTCAAATGGACCCTAACGGAAAACACACCGGTTATCAAGGCCTATGATGAAAAGGCCTGGGCTGAAACACCCGAAACGAAAGCGGACCCGTCCCTCTCGATTGAATTTCTAAAAGCCTTACATGCAAAATGGATAATCTTACTCCAGGGTCTCCCGGCGGAAGCCCTTGCAAAGGAATTTACACATCCACAAACCAACAAACAGGTGCGCCTCGACCGCCTCATTGGAATGTACGCCTGGCATGGGGACCATCATCTATCACATATCACATCACTGAAAGAAAAAATGGGTTGGTAAATTCTGGATTCTTTTAGCTGGCAGCAACTGGTTTCCAGTACCTAACACCTAACACCTAACACCCAGCACCCCAGTCATCCAGCATGCTCCCCTATTCTCCACCTAAGTTATTATTCAACCGGCACCTCGAAACGATATACCCAGCGCTTCTACGGAAAGTTGATATGCAGTCACCTGAGCGAGAACGGATCTTCACTCCTGACGATGATTTTCTAGACTTAGACTGGTGTAAGCAAGGAGCATCCCGGTGCGTAATCATGAGCCATGGCCTGGAAGGCAATTCCAGCAGAGCCTATATGGTGGGCATGGCGAAAGCGTTTTTTTCAAAAGGCTTTGATGTCGTGTCATGGAACTACCGGGGCTGCAGTGGTGAGATAAACCGTCAATTGCGGTTCTATCACAGTGGTGCGACCGACGATTTGCAGACTGTTATACAGCACGCGGCAAAACAGTATGGTACCATTTTCCTCATTGGATTCAGCCTGGGCGGAAACATAACACTCAAGTACCTTGGTGAAGAAAATATTCACGCTGCCGTGAAGAAAGCGGTCACTTTTTCCGTCCCGATCAATCTCCATACAAGCTGCCTGGAGATATCGAAACCTGGTAACTGGATTTATATGAAACGATTTCTTGTCAGTTTAAAGAACAAAGTAAGATCGAAAGCGGCCTTACGAAAAGACCTGAATATTCAAAAGCTGGGTACGATCAAATCGTTGTTAGAATTTGATGATCATTATACCGGCCCCCTCCACGGCTTTGAGGGTGCGATCGACTATTATGAGAAATGCAGTTCACTTCACTTCATAGAAAATATTAAGGTCCCGACACTCGTCGTTAATGCGTTGAATGATCCCTTTCTCAGCAAGGATTGCTATCCAGCTGACCAGTTTGCAGGTCACGCATGCGTAACCTTTGAATTTCCTGCCCATGGCGGGCATGTTGGTTTTGCCTTATTCGATCAAAAAGGTTTATATTGGTCAGAGATGAGGGCCTTGTCATTTATTGAATCAGACTAGTCATGTTCATCCGATACTCTCTTGCCGTGAACGCCGGTGAAGTTGCACGACGATTTTCGGTCGATGTACCCGAAGGTTACCAGCCTCATTACAACGCCGCGCCAACACATTTGCTCCCGGTAATCACCCAGGAAAGCCAAAAAGGTATCTCCTTTTTTTACTGGGGCGCTCCTCCGTCGTGGGCCAATAAGAAGTCGTTGGGTGAAAAAATAATTAACACACGGGTCGAATTACTGCCGGAAAAACCAGTCTTACGAAAAAAACTGCGCGAAAAACGTTGCCTTATCCCGGCCGACGGATTTTATGAATGGAAGAGGACGGGTAAACGCACCAACATACCGTACCGATTTACATTAAAAGATAAAAGTCAATTCTGTCTGGCAGGACTTTGGGAAGAATACGACGATGCTCAGGATAAAATGAATCATACCTTCACGGTCATCACCACCATCGCCAATGAATCGGTAACACCCATCAGTGAGCGCATGCCGGTCATCCTGCATCCCGATGCAGAGCAGGCATGGTTAAACTCAGAGGACGAGTCTGAACTGCTCTCGCTCCTTCAATCTTTTTCTGGTCCCTTGGATTATTATTCTGTCTCTCCCCGGGTTAACTCAGCCGAACACAATGACCGTCTGATCATATTGCCTGCACCTCCAGCGGATCAATTCGGTAACCTGACCTTGTTCGACTAGAACCATCAAAATCCATCGCCGTTGTCCTTCTTCTTGGCTGGATCCTTTTTCTTCTCCGGCTGATCTGATTTCATTTTCTTAAACAGGCCGCCTTTCTTTTTCTGCTGATCGGGAGCATTTACTCCGGTCTTCGTTTTTACCGTCGGATCGATCGTTGTACTGATTGAATCACGCTTCTGTTTTTTCTTGAAAATACTTTTCAAGCTTTTAAAAAAACCCAACTTCTCTTTTTTGACTTCCTTGCCAGTAGCCTCCTCGTTCTTTTTAGTAAGGTTGTTATCCATCGCGGCACGCACGTCCGGCAGAACGAGCATCTCACGGAAATACCACATATATAGGTCCTGATCGAGATTATATTTTTCTTTCGTCTTCGTGATGGCATAAGCGCTGTCACCAGGCTCGAAGGTTTGTTTCTTCATTGTGCTGTCAATTACATCACGCTCGGCCAATAAAAGTCCAGGATCCTGATCAACTTTTAAGGAGTCTGAAATTTTTGGATATACCGGCTTCATCTCTATCGTTTTCATTTTCCGGTAGGTCTTCCGGTAGGACTCCGGCACGGCAATGAGATATTTGTTCTTGCTGGCCGTCAGTATTTTGGGTGTGGAGTCTTCCTTGAAGTAGCTGAATTTCTGTCGTAGCGCTTCCTTGTCATAGATGAAGGAACTCTGATAGACAGGGCAAATAAGACGCTGTGTGCAGGCGCTGAGTATGAAAAGTAAGCCAAATACGACAAGAAATCCCCGGGTCATGGGTAGATTAAGGTGCAATCAACAAAATTAAAGAAATAACCCCAAGTAATGCAGGTTATAGTAAATAAGTAACCACCGCAACTATCTGATTATCAGCTCAAATAGTGCTTAGTCTTAATTTTTGACTTTTACTAAGTCCTGAGACTACAAGATCGTATGAATTGTCAATCCATTTCCTGATCAACTTATCGGGTACACCATCCTGCATCCGGACTGTAATCCAGTGCTTCTTATTCATATGATAGGCCGGCTGGACAAATGTGTATCGGTCGCGCATCGCGGCCCCGTCTTCAGGGACTACTTTTAAGTTAACTCCTTCAAAATCTTCGATATCCGTCAGGGTAAACATCTTTCCCATTACCTTAAAAACCAACGTCTTGTTATCAAAAGGAAACTCTTCGGTGACCCCCCTTTTTGACAAACAATACTCCCGGAATGATTCGATGTTCAACGTAATAAACGTTTGACGATGAGAAAAATTATGGCAAGCAAAAAACCGATAATGGAAATTTTATTGATGCCGTGCATGATCCTGATATTTACATTCAACGGACGGTTGGGATCTTTTTTCCGGAAGAAATAACCTCCCACTTCGCCCAATGAAAAAAACTGACGGAAATGCCATTTCTTTTTTTTCTCAACAGGTTGATTGGCTTCATTCTCCATGGCTATATCTTTTCGTTTATTCCAATCCAATTTCCATCTTCTTTTATTAATCCTATCAACTGATCCACGGCTTCAGCAGCAGGAACATTTCTTCTCACCACTTCCTTGCTCCGGTAAAGTGTTATACGACCAGGGCCTGAACCGACATATCCATAATCTGCATCGGCCATTTCACCGGGCCCATTTACGATACAACCCATGATGGCAATTTTGATTCCCTTTAGGTGATTCGTGCGTGAGCGAATCTTTGCAGTAGTCTCCTGCAAATCAAATAACGTTCGCCCGCAAGACGGGCAGGAAATATATTCAGTCTTAGAAATGCGGGTGCGGGTAGCCTGCAAAATATTAAAGGCCGTTTCATTAACGACTTTGTCAGGGCCGCAATTTTCCGTAGCAATAAATACGCCATCGCCCAAACCATCAATCAGGAGTCCGCCAATGTCGGTAGCGGAGTATAATTGCAATCTTTCAGGAGTCAATTGTTGGTATGCTCTTCCAATTACAACAGGTACTTTGCAGTTATGCTCCATCAGTTCCACAAATAATCTCCGCTGTTCGGCATAGCCATGCTTGTTGCAGGAGTCAATTAACAAAACTGCTGTACGGTCTGAATCAAGTTTTTCAATTAGTGGACCGGAGAGGTCTTTAAGGCAAGCATAAATAAAATTTATTTTATCGGAAGTGGCTGCGCCATTCAAATAATCATCCGCTTTTAAGAAAGGATAACTCCTTATTTGCTCTCGTTGACGTAACCAGGTTGCGTGATTATATATCAATCCCAGTGTTCCGGGTATTTCAAAATCAATCGATCGGTCGCCCAGGAAAATGTAATCGCAGGCCATGTCAGTAATGTTCCACTTGTCGAGCGGGACCGAATAGTGATAGCCCAGTGAAAAAAGGGAGGTTGGCGTTATCTTTTCTTTAGATGAAAAGTCAGCGATGACGCGCGGAACTTGGTGGCC
>JANXYC010000246.1 GCA_025350305.1 Cyclobacteriaceae bacterium | reverse complement strand
CAACGGTGGAGCAAGAAGGGCGCTCAAAATATGCTCAACTTAAGGGTAACTCATATGAATGGTCAATGGAGCAAAGTTATTGAACTAACAAAAACCAATTTTAAAGTTGCTGCCTAACCGCGACAATTTGAGATACACCCGATTACTTTAAAATCCGGTACCGATTGCACTATCATGCTACAATAAAAAAGCACGGCTCATGACCGTGCTTTCTATGAGTTGGCCTGTAGGCCGCTTACTTTTTCACCTCTTCATACTCTACATCCGTAGCATCACCGCTGCCCGAAGCTGCGCCGCCATCCGATGGGCCTGCACCCGGTCCGCCGGCATTTGTGCCGCCACCTGGCGCGCCTGCACCAGATGCATACATTTCCTGAGAAGCGGCCTGCCATGCCGTATTAAGCCCATTCATTGCCGTATCAATAGCTGTCAAATCAAGGCTCTTATGAGCCTCCCGCAATTTTTCAAGGGCACTGTTGATCGCACTCTTATTACTATCCGAGAGCTTATCGCCATATTCCTTCAACTGCTTTTCTGTTTGGAAGATGAGCGAGTCGGCCTGATTGACCTTTTCAATCTTCTCTTTTTCCTTCTTATCGGTTTCTGCATTGGCCTGCGCCTCTTGTTTCATCTTCTGAATTTCAGCATCGGTCAGGCCGGAAGAGGCTTCAATGCGGATCTTCTGTTCTTTACCTGTGCCTTTGTCTTTGGCTGACACATGGAGTATACCGTTCGCGTCAATATCGAACGTAACTTCAACTTGTGGCACGCCGCGAGGTGCTGGCGGAATTCCATCGAGATGGAAGCGCCCGATCGTGCGATTATCTTTCGCCAACGGACGCTCTCCCTGCAACACGTGAATTTCTACCGAGGGCTGATTATCCGAAGCAGTAGAAAACACTTCTGATTTCTTTGAAGGAATAGTTGTATTCGACTCAATAAGCCGGGTCATTACGCCGCCCATGGTTTCGATACCGAGCGAAAGCGGAGTAACATCCAACAGTAGCACATCTTTCACTTCACCCGTGAGTACTCCACCCTGGATCGCAGCGCCAACCGCCACCACTTCATCGGGGTTTACACCTTTTGAAGGTTTCTTACCGAAGAATTTTTCCACTTCTTCCTGAATACGTGGTATTCTGGTAGAACCGCCTACTAAAATCACTTCATCAATTTGACCAACGGAGATTCCCGAGTCCGCCACTGCTTTACGGCATGGTTCCAGGGTCCTCTTAATAAGGTCATCGCATAATTGTTCAAACTTCGCGCGGCTGAGCTTCCTCACCAGGTGTTCGGGTACTCCATCCACGGAAGTGATGTAAGGCAGATTGATTTCGGTCTCTTGAGAACTCGATAATTCGATCTTTGCCTTTTCAGAAGCTTCTTTCAAGCGCTGCAACGCCATCGGGTCTTTGCGCAGATCAATGCTCTTTTCTGATTTGAATTCATCAGCCAGCCAGTTCATGATGCGCATATCAAAGTCATCACCGCCAAGATGAACATCACCGTTGGTTGATTTTACTTCGAACACGCCCTCACCCAATTCAAGAATAGATATATCGAATGTACCCCCACCCAGGTCGTACACGGCAATTTTCATGTCTTTGTTTTTCTTATCCAGGCCATACGCCAGGGCGGCGGCGGTTGGCTCGTTAATGATGCGTTTTACATCAAGACCGGCAATCTGGCCGGCTTCCTTAGTGGCTTGGCGCTCTGCATCATTAAAGTACGCGGGCACCGTGATGACCGCCTCTGTTACGGTCGTTCCAAGATAATCTTCCGCTGTACTCTTCATTTTCTGCAGGATCATCGCGGAGATTTCCTGGGGTGTGTACATACGGTCGCCGATGCGTACCCGCACCGTCTCGTTCGGACCGTTTTCTACCCCGTAACTCACCATTTTCATTTCGCCGCTTACCTCCTTAAATTTTTTACCCATGAAGCGCTTGATGGACTGCACGGTATTTTTTGGGTTGGTGATGGCCTGGCGCTTGGCGGGGTCGCCCACTTTGCGCTCGCCTTTTCCATTATCCAGAAAGGCAACAATCGATGGCGTAGTTCTCCGGCCTTCGCTGTTAGCGATTACCACCGGTTCGGACCCTTCCATAACGGCCACACACGAATTGGTGGTACCTAAGTCTATTCCAATGATTTTTCCCATACTATTTTCAGTTTTTTGATTTCCAAGTTGTGATACCCTGCACTCTGCTCAATGGTTATGCCAATAGGATTTTCACCGGCAAAAATGACACAATGGCAGAAAAACCTGGGTTTCTGGCAATTCGATGCGCTATTTCGCTGTCTTAAAAATTCCGGTAAACGAGAAAAAAGGGACTTTCAATCCCGCCAAGTTCAGGACAATTTTGATTTGAATGGATAAGGACATGTTCGCTCATTGCGACCACTCGGTAGGGGTCCGGTCCCATCGGTGTTTTTTGAGAGCAAATTCAACCGACTTTTCCAATTTTTTTCCGCCGCTGGCCATATTGGTTTCGACATTTTTCACTTTCCTCATGCCGGGTATGATGGTATGAACGTCTTCATTGCACAAAATAAAACGCAAGGCGAGTTCCGCCATGGTCATACCTGTTGGGATAAGTGGTTTGAGCGCCTCTGCATGTTCGACGCTCGTATTTAGGTTTTCGCGAACGAAATAAGTTGAACGCCAATCATCTTTGGGGAAGATAGTTTCTTTGGTAAGTGTTCCGGTCAGAGTTCCCTCGTCAAAGGGAACGCGGGCAATTACGCCGACATCCAACAATCGGCATAGCGGAAACAAGTTGTCCTCTGGCGCTTGATCAAAAATATTGTAAATGACTTGAACGGCATCAATTAAACCAGTCTTCAGGGTAGTAAGGACATTATCGGGCTCCCATCGGTTCACGCTTATGCCAAAGTGTTTTACCTTTCCATCTTTCTTCAGTTTCTCAATGGCATTTTTCCATTGATCAGAATTCGCCCAACTGTCTTCCCACACATGGAATTGCTGCAGGTCAATGCACTCCACACTCAGATTCTTCAAGCTTTTTTCGGTGTATTCAATTATATGTGCGGCAGGAAAACACTCCTCTATTTTATAGGTCGGCTTGGAAGGCCATTTGAAATTTTTTGGAGGAATCTTGGTGGCAGCGTACAGAGTTTTTTCGGTATGTCGGTTCAGCAAATTTCCCAATATCCGCTCGCTTTTACCGGTGCCATAGCCCCAGGCCGTATCAAAAAAATTGCAACCGAGATCGACTGCTTTTTCAAGCGCGTTCACTACTTCGCGCTCCTCGCTTCCGGTCCAGCCAGCCAGCCCCCACATGCCATAGCCAACTTCACTGACGTTCCAATTCGTTCTTCCAAATCTTCTGTAGTTCATAATGCTCTGATTGTTTTTTTTATTTTTTCCGGCACCCCTCCACAACCATCTTATTGAATTGGTTGTTGTCGTTCAGTATCGCGAAGAACTCGCCCAAATATTTTTTCATGTCATTAAATTCCTTCGGACTGAAATCTTTTTCGTAGCTCCCCACAATTTTCATGAGCGTTGGTTCCAGGTCTATAAATTGTTTTCTCACCGCCTGAGTCACAGGTTCCTTGCGGCAGAAACCACGATAGAGACGCTCTCGTACATTTGCAATTCCCAGTTCAGGGCTGACCTCCGCATAGGGAGGATTGACAAAACCCGACATATCAAAATCATAGGCAAGGGGGATGTATTTTTTGGGCTCCTGAAATATCACTTTGGTGTTGTGAAGAAATGTAGTGGACCAATCGGTATTGGCCACCATCAATTGAAATAAATCGTGCCGGAGTGCACTGGTGTCGTTTAGTCCAAGTGGATGCAAATTTAATTTTTCCATGACTTTGGCGTGATGACGTTTCGCCACAAGATCATCGTCCTCAATCAGAAAAGCAGTCAGCTGGAATTTTTTTTCCTTCTTACCATCGGACTCGGTGAAGTCCAGATTGACCAGTCGTGTATGGAAATAATACGGTGTGATCTGTTCGTACATTTTATAGCAGATATATTCTTTCAGTACCAATGGGTTTTTGCCGTCATTGTTCTGGCAAGGCATGACCAGTTTTAAACTCCTGTTCCCCTCCAGTTGGGTCCCTTTAGCATCTGATTTGCTGACTTTGAGCCGAATGGGAGTGAAGTAGCAATTCTTTCGGCGGAAGATTCCCCGGGCACGCACGCTTATCTTAATGGAATCCCATACTCCGCTTTCACTTTTTACATACAACATTGCCGGGAGATAGGTTGAATCGTTGGTTTTCTTTTTAATATCTTTGATTGAGACCTTTAATTTTATGTCTAAGGCCTGCTCCTCCCGGAACAACGTTGTGACGTCCGATTTTTGGGCCTGAAGATGGATCGTGGATAATCCAATGATCAGGATTGACAAAAACTTTTTCATAGTAGGATTGAAATTAATTAAGTGAGACCTTAACGGCAAATGAAGAAATACTTACAGATCATAAATATCAGGACTTTTCAAGTTTTATTGATCTGCCTGGCGATTTCTTTTTTGGTTATTCAGTACAGGATCAAATACAACTATGACCTCACCGTTATCAGCATTGCCATCATTTTTCCCCTGGTATTCACCATCCGGGCGGCGTTCAGGAGACGGGAAAAGGCGCTTGAACATTTGAGCAGGTTCAAGGCCAGTATGCTGATCGTTCATTATAGTTTTCAACGAAGCAAGAAGTTAACCGAAGAAAAAAAATGGGTTATTAAAAACATATTGGTACAAATATCGGATTCCCTCGTGACAAAACTTTCTAAACATAGCAATGACCAGGCTGAACTAAGAGGTAACCTGGCAGCGGCCTTCCAATTCATCCAAGATCACAAAGAGGAAATCTCCACATCGGAAGCGATGAAAATTTTCCGGTTTTTGAAAGATGTACACACAACAATTGAAAACCTGATTGCCATTGATACGCACAGGACGCCCATTAGCTTGCGTGCATATTGTCAGGTGTTTATTTATTTTTTCCCTGTTATTTATACTCCTGCGCTGCTCCACCGACTGGAACACAATTCTCCCGATTGGGTGGTCTACACACTCAGCGTGATCACAGGTTTCATTCTTATTTCCTTGTTTAACGTTCAGGATGAGATGGAACATCCTTTTGATCAGCAAGGCCTGGACGATATCCGCCTTTCAGAATTCAAATTCACGGGGTGATCGAATTGTGATTGAATCACAAAATTCCATAAATCCCATAAATCCCAGTAGATTTGCGACCTTATTTTTTTAAATGTCAATCGAACAGGAAATCGCCAAACGAAGGACCTTCGGAATCATCAGTCACCCAGATGCCGGCAAAACGACGCTCACGGAAAAGCTTTTGCTATTCGGCGGCGCGATTCAGAAGGCCGGAGCCGTAAAATCAAGCAAGATAAAAGACCATGCCCGCAGCGACTGGATGGAAATCGAAAAGCAACGTGGCATTTCCGTGGCGACTTCTGTCATGGGATTTAACTATCACAATATCAAAATCAATTTGCTCGATACACCTGGCCACCAGGATTTTGCTGAAGACACCTATCGCACCCTTACTGCCGTTGACAGTGTGATCATGGTGATTGATTGTGTGAAGGGAGTAGAAACACAAACAGAGAAACTGATGGCGGTCTGCCGGATGCGCAATACGCCGGTCATCTGTTTTATTAATAAACTCGACCGCGAAGGCCGGGATCCGTTTGACGTATTGGATGAAATTGAAGAAAAGCTGACAATCAAAGTCCGGCCGTTAAGTTGGCCGATCAGCATGGGCAAGACATTTAAAGGTGTCTATAGCCTGTATGAGAAAAGTTTGCATCTTTTCACGGCCAGCAAAACGGTAATTCAGGAAGGTATTCAAATAGATGATATCCACAGTGCCCGGTTGGATGAATTGGTAGGCGAAAATCATGCCCGTCAATTGCGCGCAGACGTAGAGTTGATCGAAGGCGTCTACCCGGACTTTGATGTGGAAGACTACCAGGCGGGAACAGTAGCGCCAGTTTTTTTTGGCAGTGCCGTGAATAATTTCGGTGTGCAAGAACTCCTGGATACCTTTATCCGCATTGCGCCGACGCCTCCTCCCCGGGAGACTTCCGTTCGTGTCATCGCACCTGATGAACACAAATTTTCAGGTTTTATTTTTAAGATCCATGCCAACATGGACCCCAAGCATCGAAATCGCATTGCGTTTTTGCGCGTGTGTTCCGGTATGTTTGAACGTGGCAATAATTATTTTCATGTGCGCCAGAATAAAAGTTTCCGGTTTTCTAATGCAACGGCGTTTCTCGCACAAGATCGTGAGACGATTGATGAGGCGTGGCCAGGAGACATTGTGGGGATTTATGATACGGGGAATTTAAAAATCGGAGACACGCTCACAGAAGGAGAGAAGTATCAGTACACGGGTATCCCCAGTTTTTCTCCGGAGATTTTCAAAGAAGTGGTGAATAAAGACGCCATGAAGAGCAAGCAGCTTGAAAAGGGATTGCTGCAATTGATGGAGGAAGGAGTCGCCCAGCTTTTCACATTCGATCTGGGTAAGCGAAAAGTAATTGGTACCGTAGGCGCTTTACAGTTTGAGGTAATCCAATTCAGACTGAAGCATGAATACAGCGCTACGGTGGAATTCGTCCCTCAAAATATTTATAAGGCGTGCTGGATCAGCAGCGACAATGAAACGAAGCTGCAGGAGTTCATCAATTCAAAACTTCGGTACATCGCGCGTGACAAGGAAGGGAAACTGGTGTTTATGGCAGAGTCAAAAGCCTGGTTGCAGATGGTTCAAGAGAATTTCCCGGATATCCGCTTTCATTTTACTTCTGAATTCAAGGAATAGGCAATACTTAAGCTTTGTTGGCGGGATAGCGCCTAAAAATTCTGAATTTTGCTTAAAATTATCCCATGACTGGATCTTCCTTCGGCCGTTACAAAAACCTGATTCGGCATATCCGCAACTGGTTGACGTATTTTAGCAAGAAAAGTTCTTCGACATTTTCACCCGCGCGCTTTACTACCCGTGGTATGCCACTCGTTTTTGATGTACCAACCCGTGAATTGTACCTGGTGTTTAAAGAAATCTTTCTCACCGATTTTTACTCAATCGACACCTGGGTAAAGAAGCTGCCAAAAGGCCCCGTAGTGGTTGACGTGGGGGCCAATGCCGGCTACTTCGATATGCTGTTGCTCTCGAAGCGACCCGACGCAAACGTTTTTGCGTATGAACCGATTCAACACAATGTTGAGCTTTTTAACAATAACCTGAGACTTAATCCATCCATACAAAAGCAGGTGCACCTTCATCACCGGGCTGTTACCGGCCAGCCAGTTGAGTACATTGTATTGTATAAAGAGGCTGACAGTAATAACTCTGTTACGGCTTCTGTATTTCGGGATTTTGAATCGCACAATTTGAAATCCGTTTCGGTGAAGGCGATTTCTCTGGCAAGGATCATGGAAGAAAACAAGCTGGAGCATATCGACTTTTTAAAACTGGATTGTGAAGGCAGTGAATATCCCATTGTATACGATTCGCCCCGGGATATCTGGGAAAAAATCAGCTCTATTTTTCTGGAAGTCCATTCGATGGATACAGACAAAAGAAATTTTCAAGCGATGAACGAATTTTTGATTTCAGCAGGCTACCAGACTTCTTTCGAGCTTGCCAATAATGGATGCCATGCGCTGCATGCTCAACGGAAATGACCGGTTCACTGGATGTACTGTTTGAAGACAATCACCTGCTCGCCATCAACAAGGCGTCCGGGATACTCGTTCAGGGAGATGAAACAGGCGATAAACCGTTGGTCGAGATTTGCAAGGAGTACATCAAATCAAAGTATGGAAAGCCGGGGGAGGTGTTTCTGGGTGTAGTTCACCGCCTTGACCGGCCAGTAAGTGGGGTGGTGGTTTTTGCCCGTACGTCGAAGGCCCTGACACGGATGAATGAGCTTTTCCGCTTACGGGAAACACAAAAAGTTTATTGGGCCATCACCGACCAAAAACCTTTTCCCGCGGAAGGGACGCTTGTCCATTGGTTGAAAAAGGATGAAAAAAAAAATAAGACGACTGCTTACAAAAAAGATACACCCGGGGCACAGCCGTCCGAGCTTTCCTACAAGTTGATATCAAGGGAAAACGGTCGTTACCTGGTGGAAGTGCTTCCTGTTACCGGCAGGCCCCACCAGATACGGGTTCAGTTGGCCAGCATTGGATGCCCGATAGTAGGCGATCTAAAATATGGATCACTGTCGGTGACCGGTGACGGCAGCATTGCCCTTCATGCCCGCCGACTTACATTTTTACATCCTGTTAAAAAGGAAATGACAGCCATTCAGGCACCTCCGCCAAACAAAGAATGGTGGAACGATTTTGAAACAAAATAATCCTTATTTTCAAGTCTTTTATTGCTACCGTGAATTGGATTGATAAACTTCAACAACGCTGGAAAGTAAAGAGCGCTTTTCAAGTCATTATTATACTGACTGTATTTGCCTGTACGGGCCTTACCGTTCTGTTTCTAAAGCGGCCCATGTTTTCATACTTTTTTAACGATGGCCCCATGCCGCTGTGGGTAAGTGTTATTTATTATATCTTGATTTTACCGATCTATAACATTTTTCTGTTGCTTTATGGCTTTATTTTTGGCCAGTTCCGTTTTTTTTGGGATTTTGAGAAACGCTTCTTCAACCGTATTTTTAGACCTGCGAAAACAACCAACTCTAACAACCTATGAAAAGTACAATCACAGTTCTATTGGCCCTCGTCGCATTGGCCTCCTGTTCGGTACCGAAGTATTCCTATTATTTTGATCATTATAATTACAACGCAGGAAGAAAGCAGGCTCAACCGACTAAAGAAATAGACGCGCTCGCTATGGATCCTCAGTTGCTGACAGCCAGCGTGACTGAGCAACCCGTAGTATTTTCGGAAGTTACTGCGGAATCGGCCACGGTGGTGAAGAAGACCTATCTGCAGATGACGAAAATGGAGCGAAAAATACTCCGTCATCATTTGAAGAAAGAAATAAAGAACAATATAAAAGTCCTAAAAAGGAGCAGTATTGAGTCAGCTAATGCCTCCAATGCCATGGATCACGATCTGAAGTTGGCCGCGATATTCGGTGCAGTGGGCCTTGTGGCCCTAATCATCAGTGGCAATGTATTTTATATTATTGGCGGTATTGCGCTGCTGATCGGAGTTGTATTTTTTGTAAAGTGGATTATCCGGCAGTAGGATAAGCGTACGTAAAATTTACTAAAGGCCATACGGGCTTTTTTTGTTAGATACTTATTTTGAACAATGAAAAAGGCGCTTTACATCGCCCTTAATTAAGGGCGTCTCTAAAAACTCCTTGTACCCTTCTCTTCCGGAGAAGGGTGACGGGTTGAGGCCATAAAAGGCAAGGTTTTCAGAGATGCCCTTAAAGCAGTTTATTACTATTATTTCCTCACGCCATCTGCGAGCACGATCACTTTATTTTTTAACACTTCAACCACGCCCCCGGTGATATTCACGTGCTCACGCTTGTTGCTGATTTTGTATTCAACTGTTCCCGCCTTTAGTAAGCTGATCAGCGGGGCGTGGTTGTTCATCACCTGAAAGGACCCGTCTGAGCCGGGAAATGTGACGATTGACACGTCGCCTTCAAATATTTTTTTATCGGGTGTAATAATTTCTAAGTGCATGTAGCTTATCCTTTTGCTTCGGCCATAAGTCTTTCACCTTTCTCAATGGCTTGCTCAATATTACCAACGAGGTTAAAGGCGGACTCAGGTAAATGATCAAGCTCGCCGTCCATAATCATCGTGAATCCTTTAATCGTTTCCTTGATGTCCACAAGAGCCCCTTTCAACCCGGTGAATGCTTCTGCCACGTGGAACGGCTGCGACAGGAATCGTTGCACGCGTCGTGCGCGATACACTACCTGTTTGTCCTCATCGCTCAGTTCATCCATACCCAGGATGGCGATGATGTCTTGGAGTTCTTTGTAGCGCTGTAAGATAGCCTTCACGCGCTGGGCGCAATTGTAGTGTTCTTCACCAACGATATCCGCACGAAGGATGCGTGACGTAGAATCGAGCGGATCAACAGCAGGATAAATACCCAACTCGGCAATCTTCCGACTTAACACCGTCGTGGCGTCAAGATGAGAGAACGTGGTGGCTGGCGCCGGGTCGGTTAAGTCGTCAGCTGGCACGTATACGGCTTGGACCGATGTAATGGAACCGTTCTTGGTAGAGGTAATGCGCTCTTGCATCGCCCCCATTTCGGAAGCAAGGGTTGGCTGATATCCTACCGCCGAGGGCATGCGACCCAAGAGGGCTGACACTTCAGAGCCGGCCTGGGTGAAACGGAATATGTTATCAATGAAGAAGAGAATGTCTTTGCCTTTGCCGGTGCCATCACCGTCGCGGAAGTATTCGGCTAGGGTCAGTCCTGACAACGCCACGCGTGCACGCGCTCCGGGAGGTTCGTTCATCTGACCAAACACGAAGGTCGCTTTTGATTCTTTCAGTTTTGCCATGTCCACTTTTGAGAGGTCCCAACCGCCGGCATGGATTGACTTTCTAAACTCATCGCCATAATCAACGATGCCTGCTTCGATCATCTCGCGAAGAAGGTCGTTCCCTTCGCGTGTTCGTTCGCCCACACCCGCAAATACAGAAAGACCTGCGTACGCTTTCGCAATGTTGTTAATCAATTCCTGGATTATAACTGTCTTACCAACCCCGGCGCCACCAAACAAACCAATCTTACCACCCTTGGCGTACGGCTCGATCAAATCAATTACTTTAATACCTGTAAATAGAACTTCCGTAGAAGTGGTGAGGTCTTCGTATGCCGGTGCGGCGCGGTGTATTGGAAGTCCGCGATCGCCTTTAGGTTGCGGGATGCCATCAATGGCTTCTCCCACAACATTGAACAAACGGCCTTTGATATCATCACCGATTGGCATCTGGATCGGTAAACCAGTATCAGTTACCCTCATTCCCCGAACCAATCCTTCCGTACCGTCCATGGCTACCGTGCGCACACGATCTTCGCCAAGGTGCTGCTGACACTCGAGAACAATGCGTGTTCCATCCGATTTTGTTACGGTCATTGAGTCCAGAATATTCGGGAGTTTTGTACCCGGTTCATCAAAGGCGACGTCCACTACGGGACCGATGACCTGAGTAATTCTACCAAAGTTTGCCATGAGAGGTGTATCGTTAGGTTAAGTAGGTTGATCCCTAAAATCAGGCCACAAAAGTAGCTTTCACGACCGGCATCGCCAAGGGGTGAACTCAAAAATACCGGAAATATTTGGGTGTCTAAGTGGCTGTAAATCAAGGTCAATGATCACACGCTGCCTAATTCAATGCGAAAGGTAGTTCCTTGATTTTCTTCTGAGGACTTCACATAAATTCTGCCATTATGGTAGAGTTCAATGATGCGTTTTGCGAGGGCAAGCCCAAGGCCCCAGCCACGCTTTTTAGTCGTAAAGCCTGGCTTGAATACACTGGAGATAATTGACTTGGGCATGCCTTTACCAGTGTCGGATATATCAATAAAAACTTTTCTTTCGCTGCCACGCAGAATTTTAATGGCAATGGTGCCGGTACTCCCCATGGCATCCACTGCATTTTTGCAGAGGTTTTCGATCACCCATTCAAAAAGCGGTGCGTGTACCATGGCCCTGATCGTTTCGGAAAGGGTATAGACTTCGATATTTATTTTCGATGACACGCGAGGCTGTAAATAGCTTACGACGTTGTTGATCAATTGATAGACGTTTTCATCTTTTAGTATGGGTGTTGAGCCAATACTTGAAAAGCGCTCGGTCACTACCCGCAACTTTCGGATATCCTTGTCAAGCTCTTCGACAATTCCTTTCCCTTTGATTTGCGGATCATCGCGCAGCACTTCGATCCACGCCATGAGGGAAGAAAGTGGTGTACCCAACTGATGGGCAGTCTCTTTTGCCAGGCCTACCCACACGCGGTTTTGCTCCGCCGTTTTGGAATAGTTGAACGCGAGGTAGGAAATGAAACCGAAGATAGCGATTACGGAAAGCTGGATGTAGGGATAGGCAATGAGTTGTGTCAGCAAAAAAGAGTTCTTATAATAAACAAATTGCTTTCCGAAGACCTCATCGGTGTTGGGATCTTTTAATAAAATAGGAATGGGAGGATAGGTTCTTTTCATTTCCTTAAGTTGCCGTTGAAGTTCCCGCTCTTTTTGTTGAGGGGTCCAAAGGGAATCAATGTCCACATTATTGAAGTTCACGATGTTTTCCCTGCTATCAACCAGCATGGTAGGGATCGAATTGTTTTTGTAAATTATTTCTTCGGTGATGAAGAGAATATTGTTGTCGGTATCATTCGACGTGTATTCGAGCGCTTTTGCAAAAAGCCTGACCTGGTTTCTCTCACGCTCCTTTAATTGCTCTACGAGTATGTTGGTATAGTAGATCGTGCTAGTGCTAATGATCACGGATACAGCCAGAATGATCCACTTGAGGTTGGTGTTGTCCTGGTAGAAATCCATTGATGAAAGGCGAGCCATAGCCGATGAAGATAAGAAAAAAATTCCAGGATAAAGTTACGAAACTCAACCGCCTTTGGACACCTACCGTGCTATTGGACTAAAGTCCAAGTTGGTGAGAATTGCCACGGCCTTAAGGCTGTGGCAATCGCAGGTTCGGGAAAATCTACCCTCGCTGCATGAACCACTTGGCCAGCACTTTATAATTAACTTTTGTGCCGTGCATCAGAATACCGACGCGGTAGATGCGTCCTGCAAACCAGGTGGTGAGGATAAACCCACCCACTAGCAAGGCCATTGAAAGTAGCAATTGCCAAAGCGGAACACCAAAGCCAATTCGCCCCATCACACGGCTGACCATTGAGATCTCTTTGCCACGAACCTTGTAATTCGATCCCATTGAGTCGCCTGTAACAAGGATTTCTACGGCTCCCGATCCATCGGCTGCACCGAGGTTAAAGGAAGATTTGCCATGAGCTTCTTTTGTAGTTTCAAAGCTTCCATCGCAACTTTCATCTGTTCTGCCATTTCGGAGTGCATCCAGTTTGCTCCTGCTTTGAAACCTTCAATATTATATGGTATCGGATTCGGACATTGAACTTTCCATGGGTATTTCTTTTGAGAGGCCTCATCCATCAGCTTCGCTAATTCTGGTGACATGGTGTTTTCTGGTTTGGTCATTTCTTTCTCTTCTTATCCACGCACTTCCAAAGCTCTTGACGGCAAGCGTTTATATCTTTGAAATAACCAGGATATGGTTCGGCGTTG
>JANXYC010000242.1 GCA_025350305.1 Cyclobacteriaceae bacterium | reverse complement strand
CAACGGTGGAGCAAGAAGGGCGCTCAAAATATGCTCAACTTAAGGGTAACTCATATGAATGGTCAATGGAGCAAAGTTATTGAACTAACAAAAACCAATTTTAAAGTTGCTGCCTAACCGCGACAATTTGAGATACACCCTTCACACCTGTGTCCCTTACCTCTGGTCTCATTTAATTAGATTTGTACAATGAAAAAAGAGCAAATACGGGAGCTTTTTAACCAGTTTGAAAATGCCTGTTATGGATATAAAGGTATTGAGTGCTGGAGTGCGCGGGAATTGCAGATTATCTTCAATTATGCTGAGTGGAGGAATTTTTTAAAGGTAATTGAGAAGGCTAATGAAGCCTGTCAGAACAGCGGCAACACGATTTCTGACCATTTTGTTGATATCAACAAAATGGTCGATTTGGGCAGTGGCTCAAAGCGTGAAGTTGAAGACATCGCCCTTACCCGTTATGCCTGTTATCTGATCGCCCAAAATGGAGATGCCGCAAAAACGGAGATTGCTTTTGCACAAACTTATTTTGCCGTTCAAACCCGCAAACAGGAAATTATTGAGCAGCGTTTGTTAGATATTGCAAGGGTTACCGCGCGGGAGAAATTATCCAAATCAGAAAAGAAACTTTCTGCTATCATCTACGAACGTGGTGTAGACGATCGGGGCTTTGCCCTCATTCGCAGCAAAGGTGATCAGGCCTTGTTTGGGGGCTTTAGCACCAATGACATGAAGCACAGACTTCAAATACCTGATAACAGACCGTTGGCAGATTTTCTACCCACTTTAACCATTAAAGCCAAAGACTTCGCTACTGAACTTACCAGTCACAACGTGACTGAAAAAGATCTGAAGGGTGAAGCACCCATCTCCAGAGAACATGTAGATAATAACCTTGCGGTTCGCAAAATTCTGAGAGAACGAGGTGTGAAGCCTGAACAATTGCCACCTTCAGAAGATATTAAGAAGGTCCAACGAAGACTGGAAGGCGATAAAAATAAAGTATTGAAAGACGCTAGAAAATTAATTGCAAAAAAGAGAAAGGAATAAACAGATCGATTTAGCTTCTTGGATGCTATGCCTTGGAAAGCTCTCTGTATCTACAAAGCGCTTTAGTTCACCACATTTGATCTGGTCTTGCATTCCCGCCCCGTTGGTGTTCGCGATGGATTGCGGGCGGCGACACCAACGCGCGCACGCACGAAATAGTCGTACACATTTCACGGTTTTATACTTATAATGAGAAAGATTGGGACTTTCTGAAGCACAGCGATGGGTGAGAAGTAATCAGGTAACCAGTCTATGGATTTTTGGTGTGATCGCCTTGCCGCACCGGTGCCTGCGACAGATCGTTGTAGGCGCGTTGGTGTCGCCACGCGCATGGACCTCCGCGAATACCAACCTGGGCGAGACCTGAGGATGAAAATGATGACCTCCGACCATCAGGTTTTACAGAAATCTATTTTCTGTACCTGGCGAATAAGAAAATAAACGCAACAATTAAGATCACTGGCAGGACCGCCACGTATCGCAATGTTTCCGACCCTGTGACAGATGTATCCATAAATCTTCCCATCACCGGAAGGACAATGGAAACGGAGAACATTCCCAGTCCACCCATGACCGAGAGTCCCAGGGCTCCACTAGCGGGAATTTTTTCTGAAACGAATCCAAGCAT
Organism: Cyclobacteriaceae bacterium; assembly: GCA_025350305.1. Lineage (GTDB taxonomy): Bacteria > Bacteroidota > Bacteroidia > Cytophagales > Cyclobacteriaceae > ELB16-189. The sequence goes on along the minus strand of JANXYC010000242.1, from coordinate 6,287 downwards.
GGTCGGCCAAAAGTAACAAATACCGATAGCGAATAGCCCAGCGGCAACGAATGTCATTGCTCCTGATGAATAGCTCATCGCGATTAAACCTAAAAATGAAAAGATGGCGGAAAACAAGAGCATCCCCGAAGAACTAAGTTTGTGAACGACTGATCCCGCAAAGGCTCTACCTATCGCCATGATACCGTTAATGAACGCGAGCACCAAAATGGCCGGTACGCCCGTTGATTGCAAAAGAGAATCGATTCTCTGGTTCGTGCCCAACTCGGTAGAGGCCGTCAGAAGCATACAGAAGCCCATGAATATAAAAAGGGGGGAGCCGACTGCCTTCCACATGTCGCCAGTTGAAATTCCCAACGTTACCCTTTCTGTTTTTGGTAACTCCTGACCATAAAAAAGGTAGCCATAAAAAACAAGCGGTAAGGCTAAGACAGCCATTAACAGTTGCCAGTTGAGGCTGGCCACATCTATCATCAAGTAAGCAATGATGCTGCCGATCATAATCCCTCCTGGAAACCATACGTGAAACCGGTTCAGCATCTTAATCTTTTCGTTTGGAAAAAGTGAAGTAACGAGCGGATTGCAGGCAGCTTCAACCATACCATTTCCAAGCCCGGTGGCCAGTACGCCTACAAACAAAGACCAGAAACCCGTAGCGGTAATGGTCAGTACAATACCTATCGCGTGGCAAACAAAAGCAATCCATATAATCCTTTTCATGCCCAGAATATCCACGAGCGGGCCGCCAATGATCATCGCAATGGTAAAACCATAGAAAGCTGGTGCGAAAGCAAACCCAATGTCCTCACTGCTAAGTTGAAAATCAGTCTGAAAAACAAGTTCTAGTCTGGCGCGTATAGCAAAAGTCATCGCCGTAACGACCAGGGCTATGCAACTGCCCAGAAATAGTCGGGAAGAGTTGAAGTTTTGATTCATTGGGTCGAAGTTTAATTTGGTAAAATATCCTAGTTTATTTTCGCTTATGCAAGGGATGAATTAAGGACAGCTTCCATTGGGTTGAAATAGTGCTTATTGCTATCTTACCCGGCAATGAAATCTGAAGGCTATTTGTTGGGTATTGATGTAGGCAGTTCATCTGTGAAGGCGACCTTGGTGGAGGTCGGTTCCGGTAAAACGATCATATCATCTCAATCCCCATCTGGAGAAATGCCAATGCTCTCGAAGCAATCAGGCTGGGCCGAGCAAGACCCGGAGATGTGGTGGGAGAATGTTGTGAAGAGCACTCGATCCTGCATTCAGAAATCAGAAGTTCCTGCCTCCCATATTTTGGCGGTTGGGATTTCCTACCAAATGCACGGTCTTGTGGCGGTTGGGAAAGATCATCGGCCGTTGCGTCCTGCCATCCTCTGGTGTGATAGCCGTGCCGTAGCGACCGGCGAGCGAGCTTTCAAGAGTCTTGGAGAAAATTTCTGCCTGAACCACTATTTGAATTCCCCAGGAAACTTCACCGCTGCCAAACTTTGCTGGGTGAAAGAGCATGAGCCGGCACTTTACAATCAGATTCACAAAGTCATGCTTCCAGGTGATTACATCGCTCTGAAACTCACTGGAGAAATCGTCACGACAAGCACCGGGTTGTCCGAAGGGATTTTTTGGGATTTTAAAGAAAACAAAATAGCCTCTGATCTTCTAACAAACTTCGAAATCAATGAAAATTTGCTACCGAAAGTCGTCTCTGTTTTTTCTAACCAAGGAGGGTTAAGTGAAAATGCTGCCAATCAACTGGGTCTGAAAAAGGATACCCTGGTAGCCTACCGTGCAGGGGATCAACCCAATAATGCATTCTCTTTAAATGTGCTCAACCCCGGAGAAACGGCCGCTACCGCCGGGACTTCCGGTGTAATCTACAGTGTTACCGATCAAAATGCCTTTGATATTCATTCACGCGTTAATACCTTCATTCACGTAAGCAATGAAAAACAAAGAAAACGCAATGGTGTTTTACTCTGTGTAAACGGAACAGGCATACTTAATAGCTGGCTTAAGAGGAATATGAAAGGGGTGGGGATATCCTATACCTATGAACAAATCAATGAACTTGCCCGGCAGGCCCCGGTGGGTTCTTCGGGAATAACGTTCCTTCCTTTCGGAAACGGAGCGGAGCGAATTCTTGGAAATAAATCTGTTCAGTCCGCCGTTCATGGTTTGGATTTTAATCATCACCATCAATCCCATATCTTTCGGGCCGCTCAGGAGGGAATTGTCTTTGCAATGAAGTATGGCTTTGAGATTTTACAGGAGATGGGATTAAAAACAGATATTATCAAAGCCGGTTATGCAAACATGTTCCTGAGCCCGGTATTTAGGGAAGCGTTTGTTAACACCATTGGAATTGATCTGCAATTGTACGACACCAACGGAGCAAAAGGAGCCGCCCTTGGAGCTGGGATAGGTGCCGGAGTTTACAATTCGTTTAAAGAAGCCTTTGTGGGTTTGCACCTTATCGAATCCAAACAGCCAGACCCTTTACTCGCGGAGAGGTATCTCCATGCATACAATCGGTGGAAACTCGTATTAAAGAATCATTTATGAAAATTACAGTGGGTAACAAAGAATTCTTCAAGGGCATTGGTGCTATTCCTTATGAAGGAAAAGGATCAGATAATCCATTGTCGTTTAAATATTACGATGCTAGGAAGAAAGTTGGCAAGAAGACCATGGAAGAGCACTTACGGTTTGCCATTGCCCATTGGCATTCGTTCTGTGGCACAGGGGGTGATCCGTTTGGATTACCTACGAAAATTTTTCCCTGGCTTGTAAACGCAGACCCGATACAGCGCGCAAAAGATAAAATGGATGCCGCATTTGAGTTCATAACCAAAATTGGAGCGCCATTTTATTGCTTTCATGATTACGACATTGTTGATGAGGCTCCGACGTTGGCACAATCGGAGAAACGACTTGAAACGATCGTTGCCTATGCCAAGCAAAAGCAGAAGGCATCAGGCGTCAAGCTGTTGTGGGGAACAGCCAATTTATTTTCAAACCCCCGCTATATGAATGGAGCGGCCACGAATCCGGATTTTAATGTGGTTTGTCATGCAGCCTCCCAGGTCAAAAATGCAATTGATGCCACCGTTGAGTTAGGGGGTTCTAATTATGTCTTTTGGGGAGGAAGAGAAGGGTACTTGTCATTATTGAATACAAATATGAAGCGTGAGTTAGATCATTTGGCACGCTTTCTTCACATGGCTAAAGACTATGGAAGAAAAATTGGTTTCAAGGGTTGCTTCCTGATTGAACCCAAGCCAATGGAACCGAGTAAACATCAATATGATTTTGATTCGGCCACGGTAATCTCCTTTCTTCGCCAATATGATCTTATGGAAGATTTCAAATTAAATCTGGAAGTCAATCATGCAACCTTGGCCCATCACACGTTCCAACATGAACTGCAGGTGGCGGTTGATGCGGGTGTGCTGGGAAGCATGGATGCCAACCGCGGTGACTATCAAAATGGCTGGGACACGGATCAATTCCCGAATAACGTATATGAACTTACGGAAGCGCTCCTGGTAATTCTTGAGTCCGGCGGATTCAAGACAGGTGGCGTTAACTTTGATGCCAAGACCCGCAGAAATTCGACCGACCTTGCTGACATTTTTCATGCGCACATAGGAGGCATGGACACATTTGCGAGGGCTTTACTGGCAACTGATGCTATTCTCGAAGATGGTGAATATTTGGAGGCGAGAAAGCAACGGTATGCTTCGTTTGATTCTGGCAAGGGCAGGCAATTTGAGCAGGGCAAACTTTCGATGGTAGAATTGCGGGAGTTGGCTCATAAAAATGGCGAGCCTGAACAAATCAGCGGACGCCAGGAATATTTTGAAAATATTTTATCAAGATTTGTATAACCGGTGGCAAGCAAGAAAGTAGTTGTCTTACAATCAAACTATCTTCCCTGGAAAGGTTATTTTGATCTGATCAGCAAAGCCGACCTGTTCATATTTTATGATGACGTCCAGTTCACAAAAAATGATTGGCGCAACCGCAACAAAATTAAAACCCCCCGCGGGGCGGAGTGGATCAGCATACCGTGTGGAACCGATCTCAAACAATTAATTAATGAAGTCACCATTACCAAACACGACTGGCAGCATGACCATTGGAACCGGATCCGCATGAACTACTCAAAGGCCTCCTATTTTAATTTATACAAGGCGTTTTTTGAAGACTTTTATTTGAATGCAAAATGGACCAACCTTTCGCAATTGAATCAGCATCTGATTGTGTTCATTGCAAAAAAAATTTTAGGGATAACGACAGAATTAGAAAATTCACTTAGCTACCATCCAACAGGAGTAAGAATGGAGCGGCTACTGGATGTTTTGAGAAAAGCAGGAGCAACTGAATACATTTCCGGACCATCCGCCAGAAGTTATATTGCCGAAGATGCATTCCTGCGGGAAAATATAAAGCTTACGTGGATGGATTATTCACATTATCCAGAGTACCGGCAGCAATTCCCGCCATTTGTTCACGATGTAAGTATTATCGATCTGCTCTTTAACGAAGGGCCGGATGCTATTCGCTATCTTCACAGCACGAATTTAACTCAGCACTGACGTGAAAGTATCCGTCCTCACTACACTATATTATTCATCTGCATACGTACACGAATTTTATAATCGTTGCCTTGTTTCGGTGAAAAAGACGGGATGGGAATACGAATTTATTTTTGTAAACGATGGCTCGCCCGATGATTCCCTTCAGAAAGCAGTGGACCTTACCAAAACTGACCAGAATTGTAAGGTTATTGATTTGTCCAGGAATTTCGGACATGCCAAAGCCATCATGACAGGATTGCACCACTGTGCAGGTGACTATGTTTTTCTGATCGATTGTGATCTGGAGGAAGACCCTGAGCTGCTGGATCTGTTTTGGGAAAGGATTCAGGCCGACAAATCGCTGGATGTCGTGTATGGCACACAAATCAAAAGAAGGGGTGGTTGGTTTGAACGGACCAGTGGATGGTTGTTTTACAAACTCGTTTCAACGCTTACCTCCGTTGACTATCCGTCAAATAGCCTAACCGCCAGAATTATGACCAAGCGTTATGTGGACGCAGTAACGTTGTACAGAGAACGCGAACTTGAAATCTGGGGCGTATTTGTCCTCAGTGGGTTCAACCAATTGGCCATACCCGTAAACAAAGGATTTAAGGGATCGACCACCTATACGTTCAGGCGAAAGCTTGGCGTAGCCATCGACGCTATCACTTCTCTCAGCAATCGACCACTTTACTTTACTTTCGTCATTGGATTTCTCTCGTTCTTCTTCGCTTGCGTTAATGTAACGGTCATTGTTTACAAAAAACTATTTTTGGATGTAGACATTGAAGGCTGGGCCAGTACGTTGGCGAGTATATGGTTGGTAGGCGGGATGATCTTGTTCGTGTTGGGGATTTTTGGAATCTATCTCTCCAAAATGTTTAATGAAATTAAGGCACGGCCATTGAGTATTATCAAGAAAATTTACAGGAAGAATGATCACACGTCCTGAGATCAATGATTTCTATCGCTCGAAATTAACGGAGCATGGCGCCTCCGCACCCGGGGTGGGATGGAAGGACAAGGAATCGCAGGAGATAAGATTTCAACAGTTGGTCAAAGTCATCCCCCCCGATAGTGACTTTAGCATCAACGATCTGGGATGCGGCACCGGTAATCTGATTACGCTGCTGGAATCTGGATTCAAAGGCCGGTACACCTATACCGGATACGATGCCTTGGAGGAAATGATCAACACTGCAAAACAGCAGTTTCCGGAAGGCCCTTTAATAAAATTCCTAAAAATTTCGGATTATTGTCAAATGAAGGTTAGCGATTATTCCGTTGCCAGTGGAATATTCAATGTTAGAAATAACATCAAGGATAGTGAGTGGGAGTCTTATATTCTTGCAACGCTCTCAGCGATGTCGCAGAACAGCCTGAAAGGATTTGCCTTTAATGCCTTGACAAAATATTCAGATCCTGACCGCATGCGCCCTGACTTGTTTTATTCTGATCCTCTTCTTCTTTTTAACTTCTGCAAGCTGAATTTCTCAAAGAATGTAGCCTTGCTCCATGATTATGGTATTTATGATTTTACAATCTTGGTTAAAAAGGATCGCTAACGTGCCATTGGGTGCATCTCAAATTGTCGCGTTTTTGTAAATTTAGGCATAAACCAAAAATCAAATGAAAAAGGAGGAATTTTTAGCACTGGCGGAGCAACGCTATGATGCCCTTCAAGAGCTTAACAAGCTGGATAATTTTTATGAT
>JANXYC010000234.1 GCA_025350305.1 Cyclobacteriaceae bacterium | reverse complement strand
AGTGGTGGGCACCGACCGGGTGGGGTTAATCAATGATGTCTCAAAAATTATTTCTGAAGAATTGAAAGTGAATATGAGTTCAATCGCATTCCGCACCGAGCAGGGAATATTTGAGGGCGAAATTATGCTCTACGTTAACGACACACGCCATTTGGATTTGTTGATCAGTAAATTGGAAAAGGTAGAAGGTGTGGTGAAAGTAGCGAGGTTTGATTCCGCTACCATCAATAGACATTAAGCCTGAAACCTGTAAATCCCTTTATTTCGGGAAAGGCTGGCCCGGGCCAATTCCGATCGTAATTTTTCTTATATGGAATAGTAAGGCAAGGACTATATTTACAGTTGCGTATGCCTTTGAACCTAACACTCTACGAGGAAGTCAAAAAGATCTTCATTGCTTATTTGGAGAACAAAGAACTCCGAAAGACACCGGAACGCTATGCAATCCTGGAAGAAATTTATTCCCTGGACGGCCATTTTGACGTAGAGTCGCTGTATGTGAACATGAAAAATAAGAACTACACCGTAAGCAGAGCGACCGTCTATAACACACTTGATTTACTGGTGCAATGCGACCTCGTGACCAGGCATCAGTTTGGTCAGAACCAGGCACAATATGAAAAGTCATATGGCTCCCGTCAGCATGATCACCTGATCTGCACCGATTGTCATTCTGTGGTTGAATTTTGCGATCCGCGCATTCAGACCATTCAAAATTCTGTAGAAGAGCTATTACAGTTTGATGTTATTCACCACTCCTTAATTTTGTACGCCAGTTGTACAAAAACCAATTGCGAAAAACGTAAGACATGAATTTTGCACAAGAAATAAAATCGAACACCCTCGTCCTCCGAATATCCGGGGATCTGATCGGTGAAGACAACGGCACCCGTCTGGTGGAGGCTGTAAATGAGGCCGTCAGTCACAAGGTCATGACCTGCGTTATTGACATTTCAGGGCTTCGTTATATCAACAGCAGCGGTATCGGTGTGCTGATTACCATCCTCACAAAGTTCAGGAACAAAGGTGGAGAAGTGTACCTGATGAAGCCTTCCGAAAGCGTCAAGAAGTTATTGGTGATTACCAAGTTGAACGCCATCTTTCATGTTGTCCAAACGGAAGAAGAAGCACTTCAACACGCCAAAAAATAATTTCAAATTTTAATGATCGTCTGTCAACGATGAAATTAGATGTATTGCTGGGCCTTCAGTGGGGTGACGAAGGCAAGGGAAAAATTGTGGATGTACTCGCACCCGGGTATGATGTGGTGGCACGCTTTCAAGGTGGACCCAACGCAGGCCATACCCTCGAGTTTGATGGAATAAAACATGTTTTGCATCAGATTCCTTCTGGAATTTTTCATGCGAAAACCAAAAACGTTATTGGAAACGGTGTGGTGCTGGACCCCATTGTTTTCAAGACGGAGATTGAAAAGCTTCAAAAGTACAATCTGAATGTGAAGGCCAACCTTTTCATCTCTAAAAAAGCAACATTGATTATTCCGACACACCGTCTGCTCGATCAGGCACAGGAAAAAGCCAAGGGTGAAAACAAGATTGGCTCCACACTCAAAGGGATTGGTCCTTCCTATCAAGATAAAATCGGGCGGCAGGGTTTGCGGGTGGGCGACGTACTCGCTGAAAATTTTAAGACGAAACTGCACAAGCTTGTTGATCTTCACCTGGAGATCCTGAAGCATCATGATATCGTTTTTAATTGGACCGAACTGGAGTCACAGTTTTTGGAAGCCGTTGCTTTTCTGAAACAATTCAAATTGATTGACAGCGAATATTTCCTCAATCACGAATTGAAGGCTGGGTCTTCTATTTTAGCAGAGGGTGCACAAGGTTCTTTGCTCGATATTGATTTTGGAAGCTATCCGTTTGTGACGAGTTCGAATACGGTGACAGCCGGAGCATGTACCGGTTTGGGTGTTGCCCCTTGTCATATTGGAGAAGTATATGGAATTTTTAAAGCCTACAGTACCCGTGTGGGGGGTGGGCCTTTTCCTACTGAATTGTTGAATGAAGAAGGTGAGGCCATGCGTAAGGAAGGGAATGAATTTGGTTCTACTACCGGCCGGCCCCGCCGATGCGGCTGGATTGATTTGCCATCGCTGAAATACTCAATTATGATCAATGGGGTAACACAACTTCTTATGATGAAGGCTGATGTGTTAAGTATTTTTCCTACGATCAAGATTTGCACCCAATACAAATTGAGTAACGGGACCGTCACTGACCAGGTACCATACGAGCAGATAAATGAGAATATAACGCCCATTTATATGGAAGTAAAAGGTTGGAATTGTAGCCTGAAAGGCCTTGTTGAAGAGGAATTGCCAAAGGAATTGCAGAATTATATTGAATTTTTGGAACAAAGCCTGGAGGTGCCTATCTCCCTGATTTCCACGGGTCCTGATCGTACAGAAACGATCCATCGCTTCAAACAGCCCGCCTAGTTATTTAGAAATCTTCCAAATCAGCTTTTGCGTATCAAATTTCCCCTGTTATCTTTGCAGTCCGTTTTGAAAGAAAGGGGCTAAATTTGGAGGAATTAGGGGAGTAGAGCTTGGGAGTAGAGCTTGGGAGTAGAGGGAGGAGAGGAATTGGTTAGAGTGTCTAAGTTAGAGTGTCTGAGTTAGAGTGTCTAAGTTTAGAGTGTCTAAGTCTGAGGGAGGAATTAGACAATCGTTACCGAACCAGGTTGATCCAATCGAGGATTAGCTGACCTGAGAAGCCGCGAGGTGAAGGGGTTTGTTGACTGGGGGGTAAAAAGTTCTTTGAATAGATGGAG
>JANXYC010000223.1 GCA_025350305.1 Cyclobacteriaceae bacterium | reverse complement strand
AAGCAGGGCCAATGATCCGCTGGACCTTGATTTCGTAGTGCTCGTAGTGGTTCGTTGTGTTCTTCGTGACCATACTTCTGACTCGCTCTTCGGCTGCAACCTTATGCTATTCAATAGATTGCCTAACTTGACAAAGTAGGACTAAGAGTAATTTGGTAACCGGACTGTAAAACAGGTCCCGTCGCCAGATTCACTTTTGACATCAATGGTGCCCTTCAATAAGTTTACAAGATCTTTAACAATTGATAGCCCCAGGCCTGATGAGCTTTCACCATCCGTCGGACGGGCACTGAGCTTTTGAAATTTCTGAAATAATTTACCCCGGTCTTCTACGTGAATTCCAGGACCCTGATCGCGAATGTCGAAACGTAGGTAGTTGCCTTCATTCCCAACCAATAGTGTAACGGTTTTGTCTGGTGGTGAAAATTTGATGGCATTGGAAATAACATTGTCGAGAATCCGCACCAGGATATCATGGTCCGTAGCGATCGTTTTGGAACTGATATGATTTAAAAAAATCAACTCAATATTCTTTTTGGATGCCCAAGAGCGAAAGTGATCTTCTAATTCGGCAAGTACTTTTGAGATCGACACTGCTTTGATATCCAAGCGTGTGGTCCCCTGTTCAATACGACTCAGGTCAAGGAGTTCGGATATGAGTCGTTGCATGTTTTCACATGTTTCTTCCATTAATTGGATATATTCTATTTGTCTCAGGGACAATGACCCCGGTTCCAATTTCATGACTTCCAGCAAACCTGATATTCCGGCGAGAGGGGCTTTCAGATCATGCGTCGTAATAGCCAGGAAGTGATTTTTTTCTTCGTTTAAGCGCACGAGGTTCTTGTTGGCGTCCTCCAACTCACGTGTGCGGTCTTTAACTTTTTGTTCAAGTTGTTGATTAAGTTGTTGAAGCTCGACAAGCAACCGCTTATTGTCTTTTTCCTTGGCGGCAATTGTAATCAAGGCTGCCAGCGATGTGATGCCTATCAAGGCGAAACTCGAGAATCGTATCACATCGTTTAGAAAATAGCGTTGTTCCAGATTTTCACTACGTTTTTTGAGTAAGGCTTGCTCATTTTGAGTGAAATTCGTTGTCCAAAAGAGAATGCTATCCATGCGGGCTTTGGCGACTCTCATTCCGGCAAAGTGCGAAGCACTATCGCGTCCGAAGCTTGTCAGAATCAATAAACTCTCTTCCAGGTGATTTTTTTTTCGTTGAACCAGTGGTATAATTCTTTGCTGTAATATCTCCAGTTGCTGCCGATTTTCTTTCACCAGGGAGGTGAGTGTATCGATATCATGATCGATATCCATCAAGGCCTCCCGATAAGGCTGAAGAAAGGTGGTGTCGGCGGTGATCAGATAGCCGCGGTGGCCAATTTCCATATCTTTCAGAAGGGAAATAAGGCGGGTAGAAGCTTGTAGCACTTTGTAGGTGTGGATGACCAATCCAATCGACTCTTTTTTTTGCTGAACATTCAGGTAGGTGATCACGGTGCTCACAACCGTGAGGATTATTGACAAGATGAGCAGGGACCGTACACTCATTGCTTTCACGTTTTCAACAAGGTAGCATTATGAAAGTTATCAAAAAGCTTCGCCAATATTTATGTATGTCCCTTGTGACTTCTTACCAAAGCCTGCGTCCACGCGCAGGTTCAGTTTTTCTTTTGGACGAAGCGCATAGCGAATTCCAATACCAAAACTCGGTTTAAGACTTTGAAGTTGAAACACATCATCCAGGGAGCCCGCCACCCGACCGACCCCGGCAAAGGTAGTAAACCCCCACCGGTCTTTCACGGGCACACGCCATTCGGCCTGAAGGGCAATCATGGTACGATCGGTGAAACGGCCTTCATAATATCCACGTAGGTATGAATTTGATCCGATGCTGGCCAAGTCTCGGACAGGTGTATCTCCCGATGTTGAAATCAGGTTGGCCTGAAAAGCCAGCACTTGGTTTTTCCGCAACGGGAAATACTTGCGGATATCCAGATTTCGTATGGTGAAGTTAAAATCACTTCCAATAAAGTCGCCGTAGTAGGCAATGTTGTATTGCATATAAAAGCCTTTCGAGGGGCTAAACGCGTTATTCCGACTGTCCCAGGTTATTAAAAAACCTGCCCCGGAAATTTTTCCTCCGTACCGTCCGGTAATATTCTGAGTATCAAAAAGGCTTGTTCCGTCCTTTTTGTAGTCAAACGAATATACATTCTGAAATTCATAACTTATCCCGAGGTAGAAGTCAGACCAGACTTTGCGAAGGAGCTGGGGATACAAGTCATATTGACTAATCGAATATTTTTCCTGGTTTTCAGGGGGTGTTTCATTTCCCAATCCCCAAAACCGGTCTGGGAAGTGACTGAAGGAGGCAATGAAGTGCAGGATAAATTTTTCGTTAGGAAAATAGATCGTGCCATCACTGGCCAGCACCAACTGATTGCGCAGGGTGTAAAATGATACATTCTTTAAATTCGAAGTACGGGTGGTTGAATCGTTCCACAGCTTGAAGAAAAAAGTACCTGCCACGCCGGCTCCCCATAAATACTCAGGTGATTTTACAATAACAGGAAACAGTACAAGCCGTTTTTGTTTTTTGTGCTCGACCGGAATGATACCAGCATCCGGCTTCGGATCCGCCTTTGTATCTCCTTGCGACCAGCAAGTATAACAGATTAACACCAGTAGTACTGGAGAAAGTAAAAGCCTTACGATAGACATTATATCCCATTTGAGGTTTAAAAGTGGGGTTTAAGTTAGCCTTTTTAAAGAAATATTAAAGAAATTATTGTTCAGGAATTTTGTAATGGGCTCTGTCAAGAGCGCTTTCGCTGGATGAATTTTCTCAGGTAGTTAAACAAAGAGAGGTCGTTGCCCAACGTATCAAAGAAATTCTCCGGCAGTTTGTAAAGGTCCGCACGCCTCAAGCGATCGTAAAAATGATCAGCACGGCTTGGATGGTGCTTGTTATCGCCCGATGGTTGATCTTCTGAAAGAAGTATTACTCCGCATGATTCCTTCACAATTTCCTTCACGCCTTCGGTGTGGCCGGTGGAAATTGAAAAATCAATGATAACAATGTCAACAGGATTTGTTTTAAGATGCAAAATCAATTCTTCTTTCAATTCTCCTCCTTGAATAATGCAAGCCTCCCGTTTTACTTCATTTGATTTTATTCCCTTATGCTGATAATGTTGTAAAAAGTAGCCGTGCGCCTCAAGGAGTGAAAGGTAAATACAATCTGTCGAACCATTCAAATTTTGAGCAGCGGAAATGGTTGTAAATAACTGAAGACTGGCACGCATACGAAAAGCCAGTTCCATAGCCCAGGCGTAACCTTCAAAATAGGGACAATCGATCGAAAATGGGTAAAGTAATACCTTCTTCACACTATTCATGCCACCTTTTGAGTGGGATGGCAGGCAAAGTCACCTCAGCTCATGGTAAATAATTCAACTTGTTCCAGCACCTTGTCAAGCCCGTATGTCAACGCTAACGTATATAAGGTATTAAGCTTTTCCCGGCTGCGTTTCAACCGCATTTTAACTGCGCTTCCGGATATGTTCAGCTGTGTCTTGAGGTTTTCAATCGATTCACCCTGCAAATACTTTAAATTTAACAAGTCCCGTTCTTTTTCCGGAAGGGCATTGATAAGCGAGTACATGATTAACTCCTGTTCGGCCCGTTCATTATTTTCCTCTTCGGTAAGCGAAATGTCATTCTTTTCCTCTTCAGTTCCGGAGTTCTCCTCCAATGGTTGAAATTGAAAACGACTGCTCTTCTTTAAGGCGGCCAAGCAATGACGATGTGTGATCGTGTAAAGCCAGGTGGAGAATGACGACTCGCCTTTGAATGAATGAATATTTTCAAAGGCTTTCATCAATGCCTCCTGAGCAAGGTCAAATGCTTGCTCTTGCCTTCGTGTAAAAGAAAAGCACTTGTTGAATACTTTTTTATAATAGCGGTTGTATAACTCGCCCAGCGCTTCGCGATCATCAAGGCGAATGGACATGACTAATTCCTCGTCGGTGGTTTTGGAAATGATGCGGGTTGACATAGGTAGTTGGTAGTTGGTTGACGGGATAAATGTAGACCCGCCTTCCTTGTTCAACCGAGAGTAAATAGCCTATTTTAAAAAACCGGTGAATTGCATAGCCACTACGAGAAATGCCTATCGTGTGCGCGCAGCATGAGCAGCCTTGCGTTAAATGTAGATCAAAGCTGTGATCGGTGTAAAGAGCGATTGCAGTATGCTTAACGAACCGCGTAGTTTAGCTTGTCCCGCTTTTTCAGCGGGAAGACCCGCTTGGCCTGCCCTGAGGAATCGAAGGCTACTTGGTCTGCCTACATAGGATTTCGGCGGATAAATCTGCCTACATAGGATTTCGGCAGATAAATGTGAGGGGCGCACCGTGAGCTTATCGCTCACTGCCGCCTACTCGATTGGCAGTAGTGCCGCTATGCTGTCACTCTTTTCTTGGTCGTCAATTTTCTACTCGTCTTTTGATAAGTCATTTTTTGATTTGCTTTACGACTCTTTATAAAGTCGCTAATTCTTTTCTCTTCGTCTTTTGTCAACGGGCCAACTCCACCAATAAAGTCAACGTCCAATTCGTTTTTTCTTGTCTTCATATCTCAATGTTTTTAAAATATTTATTCATTAGCCTTAAAGCTGCTCCAGTCTCAATAATCATTAGTCGTCCACCGGCATGGAATGCTCCTAATGTTTCAGTATAATGGTCTATTAGTTGAGTCTTTGAAACGAAAGATACATTTCCCTCAAACCCCCTTTGAAATGAAAGTCTGCACGCAAAGGCTACTAAGTTTCCCGGAACACCAGAATAAACTTTCTCTCTCGGGCTGGTTTAACTCAAATTTCCAGTCGAAAACCCACCCATTTTTCTTTGCGACCGTCTTAAGGTCAGCCTTTGTCAGGTGGATTATGTTGGTAGTAAAGTTGTCACCGGTTACCCTATTCTCAATAGAATTTGTGAGCTTATCTATTATAAAATCGAGTCCTTTTGTTGTTCGTTTCTTCACTCCACAATTTACGAATTTCTGTCCACTTTGTCGAGTGAAATGCATTACTGCGGGGGTTGTCCTGCGTGATCCCAGAATTGAAGGAAGCAGGACTGCAACGATCTGTACTGACCCCGATAAAAGATCGGGGCAAGCCAGGCAGAAACTACATAAGAAGCATGTCTACACGGGTAAGTGAGCACGTCTTCACAAAGCCCTTCAGGTGCAATAGTGTATTCATGTAGACCTGCCTTTGCTGAAGCGGCTACGGCAGGCACGTGTAGCAGCGATAGATCAAAGGATAAGTGTCTTATCCCGATAAAAAAATCGGGACAGGCTCTGGGGAGATCTCCTTATGTGGAGAACATTGAGGAGAAGTCAGCGCCTAAATAATACCCTTTTCAATAGCGTATTTCACGAGTCCTACCGTGTTTTTTACTTGTAATTTTTCAAGAAGATTTCTCCGATGGGTATCTACGGTTCGTATGCTGATGAAAAGCTTTTCGGCGATCTCCCCGTTCGAATACTCCTGGGCGATAAGTCGCAGGACTTCTATCTCCCGTTCGGAAAGGGGTGATTGAATGAGTGGCTTCTTCGGGTCTGCGGGAGTTTCTTTTTGCCGGGTGATTGCCTGCAACAAGGTCGCTGAAACTTTTTGACTGAAATAGCTATCACCTTTGGCCACCGTATGGATCGCGGCCAGTAATTCTTCACGCCCTGCATTCTTTAACAAGTAGCCACTGGCTCCAGCTTCCAGCATTTTTATGATGTAGTCGGGCTCTTCGTGCATGGTCAATCCCAATACCTGTATGGCAGGATACAATTCCTTGATCTTCCGTGTGGTCGCAATGCCATCGCTATCACCCAAATCAATATCCATCAGTATTACGTCGACGGGTTGAGTTGCAAGGATCGTCATAACGCCATCGGCATTTTCGGCTTCACCCATTACTTCGATGTCCTGCTCGCGTTCCAACAGACCGCGGAGACCTACCCGGATAATTTTGTGATCATCGACAATGATGATTTTAATCGAACCCATATATTTTATTGCTTCCTGAATTCCTAAAAAACTCAAAACTGTGTTTAGGCCAAACCTGACGTGGAACTGGTGCGGCGCGACCGCAAAAAAATTCCTGAACGATCATGATTTATCGGATGGTCTGCTTGATTTCTCCAAAAGATAGTATAGTGGAGGTAATACAATCGGAGCGAAAATCAAAGTACTCGTTAATCCGCCAATAATAACGGTAGCGAGTGGTCGTTGAACATCGGATCCAATTCCGGAAGAGATCGCAGCAGGTATTAAACCAACAATGGCCACAATCAGAATTGAAAGAATGGCACGAAGTTGTTCGGACGATGCCAGCGCCACCATTTGTTTGAGATCGGTACCATGCGACTCCTCCAGGCGCTTAATGGCCGATACCAAAAGGACTCCCGCCATGACTGAAATTCCAAAGATCGAAACAAATCCAACGCCTGCCGAGACATTGAAGTGATAGCCACGCAATAGTAAGGCGGCAATCCCTCCTCCCAATGCGAATAAAATACAGGACATCGCAACGAACGTATGCCGGAAATTCTTAAAGAGTGAAAACAGTAGTACAAAGACCATGACCACCGTTAATGGTATGGTTACCGACAATTGCTTGCCAGCTCGCTCAAGATTTTCGTACTGGCCGCCATAGATGACCCGATATCCCTTTGGTATGTGAATCGCCTCGTCAATCTTCTTGCTCACCTCCGAGACAAAGCCACCTTGGTCCCGACCTCTGATGTTGGTCCGTACAGTGGCCATTCGCTTGCCATTGAGTCGATAGATGTTTGTTTGGCCTTCAATAAATTTAATCTCTGCGAGTTCACTCATCGGGATAAGCGCCCCTGTCGCGGAGGGAACCTGCAAATTCTTAATTGATTCCAGCGTGTTTCGGCTCTCCGCCAGGTAGCGAACAACAATGTCGTAGCGCTTGGCACCGTCGTATAGGATCGAAATAGCTTTTCCACCAATGGCCGCTTCAACCATGGCTTGAATGTCGCTTACATTGATACCGTATCGTGCCGCATTTTCACGATTGACGGTAATGGCCAATTGTGCCTGTCGCCCCTCTTGTTCAATGTTGACGGCGACAGCACCGTCGGTATTTCCAACGATCTCAGCAATCGTGTCAGCTTTGCTTCGCATGAACTCCAGGTCATCACCCACGACGGAGATTGCCAAATCCGCCGCACTGCCCGTCACGATTTCCATCACCTGGTCAATAATAGGCTGACCATTTGAGAAAAAAGCGCCTGGAAATTTTTTCTGAAGATCGTTTTGAATGCGGGCCACCAATTCTTTCTTTTTGATGGTATCGCTCCACAAATGATAGTCGCGCAAGCCAACAAGTATCTCGGTCCGATTGGGGGGGAAGGGGTCTGTTCCATCATCATTGCGACCTGTTTGTGTAATTACGTAATCGATTGGTGGGTATTTGGCAATGACCTGCCGGATGCCCGGGGCGATCTTGGCGTTCTCCTGGATACTGACGCCCGCTGGAAGGAAGCATCGCAGGAAAATGGATCCTTCATCCAACTCCGGTAAAAATTCGGTGCCTAATCGTATGCCGAGACCAATCAGCACGAATACTATTGAAAAACTTATGATGACAACAGTTTTAGGAGCTTCCAGTATCACCTGAACCGTGGTTTTGTATTTTCTTTCCAAAAACTCAAGCACTGGATTTTTATGTTGAGCAATCGGTTTGTCTAAATTCTCAAGGCCGCGTTTGAAAGCAAACGAGATCAATACGGGAATGAGGGTGAGCGCACACACCATAGAGCCAACAACTGCGAATGCCAGCGTCAATGCCATGGGCGAGAATAGTTTTCCTTCCACCCGAGTCATCAGGAGAATAGGCATGTACGCTAGAATGATGATTGTAACAGAAAAGAAGATTTCCCGCCCCACTTCCTGGGCTGACAACAGGGTAATTTTGATGATTCCCTGCTCTTTGTCTTCGGGTGTTGCACTGCGGTATTTCCGGATCAGGTGCTCTGCCATAATGCAGGCACCATCCACAATGATTCCAAAATCGATCGCGCCGAGGGAAAGTAAATTTGCTGGAATGCCCGTTAGACGCATGAGTATGAATGCAAACAGTAATGCAAATGGTATGGTAAGCGCTACCACCAACGCCGAACGGACACTTCCTAAGAAGAAAATCAAAATGATGACGACGATTGAAACACCTTCAAACAGTGTCTTCCCAACGGTTTCCAGCGAGTGGTTTATAAGAAAACTCCGATCATAAAGTGTCCTGATTTTTACACCTTCAGGCAATTCGCTATCCTCCAGGGTGGTGATTTGGGCCTTTACTTTCTTGAGGACCTCGCTGGGGTTCTCACCTCTCCGGAGAAGAATGATACCCTCGGTTCCGCTGTTACTTTCTATTGATTCGCTTTTAAAAGTGTAACCGAGAATGCCGGAGGGCGGTGGCGGACCAACTTCAACAGAGGCTACATCGCGGATGAATACCGGGACACCCTGAACAGATGTAAGCAGGATATTTTGAATATCCTGGATCGCTTTGATAGCCCCAAGACCCCGCACGGCAAAACCCTGCCCTCCCCGGGTTATTGTATTGCCACCGGTGTTCTGATTGTTTTGCTCCACGGCAGTAATAATTTCACTGACTGTGAGATTGTACTTCCTTAATTTATCTGGTGAAATAAGTATTTGAAATTGTTTTAAGGGACCGCCAAAGGTGGTGATGTCGGCAATGCCGGGTACCTGAAGCAGGAAGGGTCGGATCACCCAGTCTTGGAGATCACGCAACTGTGTGGGACTAAATGTAGCCGGCGCCTCCACGACATAACGTAATATTTCTCCCACCGCGGTAGTGAGTGGGGCCAGTTCCGGGTTTACACTCGCAGGCAACTGGGCGCTCGCCAATCGCTCCAGAACCTGCTGGCGTGCAAAATAGTCGTTCGTGCCGTCCTCAAAAGTTAGCTGCACAACGGATAATCCAAAAATGGTTCGACTCCTGCGATCTAACACCCGCGGCACATTGTTCAGGGCCCGTTCAATCGGGATGGTCACTTGCTGTTCAACTTCCTCGGCGGCACGGCCATTGTATTTTGCAATAACAATGACGTTCGTGTCAGCAATGTCAGGATATGCTTCAATTTTAAGTTGCGTGAAACACCAGTATCCAATCACCGAGGTAATGATCGCTAAAGTAATTACGATCCATCGATTGGTAAGAGAGAATATTAATAGGCTGCGTATCATTTCCTATCTCCAGATATCTACCGTGTTGACGACAATGAATCCGCTCTTGACCTTTTTACGAAAAGCAGTGAGTGTCTTTTTGACTTTCTCTTCCTCATCGATAAAGGTTATCAGCATGGGGGGTTCATCAAAAGAAAAGAGTCGGCCGGGTCGGTTTATTTTTTGATCTTCCCCAAAGCCAAGTTCACCTCGAAATGCGGTAGCGCTCAGTATATCATTCTCCGCCAGGAATTCCATGATGTAGTCGGTCATGGGCTTGTTATCCTTGAATTTATCCTTATCAAAAAATATCTGTGCTTGCATCATAATTGTATGGGTTTTAATATCCAAACGCCAGGCCCTTGAGTTGCATAGTACCCTTCACTACTACCTGTTCATGTTCCACAATGCCGTCAAATACAATCATGCGATTGTTGGCTTGTTGGCCAATGGAGACACTTCTTCGCTCAAATTCGCGCGCAGATTTCTTTACGAAAACGTAATTTTTACCCTGAACAGTCACGAGCGCTTCCAAGGGAACCGTTATAAATTTTCCTTCACGCAGTCCGAAGCGTGCACTCCCAAACATGCCGGCCTTTAACCTGCGATCAGGGTTTACAATGGAGATCCGGAGTTTCAACAACCGCGTCACATTGTCAACCACGTCGCCAATGTCCTCAATCTTTCCCTTGAAGATTTCATTCGGAAAAGAAGAGAACGTCACCTGGCATCGTTCCCCCGGCTTGACTTTGCTGATTTGATTTTCAGCAAGTTCAGAAATTACCCAGACCATGTTGGGCTTTGCCCTCCGAAGCGCTTCTGTGCTGAATCCTCCAAGCTTAAGCATTGATTCTTCTTCGATCATGGAAGATTTTTCGTTTATCAAGATTGTTTTCTCAAGTGCCAGAGCGGTCTGCGCTTCCAAAACATCACGTCCGGTGGCGGCACCATGCTTTTGCAAATCGAGGATCCGCTCAAGTTCAATGTTTCTTTGTTTGATCGTTATTTCTTCGATCTGCCTGATATTTGCGAGGTGTTGCAACAGCTGTGTATAATCTGTAGTGAGCTCCGGTTTATCGAATAAAATCAAATTTAGTGATGGGTTCTCTGAGGAAGCCATAACCGTAGCCACCACGCGTGCTGGGACTGAGAAGTCTGCCAATAAATCAGTGCTTTCAATTGGGAGTGACGTAAAGTAAGAAGCCGTGGTATCGTCTGCAAACGTTATAAGGTCACCTGAAACTTTAGGCTTAACGAAATTGAGATGACGCTCTTGTCCCTGCTCTTTTTTACATGAAAGCAGAACCCCCGCCAATAATAATATGAAGACTGTTGTTCGCATGGTTACAATTGATTAATAAGGCCGGAAACGTACAGAAGCTGGATATAACTTTGAAAGTAGGAGAGACGTGCATTCAAAA
>JANXYC010000119.1 GCA_025350305.1 Cyclobacteriaceae bacterium | reverse complement strand
AACAGAGCCGTTGCATAAGATTGGATTCAAACAAAAGGCTTAAGGTCAGTCTTGAGTATCTCTTGTCAACTTTATTGATCGTGGTCACGCAGAATTCCGCGCCGCATTGATAATCCCAAACATACACCGGATCACCAGCTTGCGATAGACGGCCTCATTTTCCTTGTCTTTTAGATTACGCAGGCTCATTAAAGCAAACTGCTGGACCGTAATCAGTGGCAATACAATTTTTTCGCGCAGGCGGATCGATTCGCGTATCTGTGGATTGTTTTCCATCAACTCTGGCATGTTGGCCAGCTCCAGGATCATCTTCTTCGACAACTCAAATTCACGAAACATCTTTTTCCAAAACTCTCCGAACTCCGGGTCCTTTGCCAGGTACGCTGTGGCCGGATAAAATGATTTCGACAACGACATCATGCTGTTGCCGATGAGGGTGCGGAAGAACAATGATTGCTGATACAATGACTGTAACTGTTTCCATTTATCTTTCTCTTTCAACTCATTCAATGCACTTCCTACGCCATAGAAGCCCGGAATATTTTGTTTCATCTGAGCCCACGATCCAACAAACGGTATCGCGCGCAGGTCTTCAAACTTCAACCCTTCTCCTCCTGATCGCTTGACGGGACGCGATCCGATATTTGTATCCCCAAAAAATGGCAAGGGCGTTATTTTCTCAAGGTATGGAACAAATTTAGGGTCGAGCTTTAAATCCAGATAAGCCCGGTGACCAGCATCCGCTAACTGATCCAACAGTTGTTTGTCCTCGTTTGACAACTGACCGGAAGGATGACCAAACACTTTTCCCTCCAGTCCGGCAGAAAGCAATTGCTCAAGGTTGTATTGACACGATGCTACCTTACCAAAATTGGAACTGATGGTCTGTCCCTGTACAGTAACCTGAACCTCACTATTCTCGATCGTGTCGCCGAGCGATGCATAAAAGTCGTGGGTGTTGCCACCACCGCGGGCTGGTGGGCCTCCCCGGCCATCGAAGAAAAGTGCCGTGATGCCAAACCTGCGCGAAACTTCCGTGAGCGATTCCTTGGCGCGGAAGATGGACCAGTTCGCCCGCAAGTATCCTCCGTCCTTCGTACCATCGGAAAAGCCGAGCATGATAGTCTGCCGGTTGCCACGTTGTGTGATGTGCCTCCTGTATTCAGGTATGGAATACACTTCTTCCATGATCTGCTGTGCATGCGCAAGGTCTTCAATGGTTTCAAAAAGCGGAACAATGTCCAACGGCAAAACACCATTCTCAGCCACCAGCCATTTTGCTAATTGGTACACCTGCATGATATGAAAAACACTTTGGCAGTTGCTGATGACGTACCGGTGACAACCTTGAGGTCCGTTTTGTCCTTGAATTGTTTTAATAGCCTTGAAACTTGCAATCGTTTCTGCAATAAATGCATCTTCGGAAGAAAAAGACGACGGTACAGCTTCAGCCTTCAATAACGCCGCTAGTTTGTCATGATCAGATGATTGATTAAAAACTTCCTGTTCTTTTCCGCTTCTGGCCAAAATGCTTCTTACCGTGCTCTCATGCTTACGTCCATCCTGACGAATATCCAGGGAGGCAAAATGAAAACCGAAAATCTTAACTTTCAAGATGAACTGCTCCAGTAAGTCAAGAAAAAGTCCGCCGTGACGCTCCATAAGAATCTGTCTCGTTTCAAACAAGTCGGCTAACAATTCCGCCGGACTCGCGTAGGCATCGCCACCATAAAGCGCACCGTACAATTTTCTTTCTATTTTTTGGATAATCGGTTCGACACCTTCAAATGTGAACCGGCGCTTCAGCATGCGCACATCCTGATAGTAATTTCTCAGGATACCATGACGTAATCGTTGGGCTACCTGAAGAGTAGTTTCCGTTGTCACAAAAGGATTTCCATCGCGGTCACCACCCGGCCAGAAACCAATCGTAACAAGCCGGTCATTCTTCCACTCATCCAGATTCAGGTTGAGCCCTTTTTTAAGTTGCTCAAGAATGGCAGGTGCGGCCGGATAAAAAATATTTTCCAGGTACCAGCACAGGCTATTGGCTTCGTCGAATGGAGTTGGCTTGGTACGATTGATAAAACCCGTCTTCCCCAATTGTTGCAGCAGGAGATTAATCTGTTGAATATCATTCCGACGGATGGCTTCTTCAAGGTCTGTATGAATCGCGAGAACATGACCAGGATAAAACTGGGTAGGATGTGCCGTTAGTACAACACGGATCGAAAAATCTTCCATACTCGCACCCAATGCCTCACGCTTGCCATCGGCTTCTGCGCGAATTAACAATGCTGCCACCGATCCCTTGCCGCGTACATCATTGATTTGTTCAAAGGAAGAATCCTCAATTGAATCAAAGAGCACCACCTGCCGCTCAATGTATTGAATGACGCGGAAGAGAAAATCAACCTTTTGCTGGGGTGTATTTTCAGGTGCATAGTCCTCAAAAAATTTACCGATGATTTCATCCGGCTGAAGACCGGCATTGAATCCCTGTTCACACGCCTGTTGCAAGAGCGGCAGGAAATTTCCCGTTGTCGAAATATTTTGAAATGGAAGATTGAGAAACAGGCTGTTGTAAATAGAAAACCTGGCGGAAACAATTGAGTCAAATGGGTTCACAGTACCAAAATTATTGTGCCACGATGATCGACTCCATTTAGAGCCAAACAATTTCCAATGTACTGGAAAAAATTGTGGTTTTTTAGCTCAAAAAAGGGCCTTTAAAAATTAACAATTTTGTTCCATTGTTATATTGTGACAAGTAGGGTAAATTTTGGATTGGATTTACTTAACTGACTGGCTATGCGGAACCTTGTTACCCCCCTTTTCCTGGTGATTTTACTTTCATCGTGTCTTGGATATAAAGAACTTCCCGTTGAGTATGATTACAGTTATCGGGGCAATTTCAAGAAGTATCGCACATTTGAAATCATGAGGCCACTCGGACTAGTGGACTCCAGTATGGTGAATGCAGTGATCGAAAAATCGATCATTTCACGAATGAGATTTCTGGGTTATAAGCAATCCGAGCATCGTCCACATTTGATTATCGGTTTCAAGATGTACACCGACAGCCTGAAGTTCAATGGTTACGATCAACCAGAAATTGAAGTGTGGATGAAGTCACAAAACGCAGAACTCAACTATGATCAAAAAAAGGTCAATTTGAAGTCTGGCACGCTCTTGATCCAGTTTTTTGACCGGCGCCAAAACCGGTCCATCTGGCAAGGTTATGCCACTACAGTCTATGGAGGCATCGACTTCCATAACAATCGTCATTTGAAAAATGCCGTAATCTCCATCCTTGACAAGTACCGGTTCTGGGCAGACGGATTCATTGAAGGCGCGCCACCGACGGAAGAAAAGGGACTGTAACCCTTCTCAAAATCTTGTCAGCCAAGGTTTTTCTTTAGCAAAATAATTCTACCTTTGCCAACCCAAAATCGCCCCTGTTTGATCAGGAAAGCAATTTTGGACGGTATTGCCCGATGGTGTAATTGGCAACACGCTTGATTTTGATTCAAGAAAGTCCAGGTTCGAGCCCTGGTCGGGCAACAGGGACATCCCGTTGAGCGGGATTTTTATTTAAATCGAATGGCAGTTAAAATCTTTTCTGGTCGCGCCACTATCTATCTGGCTGAGAAAATTGCTCAGGCTTACGGTGAGTCATTGGGTGAAGTGAACTACCAACAGTTCAGCGATGGAGAGATGTCTCCCTTCCTGACTGAATCCGTGCGAGGTCATGACGTATTTATCGTCCAGTCTACGTTCCCGCCGGCCGATAATTTCATGGAACTGCTACTTATGATTGATGCCGCCAAGCGTGCAAGCGCCCAGAATGTGAATGTCATCATCCCTTATTTTGGCTACGCCCGGCAAGACCGCAAGGACAAACCACGAGTAGCCATCGCCGCGAAGATGATTGCGAATCTGTTGTCTGCCGCCGGCGCCCACCGCATTATGACCTGCGACTTACACGCCGACCAGATCCAAGGCTTCTTTGATATCCCGGTTGACCATCTTGATGGCGCCTATATTTTTATCCCCTACCTGAAATCGCTGGGTCTGGAGAATATCATGTTCGCCACTCCGGATGTTGGTGGTATCAAACGCGCCAGAAGTTTTGCAAAATATTTCCTGGCCGACCTTGCCGTATGTGATAAGTACCGCAAAGAAGCCAACAAGATCGAGTCGATGCGCCTGATCGGTGAAGTGGAGGGCAAGGATGTTGTGTTAGTCGATGATTTGGTGGATACAGCCGGCACCATCTGCAAGGCCGCAGCCCTTCTCAAGGAACATGGCGCCCGCTCGGTGCGCGCCGTGTGCACCCATCCGGTATTGAGCGGGAATGCGTATGAGAATATCGAGGCTTCCAATCTGGAGGAACTCGTCGTAACCGACACGATTCCGTTGAAAAGACAAACAAGCAAAATCAAAGTACATTCCGTATCCACGCTTTTCGCGAAAGCCATTCGTAAAATTCACGACCACGAGTCGATCAGTTCTTTATTTATCAAGTTGTAATTCATTTCTAAACCAAACAATAAACAATTATGAAAACTGTTGAGATTATAGGGTATCGAAGAGCAAATCTCGGCAAGACGGATGCTGAAAATATCCGCCAGGAAGGTAACGTTCCCTGCGTCCTCTATGGAGGCGGCGAACAAATACATTTCTATTCGCCGGTGATTTTATTTCGTGACATCGTGTACACGAACGAAGCGCACTTTGTGCACCTGAACATTGAGGGTGACGAGTGCCAGGCTATCTTACAGGAGGCTCAATTCCATCCGGTAAGCGAAATTATCCTGCACGCAGACTTTTTGCGCATCAACGAAGACCGCAAAATCAAGATGGATATTCCTACCCGTCTGGTAGGTCAGGCACCCGGTGTAGCGAAAGGCGGAACGCTTGTTCGCAAGAAAGCATCGTTGAAAGTGATGGGCTTGCCAAAAGATATGCCCGATCACATCGATGTCGATTGCTCGACACTCGACTTCCACCATGCAATTAAAGTAGGTGATATAAAGATGGATAATCTGTTATTCGTAGATCCTCACCAGTCGTCCATTGCCGTGGTCGAAGTACCGCGTGCCGCTAAAATGGCTGCTGAAGATGCTGCGAAAGCTGCAGAGACTGCAACGGCTGCCGCTACTCCGGCTGCTGAAGGTGCCACTCCGGCTGCTGGTGGTGCTGCTGCTGCAACTCCTGCCGCTGGTGCCGATGCTAAGAAAGCAGACGCTCCTAAGAAGGACGAAGGCAAGAAGAAGTAGACCTCTCCCTGGCCATCTCCCAGGAGGAGAGGGAAAAAGTCAATCCCGTCTGCTATTTTGCAGGCGGGATTTCACCTCACCCCACCTTCGCCAAGGCTTCGGTGGGCCCCTCTCCTCGGAGGAGCGGGAAGTGCATCAACTATATGAAGTTTCTAGTAGCTGGTTTGGGGAATATTGGTCCTGAATATGAGCTGACGCGACATAACATCGGGTTTCTTACGCTCGATCGGTTGGCGGACAACCATAAAATTGATTTTACAACTGGGCGATTGGCAAATAAAGCAGAATTCAAATTCAAGGGAAAGCAACTTCATCTCATCAAGCCGAATACGTACATGAACCTCAGTGGTAAGGCCATTGCCTACTGGCTTCAAGAATTGAAGATTCCAAAAGAAAATTTACTGGTCGTGGTGGACGACATTGCATTACAATTTGGCAGTCTGCGTTTGCGACAAAAAGGAAGTTCAGCCGGGCACAATGGATTGAAGAATGTCGAATTAATGCTCGGTGGTCAGGACTATGCGCGGCTTCGTATGGGTATCGGCAGTGATTTTTCAAAAGGCCAGCAAATTGACTTCGTGCTCAGCAAATTTGAAAAGGAAGAGTTTAAAGCGTTGCCTGCCGTAATGGACAAATCCATTGAGATGATCCTCAGCTTTTGCACGATCGGTGTAGAACGAACGATGAATTTTTTTAATAAAAAGTAACTATTAAAATGCAATAATGTGGCATCTTTAATGCCTAAAACATAAACCCTTTCCAGGGTTATCCTGCATAAAAAAAATGGTATTTAATGATGAAACTACTACATGGGATAAGCTAGACAGCGACGAATCATGGGCGTATTGCTTTCTCTGGTGGATTAAGCTTGACTCAAAAATGAGCAGTGAGAGCTTGGAAAAAGACTTGCAGGCTTACTATGCCGGATTGGTGGGCCGCAATATCACCAGAAGGAAAATTGATCAGTCGTTAGTAGTTCCGACCATCACGGAATTTAAAGAAACAGTAACAGAAAAAGGAGACAACAAAACATATGTAGGTACTATAAAAATGCTCGACTATATGAGCCTCCGGCCGGTAACACTCCATGTTCGCGTTTACCAAATGCTGTGCACAAAAGAGAATAAAATGGCAGTCTTTTTCGCCGTGTCACCGCAGCCGCAGTCGTACGCGATCTGGGGTCAATTCAAAATGGTTCGGGAAGGGTTTCAATGTTCAAAGTAGATTTGTTACGAGTACTCCCAGCCAGCGGAAGTTTGCACCGCCAGTTTGCAAGATATTGATTCGATGAGCCGGGATCCAACCTAAACACGTTTAAATTATATAAATATTTCACCGCTCTCAGCTCACTGCGGGCGATTGATTTATTTACTACATGAATTCTATTTTTTAATAGCAGCATAAGCCTCCTTCTCAAATAACTTATAAAAGTCAAACGATTCCTTATCATTGAAAGGAAAGAATTGAGTAAAATAAACAATCGCAATTTTATTGGTTACATCAAGTGTATAATAGGAATTAGCGGCTCCTGCCCAATAGACGGCGCCCAACGGCCTGACTTTCTCTTTTTCATTCGCCTCGATGGCCCAGGCAAGTCCCCACCGATCGGCATTATCACCGAAGGCGCCAATACGTGAATCCTGTTTGTTTTCTGGTCCCTCCGTATTCAGATGCACCTGCGTTGGTAACTGATCCTTGAGCATTAATTCAATCGTTTCTTTTTTTAAGATGCGTACTCCATCCAATTCTCCATAGTTGAGCAGACAACGCAGGAATCTCAGGTAGTCGTTGGGGGAGCCGAATAAACCTCCTCCTGCGCTAAATTTGGTAACAGGTTCTTTCGGCAGCCGGGGATACTCCACAATTCTTCCGGTGGAGTCACGATTTCCCCACGATACAATTTTGTCCGATAACGCTGCCGGCACGTTAAACCAAGTGCTGTTCATTTTTAACGGCCCTGTTACATTCTCCCTTAAATATGTTTCAAGGTCTTTTCCACTGATTTTCTCAATCACCATTCCAATCCAATCAGTACTCGTTCCGTAATTCCAGGTGGTTCCCGGTTGGAAGATTCGTGGTAGATCTGCATAGTCCCACTTGGCCGGTTTAAATTCAGCAAGCTTTGGAGAAGTGAAGCTATACGCGAACCCGGAAGTATGGGTTAACAACTGCCTCAGTGTGATCGGCTCGTCCGATGGCGACAGATTTCCCTGATCGTCAAGGATAGGGATGGCGGTCATTTCAGGCATGAGGGTATTCAATGGCTCATCCAATCCGATGCGTCCCTGCTCAACAAGCTGCATGGCTGCCACCGACGCGATGGCTTTTGTCATGGAATAGATGCGAAAAATACCATCCGGGGAAACTGTATTTTTTTCACCCCATACCGCCGGACCGTAGGCGAAGAATGCTGCATTTCCTTTGTCATCCGTACTTCCCATGATAGCTGCAGGGATGGTGCCCGCATCGAAGTAAGCTTTGAGTTTCAAGTCGGTAGATCTATGCGGATCGCGGCTACAACTTATAATAAGTAGTACCAGAAGGGCCATTAAAAAAGACCTTTTCATAGTGGTAGGATTCAGTGCAATTGAAAGTTAACTAAAATTCAGAAATTCGCCCGTGTAAGGTGTACAACCGAAATGCGGTTCACACAAAAAATGTAAGCGAAAAAGATGCAGCAAGAATATGCGACTTTGCGGGCTTTGCGTGAAAGTATTCATCAACCCGTTGCTCGATTTTCTTTTTTATACATCCCTTCTTAACTTCCACCATGAAAAAATACATCATTGCTTGTGTCCTCTTGATTTCGTTTACCCCATCCCCTGCCCAGCAAAAACCACCCCGTCTGATCGTCCGCGGTGATGACATGGGGT
>JANXYC010000143.1 GCA_025350305.1 Cyclobacteriaceae bacterium | reverse complement strand
AACTTTGACGGGCTTGCGATAGGCAAGTTGCTTCATGGTAGTTGTGGTAGCGTCGTCAAGGTCAAGTATTACTGCGTCTCTGTATTTTTCCGAAAGCATAAATGCCAATACTGATTTACCTGAACCTCCTTTGGCTTGGGTGATAAAATGGATTTTCTTCGTCATGATTTTTTGTCTTTAAGTTTTGAATTGTTTAATGGAATTTATTGCGAAGCTTTCATCGCCTCAACCTGCTTCTCGGCCTCGGATGCAATGCTTCCCGTTGCTTGAACCACTCACTGGATAGGAGATACTCGTTCACGTCCTTATGTTTTGAATACCAAGTTGATGCATCCTGAAAGCGGATGCCTTGGCTCTGTAGTTTGTCCTTGGCATCCCTTCCAGCGTTATCGTTATCGAGGAACAGTTTGATATCGGAGAATGATCGAAGCAGCGGAATTACCCTGGGGACGAAAGCCAAGGAGTTAAGAACTAAAAAACCGGAATCGTTAGTAGCCTCGGTGAATTTGGCGTTGATGATTGTTAGCGCGGAGAGAAAGTCTATGAATCCCTCAAACAGGGACAGCTTCGATGAGTTGGTCCCGGAAGAGATTAGTGAAATGTCTTTGGGCGAGGATGACCCTTTGAACCAGGGATTTCGGAGTTCAAATCCCCCGGAGTTGTTGGGGAAGGCTATGGCTTTGTATCTCCTTGTTCGTATCAGAAATTCTGCTTCCACGCAATGCTGTCTTGCAAAATCTGGATCAATGCTACGACTTTTTAAGTATTCGATCAACTGAGGTTCCTTGATTTCATAAGTGGACACAATGTAAAGTTTACTTTCTTGTTCATTAGCCGGTACTTTTTGGACGGGCCTTGCGTTGAAATTTGCCGATTCAAGTTTTGAGATAAATTCCCGGATTGTGCAACCATGAATCTCAACACCTAAATCCAGGATTGTTCCACCCTTTCCAACGCCGAAGTCGTACCAGAGATTCTCCTTTATGTTTACTTTGAAGGAAGCCGTTTGTTCCTCCCTGTAAGGGGAGCGATACCAATAATTATTTCCCCTGACCCTAGCCGGCTCAAATCCTAAACTTGCCAAGTAATCGACAATCGGAATTCTCTTCGCTTCACCAAAGTTGAATGAATCATTATCCATTAAATTATGTGGTTGGTACTAGTTTCAACGTTACAGAACTGCCATTTAGCGGATGGTAAGAGGGATGGTACTCCACATATCCGAAAGTCTGGAGTTCACGGAGAATTTTATGGTACGTGGCATTAGAGCGAATGCGGGAGGCTCGCATGAGCTGCCTGCGAGAAACGTTGTAGGATTGTTGGAATTGGCTTGTTATCCAAGTATGGCACAAGGCTGTAAACAGTGCGATGTGAATAGGTCTCAAACGTGCATCTGAGACTAGGCTATTAATAAAATTTGAAAGCTGTTCCTCTCTTTCCATATTCCCTTCGTTTCTTGAACCAGTGCGTTTCAGTTACCGGGTCAAAACTGCGGGAAATGGAAATCAATTTTTCACAAGTTCGGGCGAAGATGGGGACGATAAATGATGATGGGCGTAAATAGTTGAATTTACGACTACTTTTCGCTTATCATACAGCTTATACTTTGTTAGAAACAATCAATTCTTACCTGGATCATTTTAATCTCTGACTTCGCTGTATTTAATTTGACCGGTTTCTCCAACCTCTGGGGACTGTCATTGTTCAAGGGATGGTCAAATACTAAAATCCAATTATTTCCGTAAAGGAATCACTAAAGAAATTTCTTGAGCGCATCAGTTCATTTGGTGCTCCTTTGCAAGAGATTCTGCCATCCTCTAAGATATAAATTATATCACAATGCTGGGCAACCTTGGGTCTATGTGTCACAATCATGATTGCCATCTCCGTCTTATAAGTTTTCAAAAGGGAAAGTATAAACTTTTCAGAATTCAAATCCATAGCTGATGTCGCTTCATCAAGTAATAAATATTTTGGCTTTCGAAACAATGCTCTAGCCACGGCTACTAATTGCTTCTGACCACCAGAGATATTTATTCCTTCTTCTCCTAGCAAGGTCAAGTATCCTTGAGGAAATTGACTAAAGTATTTTCCAAAACCTGCTTCTTCGCAATATGCGATAGCCCTCTCGTGATCCTCCAATTGATCACTAAGTGTGACATTAAAAAGCAGATTTCCATTAAAAATCTTTACATCTTGTGAAACAGTACCAAGCAACTCTCTCCACCTGGTAGTGTCAACTGATTGCAAATCAATTTTATCTACTATAATATTTCCTTCCTCTTGTGAATAGAATTTTTGAATCAGCTGCAACAGCGTGCTTTTCCCCCCTCCGCTCTCCCCCATTAACGCCACCAGTTGTCCCCTTTTAAGATTCAATGAAATCCTTTTCAAAATTTGCTTCCTTCCAGGGAAACGAAAAGAAAGATTTTGAATCTCAAGATTTAGATCTTCTAGAACAGGATTACCAAGAGCCTCGACTTCTTTTTCCATAGAAGTAAACTCAAACATTCGGTCGAAGACGACGAAAGCCTCCTGGATTTGAATATTGGCAATTACTAACCGGATTACGGATGGTACGGCGTTACCGGCCATCCCAAGTAGCGCGACCATTTCACCTAGTTTTAATTCTTTGGTAAGAACCAACCAGGAAGTAATACCAAATACGCTCAGAATAAAAAATGTGCCGACAATCTCTGAAGCAAAACTAAACTTGATATTCAATTTTCCAAGATTAGCTATTCTTTGCTGAAATGCTTCATAAATATTCCCATTTACCTTTTCAAAAAACACCTGTTTGTTCATCAATTTAATATCGGCGACCCCCTGAATCGTATCTACAAAATTACTTTCAACAGTAGCATAACCGCTCATAACTTCCTTTTGAGAACGAATGATTGGCTTATTGAAAAAGTAAAGTATAAGAAAATACAGAGGTAAAGTACTCAGCATGACCATTCCAATCGTTATCGAATACACAAACACAAAACTTAAGGTGATAATGATCAATAGAAAATCGATAACAACGCTTCCTGATATTGTAGAAAGAACTGATTGAATGCGCCTGGTGTCATTCATTCGAGCAATGAGTTCTCCTGTTTTACGCGTATCAAAAAATGACTTAGGCAAGCTTAGCAGGTTGCTGTAAAATGATTGGATAATGCGATTGTTAAAATTCATACCTTGGCGTACCATAAATATGCCCCGTAAGTAGCCAAGCCCGCTTCGGACAATTAGCAAGAAAAAAACTAAAACCAAACCTAATACCAGTTTGTCCACATTCCCTTTTGGCAAAATGTCATCTATTAACCTTTGCGAAAAGATAGCAGTGGAAATACCAAGCAATGAAATGAACACTCCTAGGAAAACGGAACTGAGTAAAATGATTGAATCTTCCTTTATTAGACCAATTATCCATTTTTTCTTTCTGATAGGTTGGTATGTTCCCTTTTCGAATTTATCAGTTGGAACTAACTTCATCAACGCCTTGGATTGCCAAATTTGGTCCAATTCATATGCATTCATTTCTATGATACCCTTTCCAGGATCTCCAAGTAAGTAGGTCATAGTCGACCTAGGGCCTCCATCAATGTAAGGGTAGAACACCAAATAGTGCTGCAGCCGGCTTTCGATTACAACGTGAAGGATTGCAGGATCACTAAGCTCATTAAGATTTTCTACAAGGTCAGCTTCCAAGCCATCTGCTTCAAATCCAAGCTTCCGGGCAGCTTGAAGTAGCCCGAGAAGGGTTGTACCTTGTTTTGAAGTGCCACTGAGTTTCCGTAATTGTTCGATGGTGCATTCCCCACCGTAGTACTTTATAATTGAAGCTAAACAAGCTACACCACAATCAGAATGATCGTGTTGCAGCACAAAAGATTTACTTATTGAATTGACGTAGTTAGTAGCCAAAAGTGTTCTTTAAAAATGTGTAGGATACCATTCCCTTTCTTATAGTCCTAATTTTCAGTCCATCATCCAAAATCATGGATTGCGGGACTATTACATCACCAAATACTTTATTGGCATCTTGAAGGTTAATTTGTGCAAACGAAATACGTTCGCGATTTATCCCATGTTTTTTCAATTGAAGAATATAATTTCTTAAACTATCTAGTGAATCAGCCGTGACAAAAAGCACTTCAACGTCATGCTTTTTAGAAAAGGAAATAATGTCGTTCATTTCTGCCAAACAAAACTCACACTCCGTCCCAAAGAAATTTAGGATCAATTTTCCAGAGTAGTTTTCCTTTGTAAAAATTAAGCCAGTTCCGTCAACTTTTTTCAAACTAAACTTAGGCACTTCACTTTCACTGTAAATATTTCGTGCTTTCGACTTAATAAGAATTAGTGAAATCAAAATCAATATAATAATAATCAATATTGTAATAACCTTCCACTTCATAGGCTAATGAATGTCATGATAAGTGCCCAAGTAAGCAAGAGACCACCGTAAGAAAAGAGGGTGACGGAAACGGCTTTTGACCCGATTGGATATTGCAAGCTTCTTAAGCCAACAATCAAGCAGGCGATGTAGCCCAATTCAAATATATTTAGCGTTTGAAATAAGTACTTGAAGCTGGAGCTGGCGCTGGTTTCCAAAAGACTGAACAGCGATAGAGGGTAGAAATGCGTATAGTCCTCTAGAGAATAATTAGGATTGATAAATGTGAAATCTACTATTTTATAAATGTCACTCAAGAAATATACGCTCTCTGCTATTACTGCTAAGAGAATCAATTCCGTGAATGATGCTATTTCTTCCTTGTTTTTATTACCCTCTAAAAATATCCCAGCGCTTAAAATAGCTGCTATTAGCGGGAATTTGAATAAATAGAATAATACTCTAAGTAGGTAGTTATATGCCAGAAAATTTCCCAAAGAAGGTTCAGCTCCGCTTAATGCGAATACCCTTACCGGAAGATATAAATAGAAGAAATCGTAATACCTGAGCAGAAACAACATAAACAGAAACGAGGGGATTAAGATTTTCCAATTAATCATTGTTTTTACCTTTCTTCTTGTATTGTTCATTTAGGGGCATTTCCTTTTCTAAATCCTTTGTATTCCGTTTGAGCGGATTGAGTTTAACAGTGTTGTAGGTTTTCCAAAACGCTTCATGGTATGGGGCATCATTTTTATATAAATCTTTGTCTTGTACTTCGGCTTGTCTCCATCTTATTTTGGAGTATTCATCTTCATAAATATTTGTTAACAAAAACAAAACGTCATTGTATTGCAATTGAGTCTTCTCGCTTAATTCCGAAATTAAGCGAACGTCATACGCCGAATGTATTGAGTGAATAAAAACAGGTATGTATTTTCCATTAATTTTCCTATAAGTCGCTTCCATTTTATTAAAATATTCACCTTCAATTAACCATTGTTTTTTTATTTCATTCCGCATAGGGTTAGGAATACCTAAGTGTTCAATTCTGACAATAGCAAAATCTGATTTGTTAATAAATAACCTTATTTTTTCATGTCTAAAAAATTTAGAATCCGAATGAGTTGTCAACGAAATAACATATGCTCGTTCACCATTCCAGGAGTCAATACCTTCATATGTCTTGTCAAGTTGTGATAGATGTTCATGAGAAAATATTTGATGCTCCATCTTTTGATCCAACATTCTAACATAGTTTTTGCTTAATATCATATACAGTTCATTCCTCTCGCCAAACATAAGTACGGAAACCCTACTCAATAAATCATACTCCCTGAAGTCATCACTTTTTCTCAGTTCTATAACTTTTACTCTACTGGAAATTCCAGAGTCGTCCTTATAATATTTCTTGCCATATCTAACCTCTTGAACCCTAACGGCTGCCTCTATCAATCTGGTGTAGGTTGTGTCCTTAAGTGAAAGTTCTCTAAAGAAGCCTTCTAGCAAGTGAGATTTAGAAGGATAATTAAATTTAATAAACCGGATAGCAGTATTTAGTATGTAAGAAGCTGAATCAAAAACATTAGCTTTTACAACTACTTCATCTAACTGATATGTAGTTTCATCCAAGTAAATATCATGTTTCCAATCCATTCTATTATCAATAATCAAAGACTTCGAACTAAAGCCCAATGAAGAGAAGCAAATCTCAACGCTTGAAAGTTCCTTCGGTACTTTCAATTCAAATTGCCCCTCCGAATTGGTTACTGTTCCGGTAACCTTCCCTAAAAGATATACATGCGCATAGGGTATTCCTAGGCTATCAGTGTTTGATTTTACTGTGCCGGTTATGGTGAATATTTCTGGAGCAATCTCTATTTGAGCATTAATAGAGGATATTGACAAACAAATGCAATTGATGATGCCGACTCTACACAGCATTCTAACGGACCATTGGTACATAAAATACATTTAAAAACAGTTTTTCTCAAAAACAATTATGAGAACTTCAAGAAGTAAAAACGAAAGGAGGAAATAATTCCTCCTTAAGGTGTTCCCCTATTTAAAAGAGACTCATCTACAGAATGAATCTGATTTAACAGTAATAGTTTCCGCAATAAGTGTTGAAGTTGGATATCATATCATAAGTTACCGGATTGTATGTCATGATCATACAAAGCGTGGCGCAATACTCGGCCACAGGTACGCCGCCTTCAATTGTTTCCATTTTTTCAATAGTGATCTTTTTCATGTTGTTTTGTTTTGGTTAAACATAATTTAAATCTAGTTCCAATTTTCCGGAATACTACTTGGCAAACCCTGCAGAATGTGAAATTTCATTACATCTTGAAACCATCAATTATTGAATGCAAATTCATTGATTTACCGTTTCGCACGCAATTTTAGTAAGAAATCCCAGAAAAGATTACATATCATTTCCTGAAATCAGGGATATGATCCTCTTCCAGACCTTGCAATTTTATTTTTCAAAACCTGCATATCCTCGCTCACCTTTTTATCGAGAATCTTTGCATAATGCTGAGTGGTCTTAATATTTGTATGGCCTAACATTCTGCTCACCGTTTCAATTGGTACTCCATTCGTTAAAGTCACCGTAGTTGCAAAGGTATGTCGGGCTGTGTGCGTTGTCAGTTTTTTTGATATCTCGCAAAGAGATGCAATTTCTTTGAGGTAGGAATTCATTTTTTGGTTGCTCGGAACTGGTAAAAGCCTGCCTTTATTAGTGCATTCAGGGTTATCCTTATATCGATCCAATATTTCAAGGGCCTGTGTAAGCAGCGGAATTCGGGTAGCTGTTTCCGTTTTCTCTCGGTGGGTGAAAATCCATTTCTCACCATCTATACCTATCGCAATTTCTGAGCGCGTTAGCTTCTTCACGTCTACGTAGGCCAAACCCGTGTAGCAGCAAAATATGAATATATCTCGCACCTGGCTGACCCGTGGCATAGAAAAACTCTTCGATCTAAGTTCGTTCAATTCGTCGTCTGTAAGAAAGGCCCGCTCGACTTCCCGCTTGGTCATCTTGTATCCCGCAAACGGATCACGGTCTAGCCACGAATTCTTTAGACAAAGATGAATAACCTTTTTGAAGTTGGTGAGGTATTTGATGGTGCTGTTGTGATTGCATTTCCGCTTTGTTTTGAGCCAGAATTCGTAGTCAGTGATGAACTCATATTTGATGTGGTCGATCTGAATATCAGAAAAGCCGTACGTGTCTTGCATAAAATGACGTGTATGCTCAAGGGAAGTGAAATATCTCCTCCAGGTTGAGAACGAATATTGCAAGCCAATGAGCTTCTTTATCTGGTCATTATGATGCTGGAAGATTTCCAAAAGCATTCGCGACTTTTCTTTAATGCCATGCCATCGCCGCTCAAATTCTTCTACTGTAACAGGACGCTCAATGGTTATGAGTTTCTTCTGGATAGAGAATGCTTTGGTCCTAAGGGTTGCTAGGAAGTCGTTTACTTCCCGATTCTCCTTTGACTTGCCACTAAGTCGTTCCCCATCCTTCGACCATTTCACGGGGTCCACGTACCGAGATGTTGCCGCATTGAACCGTTGTCCGTTGATTGTTACCCGCATGTAGATAGGAACAAGGCCAGCACCATTGATTTTAGTGTTCCTTGTGTAAAAAATGACTCTGATAATGTCCCCCATAAAAGTGCACCGATTTAAGGTAGAAAATTGACTTTTTTGTCCTCCTAAATCAAGATGTTCAATCATTGAACTACTTAACCATCAGAGGATTGTAATCAATTCGGTGCACTAGCCTTTTCTTCTAACTGGTGCACCGAATTTCCGCCTACGGGGTGATTAAACTTGATCAAATTTGGTATGCAGATAAAAGCAAAAAGCCCGAATCCACTGCGGAAACGGGCTTTTGATCGTATTTGATTGGAAGGTTGTGGAGCTGCAGGGAATCGAACCCTGGTCCAGAGAAGATAAAAGCGTACGTTCTACATGCTTAGTTGACTTTAATTGTCGGGAAACGCCCTCCTTCGTTCCGACAAGTCGGAACTCCGGCGGGCAATGCAAGGCAGGCAACAGCCTTAACATTTCCGTAGTTGCTGTTGTCTCGACAGTCGTGCGCAACACACAACGGCCCAGTTTTGCTGATCGACACCGCATATCCGATAACCACAAAACAGAGGTACCGGGCGATGATGGCCCCCCGACCTGGTCGGGGTAAGCTAATCTAACCTTAGGTCAGATTAAGCAGCCATGGCGTAAGTATTTTCGCCACGTAAATTGTGAGAGCAGTGTTCAAAGCTCTACCCTCATGAGCTTGCATGCTGGTGCACGGATTCACACATCCTGTCAAAACCGGTCAGCCCCATTTTGAAACAAGTAGGCAATGGGCAAAGAGCAATAGGCAATTAGACCCCGCCAATTGGCAAATGGATTACAAAATTACAGAAAATTTAGTTCCCCCCTGAATCAAAGTTGACAACCACACCAATGCCTCGGAATCCAATCGTACATTGTAATTCCAATTCGTAAATTCCTAAGTGCCCAAGCGAACAGGCTGCGAGGTAGTAACTTGAAATTTTTCCGAAACAGCGTCAAGTCCCGTTTTTTCAATAATTAAATAATCCTTCTTCGAAATGGACTGACGGGCAATCAACTCCGCAATAAAGCCGGTAAGAAAAAGTTGGGTGCCGAGAACAAGGGCTATCAATGCAAAGTAGAAAATTGGTTGTTCTGTCACGTCCCGCTTCAATGGGATTTTCGACAAGAAGACTGAATCAAGCTTATCCCACAGAATTTTAATGGTAAAGCCAGTGCCTGCCAGAAAAAAAACAACACCCCAGAAACCAAAGAAATGCATGGGCCGTTTCGCAAACTTTCCGATAAAGGTGATCGACAACAAATCCAGGAAGCCTCGCATAAATCGCTCCCACCCAAACTTGCTATGCCCATACTTACGCTCATGGTGTTCAACAACTCGCTCCCCTATTTTCGTAAACCCTGCCCACTTGGCAATCACTGGAATGTAGCGATGCATTTCCCCATAGACCGTAATGTTTTTGACAACTACAACGCTGTAGGCTTTGAGACCGCAGTTAAAATCATGCAGGTTGATGCCAGATATTTTTCTTGTTATATAATTAAAAAACCTCGAAGGAATAGTTTTGGAAATCGGGTCCATGCGCTTTTTCTTCCAGCCGGAAACAAGTTGATAACCATCTTCCCTAATCATTTTGTAGAGTGCGGGTATTTCCTCCGGGCTGTCCTGCAAGTCGGCATCCATAGTGACCACCACCTCGCCCTGAACAATCTTGAAGGCGCTATGCAGGGCAGCAGATTTGCCAAAGTTGCGGTTGAATTTGATTCCCTTGAAAGAAGAATTTGCCAAACTTATTTTCTTAATCTCTTCCCACGTTCGGTCGGTGCTTCCATCGTCTATAAAAATGACCTCATACGAAAAGTCATGAGTTTCCATAACGCGGCTGATCCACTGGCTTAGTTCAGGGATTGATTCTTCTTCATCCCGGGCCGGAATGACGATGGATATGTCCAGTCCGCTTTTCAAACCATGTCACCTTGCGGGTTTTTCTTCTGGGTGAAAATTGATACAACAAGTGCAATGATCAATCCGCCGATTAGTCCCCCAATAGCCGCAAATACCCAAAACAATTTTTTGGTCCATTCCTGGGCCGTTTCTATAGTGCTGTCTGGCGTGCCACTCTCCTGCATTTTATTGGCTTGCTCTTCCAACATTCGCTGGAGCGGTGCGTAGTCAAAAAAATTGATATAGATATACATAACTCCGATTGCCAGGGTCGCTGATATGATCGTAAACCAAAACCCAATACCAACGCCTTGTCCATAGGACATAAAACCATCGCCGGAATCCTTGAATTTTTTTTGAGCAAAAACCAAAAGCACAATTGATGCCACAGTTCCAATATAGTTTAGGCCTCCTCCAAATGGGTTGTAACCCAGTAATGAAGTAATTAAAAAAACAGCCGTTGAGATTATTCCGGCGTATAAGCCATAATTCATGCCCACCGATCGGGTTGTGAGTATTTGGGACGTTGTGGTTTCTTCCATTTTATTCGGGTTTAGGTTGTTGTCTTAAAATTACAGAGATTATTACGCTAATAAAAAAGCTCATAATAAAGCTTTTAGCAAAGTAATCAATCGCTAAATCAACTGCACGTGTGCCTGGAAGCGCGTTTAAGTTACGTTCCAACTCCGCCTTTCCGATTCGCTCCAGCATCTCCGGCGGTATGGCTTCAAATTGCTCAACGGCAGCAGCAATATATCTGGATAAGAACGCCGGCTGTGCCTGGCAAAAAATCCAGATTAGAAATGCCATGATAAACGCGAAAACCAACGTAAAAATTAAACAGCTCAACAAGCCATGTAAAAAAAACAAGACACCATCCTGATAATAATCCCGGATTTCCTTGAGGCTGAAAAAAAGAAGCAAGCCAAAGAGCGGCAGGCGGAAATCAAAAAACGGACTGATCAAAAATGGATGCTTACCCATGTAAAAAAGGAAGGCCAAAAAACTCATGCAGAGCAATGCAGCAATCGCACCGTAGCGCGCCGGCACTTTCACCAACGGCGAATCAATTATTTTATTAAACATTGAGCCAATTCCGGGAATTATTAAAGACTGCCACAGCCTTGCCTTTTATCTGTTTTCCAAACCACGGGGAGTTTTTGGATTTTGAGAGATTGCTTTTCGCATCCAGTGTCCATACATGCTCCGGGTCAATGAGGGTCAGGTTAGCCTTTTGATCAACATCCAGTACCGGCACTTCCCTGTCCAGCAAAATTCGGGGGGCGGTTGTTACTTTTTCAATAAGATCTTCCCAGTTCACGGATGCTGATAAAGTCGTAAGGTTGGAGGCAAAGGTTTGAAGGTTGGTCATGCCGAAATCTGCAAGATCAAATTCAAGGTTTTTACTTTCATCGTCCTGGGGCAAGTGGCCTGAACAAAGTACATCGATCGTTCCATCGTTTAGACCTTTAATCAACGCTTCACGGTCTGCCTTTTCACGAATTGGTGGATTTACCTTATAATTCGTATCAAAGTTATCCAGCAAACTGTCGTCCAGCAGGGGTTGATAACCGGTGACGTCGCAGCTCACTTTTAATCCCCGCTTCTTGGCTGTCTTTACCAACTCGATACTTTTAGCAGTGGATAGTCGCGCGAAGTGTACACGCCCGCCGGTGTACTGAAGCAACTCGATGTTCCGGCTGAGGGCCAATTCCTCCGCTATGCGTGGCATCCCTTTCAACCCCAGCATGGTGCTCTGAAGCCCTTCGTGCATCTGACCAAATGAATTCAGCCAACTATCTTCCGGATGATCAATTAAAAGGCCGTTAAACTTTTGTACATACTGAAGAGCTTTTAGAAATATATCCGTGTGCCAGATTGGCTTCAGTCCATCGGTAAAGGCGACGGCTCCATTTTCATGCAAATCGATCATCTCGGTCAGCTCTTCGCCTTTGTTATCCCGGGTAACGGAAGCGATTGCATGCAGCTGTACCAGCCTGTTATCATTGCCATTGGTGAGGTAGCTGATTTCATTTTTTGATTGAACCGGGGGATTCGTATTGGGCAACACCGCTAATTCAGTAAACCCGCCCGCGGCCGCCGTTTTCAAGACAGAGGAAACATCTTCCTTCTGCTCATAACCTGGGTCCCCCACGTAAGTACCCAGATCAAACCATCCAACGGATAAAATCATTCCCGTTGCATCAATCACTTTGTCAGCGGTAGATTTTTTATCACCGACTTCGGTAATCCGTCCATTATGGATCAATACATTTTTTTTCTTTTTGTGAAAAGGGGAATTTGAGTTGAGGATGGTGGCAGATTGGATGAGTATTTTCATTCGAATCAGGTTTCTTATTTTATTGTTACTTCAGAAAACGAATGAGCAGTGCCTCGACCAGCAAGAAGATCAATGACAATATTAAGGCATACTTCCACAAGGCTGTCCCCAAATATCTCTCTTTTATTTCGTTGCTGAAAGAACCCGTGGCGGCCGAATCAAACACGGATATATTTTTACCCCCTCCCAGCATTAATTTTACTTTATCACCGGTCCATTGCTCCAACAGTGACTCCCGCTTGTCAAGGTCAAATGCTACCAACCCCAACGTGTCTTGCTGAACCGTAGCATAATAAAAGCCTGGGTCGATTGAAAATTTGGGGATTTCCAGAAGAACGCGATCACCGTTTCTCCGTTGGGCCGGCACCACTTCCTGCTTTCCTGTTAGTTGCACCGGGGACTCTCCTGCAAGACTGTCGGCTTGAAGCGTGATGGTGCTTTCCGAAAGCATGTAGTATGGCTTCTGGCTTACGCGATGACTGTATGCAGCCATGCGATACATCACCGGCACAAAGATGCCATGGCTCTGAAAGTCAGAAAATTTATTGTCCAGTGGGGATGCGAGAAGAAATGTATTTTTAATCCTTGACAGAAACGGTTTTCCATCTTTGAATTTTAATAACGCGGAACGATCGCTGCCCCAATCAATGACCGGTATGGCCCGTGGCATCGCCATAGACGCTGATCGCTCTTCAAACACATTTTCAAAAAAAGGGTTCTGAAAATCGGGTTTGTCCAGCTCTTGAAGCTCAGTGGACTGGCTTGGAAGTAATGTAAGGCCTTTAACCAATGACCTATAAACATTTAAATCGCTTTTAACGGAAGGTATTATTAACAATGTACCTGGTCCTCGCCTGTCCCGATCCCCAAAGCTATCGGGACGGAGAGCGCCCGTTAACGAAGCATCCGGATGGTCAATACCATTGAGGATGACGAGATCAGCCTGAGACAGTACCGCAAGGTCAACATTGCCGGGTTGATAGGCGCGGAAAGAGAACAACGACGAGTTGCCAAATACTTTTTCAATAAAATTGTTGCCACTTCTCACCTCTGTTATTTTAATCTTGTCAGAAAAATTCAACGTCACATAAAACTCATTGTCAAAACTTACGGGAAAGTCTGTGAAGCTCACGACGGCTTTGTTCCATCCTTTCAGGCCTTGAACGAGATCAAATTTGGCCACGGCCGAAGAATTGGATTCAAGGTTAACAGAAGCGGTTCCCGATTGAACATCATTAATGGTCAATTTCACTATCAGGCCTTCGCGCACCTTCGTTCCAACATTTTTTAGTCGCACATTCAGGATGTTGCGCTGACCGCCAACCACAAAAGGATCCTCGAGGTAGACAGAATCTACCAGCACGTTGCTGGCGCTCTCCAATTCAATCGGCACCAGTCGCCACGATTGCAGGCTGTCGGCCAAATTGGTATTCAGGGTACCAAGCGTTGACTTTTGAAAATCAGATATCCAGAAAATTTCCTGGGGCTGCGAGCCGATCCGCAGCTGCACTTCTCTGAACGTTCTGGAAATGGGTGAAAGACGGATTTGCGTAAGCAAGTCGAGAATCTCAGTTTTTGTTTTGAATGAATTGGAGAAGGGTGCAAAATCATTTGTCAGAAGTTTGTAGCGCGTATCCGGTGGGAACAAGGAGACGATCTCTTTGCTAAAACGAATGCTCGCGTCCAGGGCACGGGTCTTCTCGCCCACCAGCGACAACATGCTGTACGAATTGTCCAGGCAGATCGTCACCTCCCGGCCGGAAGTCATCTGCTCGCGGGCAGGGAGAAATGGCTGGGAGAATGCGATGACCAGGAAAAACAAAAAGAGTAGTCGCGAAGCCAGCACTAAGTACTGCTTCAGTTTGCGCTTTTGGGTAGTCTCCTGCCTCACCTGTTGCAGGAAGCGAGTATTTGAAAAAAAGATTCGGGTGGTCTTCCTAAAATTGAAAAGATGGATGATAATGGGTATGGAGAGAGCAGTGATGGCCCACAGAAAGAGGGGGAAGGCAAAATTCATTGGCGACAAAGCTAAGAAAAAAGAGGGCCTGGGGTTATCCATTTGAATAAACGGGTGTCCCAATATTTAGATTTATGAGGCCAAAGACAGGAGAAAGTAGGCAGTAGGCAAGACGGCAGTAGGCAGGAAGCAGTCTTGCCCACCGAAGCCGTCACAGCGCAGGCGGCTGTCGGGGAAGTAGTTGACGATGGGTATCCGCATAGACTCCGGGCAGGCAGGGTTTTTAGAGGTGCCCTTAATAAAGAGTTGTCAGCGTGGTGACTCAAAAGCGCAGGAGACGCTTTATGCGCGCTATGCAGACAGGATGTTCAGGGTCGGATTCCGGTATATCAAAAGCCAGGTGGATGTTAACAAAGGAGGGGTTTCATTATGGAACATGATTTTGAAAAAACCATTAAGGAAAAGATCATTGCTACGGAAGCATCGCCGGTTGCCTGGGAAAAGGAATTGGTTTGGTCCCGGATTGGCCCTGGAAGGACGGGTGGGTCGGGTAATTACATTTTCTATTATGCGGCTGCTTCGATTGTACTGGCGGCAGCGTTGCTTTTTTATTCAATCGAATTTACCAAAAGAAAGCAACTTGATCTGCAATTGCAATCCGTTGAGTTGGCAATTGAATTCCACAAAAAAAATGTGCCTCCGAAATAATCGGTGGCACCATTTCCGTTTCACTGAAAGGAGCTACTCCTTGGGTTTGCTGCCCAGTAACAGCAAATCATTCACATTGACCTCAGTGAAGTACTTCTTCTCACCCTTTGCGCTATCGTAGGCGCGGTGCACAAGTTTACCCTCTACGCACACTTCGCTTCCTTTTTTGAGGTACTTGCCTGCCACATCAGCGAGCTTGCCCCAGATCACCACATTATGCCACTGGGTGTCTTCTACCTTTTCACCTTTTTGGTTTTTGTACGCATCCGTGGTGGCAATCGAAAAAGAAGCCTTCTTCGATTTATCGAACACTTTCACTTCCGGGTCCTTGCCCAGCCGTCCGATCAGTTGTACACTGTTTCGTAAACTTTTCATATTGATTTGGTTTTGTTAAACGATGAAACAAAAGTGACAGGATAAAAGGAGTCAATTCGTATATAAAACATTTACTTACGTATCTAAACGTTTACAGTCATTTGCAACCGGATAAATGATCAGGTTTTCTGGAACGACTTGATAGTGGCCGGTGGTTATCCGTAGGCTAATTTCACTCACATGCCAGATAAAAAATGCAGGGAATGTGGCTCACCGATTGTAGGCAGGGCGGATAAGAAGTTCTGCACCGACCAGTGCCGCAGTACCCACTACAACCGGCTCAACAGCGATGTCAGCAGTTATGTCCGAAACGTTAACAATGCCTTGAGGAAAAACCGTCGCATTCTCGATGAACTGAATCCCGGTGGCAAGATCAAGGTGCCAGCAGTGTGGCTCAAAGAAAAAGGTTTCGACTTCCGATACCACACTGCGATATACAAGGCCCGGGACGGAGTCGTATATTATTATTGTTACGAACAAGGCTACCTTCCTATCGAAAAGAACTATTTTTTGTTAGTATTGAAACAGGATTTTATAGTATAACCAATCGCCTTCGAAACGAACTATTGGCCAAGGACATTCTGATCGCGTGATTCAAACCGCTTCCATTTTTCCCGTCTGGTACAAGCGCGTATATTCCAAATAATAGTTTTTCATTATGGCTGTATAGCCAAGCGCCGTTTGAACAATAGTTTTACACCAGGATGGCTCTTGTGCAAATGCCATTAACTCCTCCACACTTGCCGAGTGCTTCCGTGAGGCGCTCCGCAACTGAGCGGATGCGAGGGCCTCCGCCATGACCGTCATTACCGTCTCCACATTTCTCATTTTTTTGTGACAAAGGCGATGATCAATTTTCTGATTGCTGGGCTGTAGCTGTTTCAAAACATAGTGCTGGCCTTCGATCGCCAACTTGCCCATGAAGCGCGGAAGGGCGTACTGCATCATGCTTTGCACGGCCACGATCCTGTCTGCCTCCGTAAGCCATTGTGGCTGCGCCGTGCTCAGATAGGTTGATAGCGAAGAAGGAAGCGACTCTTTAATATCGAGAAGGCGAAATTTGTCTTTCTGACTGTCGTATGTGAGCAAGACATAACGCCTTACACCCAGACTACCGGTGCCCGCAAC
This sequence comes from Cyclobacteriaceae bacterium, assembly GCA_025350305.1. Classification (GTDB taxonomy): domain Bacteria; phylum Bacteroidota; class Bacteroidia; order Cytophagales; family Cyclobacteriaceae; genus ELB16-189. The sequence goes on along the minus strand of JANXYC010000143.1, from coordinate 12,810 downwards.
GCGAAAGGCAACATCCCGAACCTCGAGATGCTCAAAATCTTTTGTTAAGAATTCATTCACGGTTTTCAAAATTATCTCACGTTGCTGGTCGTCGATAGAGAATGTCTTTCCAGGGATGATTCTTAATTTCTCCTGTATTGGGTCAATTCGTTGCTTCACCATCTTTTTCTCCTTCTCCCGATCGGCCATTTCAAAAAACTTGACAATCAACGGTGGGCTCGTTTCCTCCTGGATTGCGTAGGGTTTGCTTCCCGCCAAAAGGTGCGCGTAAGCCTGAAGGGTAAGAATCATCAGGTTTTTTGCCTCCTCCATTGAATATTTCCACAGATTCGCCGCCATGCCAATGCTGCAAAGGAAACGGACCAGGTCCCAGGAAGCATATGTCAGCGCAGCTTCGTCAAAATCATTGATGTCAAAATAAGTCAAACCGTTTGCCGCACGGTAGCTGCCAAAATTTTCCAAATGCAAGTCACCACAAACCCAGGTCAAAGGTCCCTGGTTTAATTCAGGACGTAATGCCAGATCCTCGTAAAACAAATGACAGGTGGCTCGAAAAAAACTAAATTCATCAGCGGCCATCAACTTGTATTTCAATTTACAGGTCAGCTGTTGCCGGGTCGCGTTAAATTCTTTCAACCTGATCTCGAGTGATTTCATTTCTTTCTTCCAAATGTAAATTTACCTTTTTTCAAAATCAATACGCGCAAGCAAACTCACCCTGATAAATTAGGATTAGAGTGGACAGCCTTATATCTTGAAGTTTTAGTCCTGGTACCCTTTTGTAATTTGCCATTCTAATTTGAGTTAAATACAATTCGAGGAAAAAATCCGACAATGGCAGGTAGAAATATCAACACTCCTTTTACGTCAATCCAACATTATCCAATATGAGCCGCTGGTCACTGGATGGGAAAAAAGCGGTGGTCACTGGTGGCACAAAAGGCATCGGCCTGGCCATCGCGCAGGAGTTTCTTGACCTGGGGGCGGAGGTATTGGTGGTGGCCCGCAGCACCAAAGCGATCGAACACAAATTACGCAACAGCGCACGGCTCTTCCGGCTGGACGGTGATGTAACCGATGTTGTGTTTCGGCAACACCTGCTTCAAAAAGTAAATGAGAACTGGGGTAAACTTGATATCTTGGTAAATAACGTCGGTACCAATATTCGCAAGAAGTTCATCGAGTACTCAGAAGAAGAATACCGGAGTTTATTCGAGACCAATCTATTTAGTATGACGGCACTCACGCAGCATGCATTTGACTTACTGAAAACCTCCGGTAACGCCAGTGTGATCAACATCGCTTCGGTGGCCGGATCACTGGATGTACAAACAGGACCGCCCTATGGCATGACAAAGGCTGCCATCATCCAACTAGGTCGCCATCTCGCGGCCGAGTGGGCACCATTCAATATTAGGGTGAATACCGTCTCACCCTGGTACATTGAAACTCCCTTAACAGAATCTGTGCTCGCGCAGCCAGATCGCCTTGAAAAAATTCTTGCCCGTACACCCATGTCACGTATAGGACAACCCGGTGAGGTGGCTGGGATCGTAGCCTTCCTAGCCATGGATAAAGCAAGCTACATTACCGGACAAAATATTATGGTCGATGGTGGTATGTCGGTCAAAGGACTATAAGCCGACGCCGTTGTCACATTACCATCGCAGCATGCCTACAATCAAAGGGCAGCAGTTGCAGGCACGTGATTAGTGAAACTCCCCGGTTGACTATTGCGTTGAAGGAACAAGTAAGCCTCCATGCGTGTTTAAAAGTGTATCTTACTCTCTTTAGAATTATCAAAAAAATTATTAACGGTAATTCGGTAAGCAAACAAAATTTTATGGAGGCACATCCGGTAAAGGGGTTTATATTATTTGGAGTAGAAAATATGAGTTGGACGACTATATATATTACAGGGAAAACAGATTTTCGCGAAGAGGTCAAAAAAAAATTAGAACATTCGGATCAGCGTTATATGCCTGGTTTTATCGAAAATTCATTGGGCGAGGCTACGCATGATTTATATTGGCTGGACGGCCGGACTGACCTGCGGGCGTTCAAAGAAGCCATTGGCGGAAAACTAATCTGGAAACACCGTTTACGTTTTTTCGATACGCTGGAGGCATTCCTTTTATCACAACAGGCCAAAAACGAAAATGAATTCTCTGAACGCGAGCGGCAAATGATTGCCGGGATGCAAGGGTCCAATTCGGGATCGTTGGTTCACCCCATCAGAAACTAGTATGGTCGCATGGGTTTCAGTGGGATTGACTATTCCGTTCCATGATAAAATTTCATAACTTGTTGTGAAATTTAAGTCTTGTTCCCAAAACCTCTCAATAAAACCTAATTTAACATTTTATGAAAAATAAAATTTTTATTGGCCTCGGCGTTGTATTTGTTGCACTCGTTGCGTTCTTTTTGTACGCCTCTCTGGTTGTTGCCAAACGGAGTCCACAAAAAACGACCACCTTTAATGACAAGGGATTGGATATTAAGGTGGTGTATTGCCAGCCCTATAAAAAAGGAAGATTAATTTTTGGGGAAGAAAAGGACAAAGCCTTGCAACCGTACGGCAAATACTGGAGACTGGGGGCCAATGCGGCGACAGAAATAACATTCAGTAAGGATATTAACTTTTCGGGACAGCCTGTCAAAGCTGGAACTTATAGGATGTATGCTGTACCCGGCCCCAGCACTTTTCAGATTTCACTTAATAATGAATTGGGTGTTTACCTTGCCGTCAGTGAGCCCGACTATAAAATGGATCTGGTTAAAGTTGATATTCCGGTTCAACCAGCACCCGAAACAGAGCAGCTTACAATCAACTTCGGTTCAGACTCTACCGGAGTGAATATGGACTTGATATGGGACAAAACCCTTGTCCGCGTTCCGATCACCGTGCAATAAGATTCAGCGATTGCCCGGGTTCTCAATAAGGAAGTGGATATTCCTGCCGCTGGCAGTATTGATTTTTCCGGGGGTCACCTATTGGCTCATCGGGAAAATTCAGTACCGTTTAAATGTAATGGATGTTGAGGATTATGAACCAGTCTCCACATTAAAAGTCTCCCAGCACTCTCTCACGCGTGCAAGATTTCCGTTCATTGATGTCCATAATCACCAATGGATCATGCCGGTGCAAGATCTGGATAAGCTTGTTGCAGATATGGACTCCCTGAACATGGGCGTGATGGTAAATCTGAGCGGCTTTCGCGGAAAAATTCTGGAGTGGTCACTTGATAACGTCAATCAAAACTATCCTAACCGGTTTGTGATATTCCTGAATATCAATTTCGAAAATCTGGATGATAAAGGATGGCCCGAAGATGCGCTGAACATGCTGGACGAAGCTGTGAAGCAAGGAGCAAAAGGATTAAAAGTTTATAAAAGTCTTGGCCTCACCGATAAGGACAACGATGGGAACCGGATTGCCGTGGACGATCCCCGGCTCGACCCCATTTGGGCCAAGTGCGGCGAGCTTGGAATACCGGTGCTGATCCATTCCGGAGAACCATCTTCGTTTTGGGATCCGAAAGATAAGTACAATGAACGCTGGCTCGAACTCAAACAAGAACCGGGTCGCTACCGGCCCGCAGACAAGTTTCCACCTTTCGAGCAAATCATATCCGAGCAACATCATGTTTTTCGCAAGCACCCAAAAACCAAATTCATCGATGCCCACCTTGGTTGGTTTGGCAATGACCTGGAACGTCTTGGCAAACTCTTTGATGAATTGCCGAATGTGTACACAGAGCTCGGCGCTGTGCTAGCCGAGTTAGGCCGCCAGCCACGGTTTGCCCGGGCATGGATGATTCGCTATCAGGATCGTATTATGTTTGGAAAGGATACTTATAAAAAAGAAGAATACTACACCTATTTCCGGGTGCTGGAAACTGCCGACGAATATTTTGACTACTACCGCAAGCGCCATGCCCACTGGAAAATGTACGGTTTGGAACTTCCGGATTCTGTGTTGAGAAAAATTTATTATCAAAATGCCCTGAAGATTATACCGGGAATTGATACGAGTTTATTCCGATCAACGACTGCGCAATTAGTCGAACACTATTAGATTTAGTATCATTTGCTTTGGACGATGGTGCCAAGCGATCGCAACCCTTCTGCTGTCCGCTCAACGTCGGCTGCGTTTTCCCAGGGGTTATCATTCAAAGCGAGTATCTGAAGGTTTATGAATCCGGCGAGCTCGGTTGGAAATTGGTGAAGAAAATTCTGAGAAAAATCCAGGTTTTCCAGCTCCCGTAACATGAGGACCGCGCCTGGAAACAAGGTGAATTGATTGGTGTTTATTCGGAGAACTCTGAGATGTTCTGCTTTCCGCAAACTTTCCGGCAAGAAGCTGATGCGGTTGTTATGCAAGTACAACTCCCGGAGGTTCGTCAGGTCACCAAGATTTTCAGGCAATGAGGTGAGCTTGTTGTGGGCTAAAAACAATACCCGAAGATTCTTGAGTTTTGAAATTTCCGGGTCTACGGTTTTAATTTGATTATAGTAGAGATCAATCACTCGTAAACCGGAGATCTCAAAAACGCCTGCCGGAATAATGGTCAGTCTATTTTGGTAAAATGACAACGACTCCAGTTTCTTTAGGTTACCAATCCCGGGCTTGACCTCGGAGATCTCGTTATAATTGAATGCTAATTTTTTAAGTGCTGAAAAACTGCCGATGGCGTCCGGTACCACTTTAATCTTGTTTTTCATGAGATTGAGTTCCTCTAACGAGTTGTTGGAAATATTCTTTAGATCAACCAGTGTAATATTATTTTCCAACAGGTTTAGCTTGTTTAGCTCCTTGTTTTTATAAATGTTCGGAAACGTATTCAAGCCAATATTTCTTGAAAGGTCAAGGGTACCAAGCATTTTGAAATTCTTGTACGTTCGAGGGAGGTTATCGGATTTGACTTCCCGGATAACCAATGCCTTTACTTTTGTGTTTTTGCCGAGTCTCAGTTTACCGGAAATCGAATTGTTATAAACGTAAATGCTTTGAAGTTTTTTCAGTGTGTTCAGTTTTGAAGGCAGTTTCTTAATAGATGTATTCACCAATTCCAGTTCCGTAAGGTTCTTGCATAGAAATACTTTCCGTGGAAGTGATTTCAACCGGTTGTCAGCGAAGCTAAGCCTGGTAATGAGTTCTGGCTTAATTACACCATTCGTCAGATCCACATAACGGGTAAATTTCTTGTCTGCTTGATAGATTATTTTATATCCGATTATCTTGTCTTTAAAACGGGCCTGCAATTGATAAAGGCTGTCCAGTTTAACTTTTGAATCCCTGAATCCATCATCTCTTTGTGGGCTCTTCATAATTTCTAGTATGGCGTCCCACACCAAAGAGTACTCCGCCGAGTCGCGTTTGTTGACAAAAATTGGAATCGGCACTTGTGCGACAACTTCGTGCAGCGTCAGCGTCAAGGCAAGTAACATTGCAACCTTTTTCATAAAATTTGCTGAAAGCCTATGGTATGATGCCTAAAGTCAGGTATTCAAGTGAATTCTTTACGAAGCTTAAGGAAATGTACAAAATAGCTCATTCAGACACAATGCGGAAATACCTGACGGAAGCGCGTGCCACCTCACAAAATTTTAATACCTTGATTTAAGAAATCAACAGTCTAATGTTCAATGCTCAACAACGTGTAGCCATTATCGGCAGCCAAAGAATCCCGTTCGTCCGTTCGTTCCGCGAATATGCCCGAACCACCAACCAGGAAATGCTCATCGCGACGGTGCAAGCGCTGGTAAAAAAATATAATCTTCAAGGAAAACTGCTGGGCGATGTGGCGCTGGGAGCAGTGATGGCAAGTTCCATTGAGTGGAATCTTTCGCGTGAGGTGGTACTCGGAACCGACCTGGACCAGCGCACACCGGCCTTCAACGTGCAGCGAGCCTGCGGCACCAGTCTTGAAACCATCAATCTCATCGCACTGAAAATTGCCGCAGGACAGATTGCATCCGGTATCGGTGGCGGTAGTGACACTAACAGCGACTTGCCCATCATGGTGCAACGTGCCCTGGCCTGGAAATTAATTGATATCAACAACGCAAAAAGTTTTGGACAACGGCTTTCAAAAATCTTCAATATCAACCTGCGCGACCTGAAGCCTGCTTACCCCGGTATCGTTGAACCGCGCACGGGTCTTTCCATGGGTCAGCACACGGAAAAAATGGTGAAAGAATGGAAGATCACCCGTGCTGAACAAGATCAACTCGCCTATGAAAGCCATATCCACGCCGCCAAAGCTTATGAAATGGGTTTCTACAATGACCTCCTCGTAGCATTTAAAGGCGTTGCACGCGACACCTACGTGCGCGGTGACACTACAATGGCTAAACTTGCGACACTAAAACCAGCATTCGATAAAAGTGATCAGGGTACAATGACTGCCGGCAACAGTACTGGCTTCACAGACGGTGCAGGGGCAGTGCTGCTCACGTCAGAAGAGTTTGCCCTTCAACATCAACTTCCTGTACAAGCATTCTTCCACGATGCACAATCCGCCGCCGTTGATCATATTCATGGCGCTGGCCTGCTGATGGCTCCAACAATAGCAGTCGCACAAATGCTCAAGAGAAATCATCTGACTTTACAAGACTTTGACTTTTATGAAATTCACGAAGCCTTTGCCGGTCAGGTTCTTTCTACCTTAAAGGCGTGGGAAAGCGATACCTACTGCCGCAAGGAACTTGGCCTGGACAAAGCCCTTGGTCCCATCGACCGCAGCAAGATGAATGTGAAGGGTGGAAGCCTGGCTCTTGGTCATCCATTTGGCGCAACCGGTTCGCGCGTAGTAGGAACGATGGCTAAATTGCTGTACGAGAAAGGCAGCGGACGGGGATTGGTTTCGGTTTGTACTGGGGGCGGGATGGGGGTGGTTGCTATTTTACAACGTTAATGGTCGATAGTAATCAGGTAATCAGTGATCGGTTTGCAGTGTTGATGGATGGCAAGATTACGAATGATATTTATTGATTACCAAAACAGATTATCGCGGAATTTATTTGTTGGGTCTCTTTATTTTTGTTGCTTCACGGATCCATAATGCAAAAATCTATACTATGAAAACACTTTCAGCAATTTCCCTTCTAATCATCTCCTCGCTCTTGGCAACCGGACAAACCTTGGTTCCAGGCAAGCCAACTGAAAATGGAATGTCGCCAGAGCGCCTTACTCGCATTGATCAGGTAATCAATGATTATGTAAGTAAAAAACAAATACCCGGCGCGGTGGTCTTTATCGCACGAAATGGTAAGATCGTATATCACAAAGCATTTGGCTACAGTGATGCCGAAAAACAAACTCCCCTCAGAAAAGATGATATTTTCCGAATCGCCTCACAAACAAAGGCCATTACAAGCCTGGCGGTAATGATGCTCTTTGAAGAGGGTAAATTTTTACTGGATGAACCCATTTCAAAATACATTCCTGAATTCAGGAATCCACGCGTAATGACCAACCTGAACTGGTCTGATTCCTCCTATACCACAATACCTGCAAAAGGAGAAGTTACCATCCGTCAACTGCTTACCCATACATCGGGGATCGATTACGCCAGCATTGGCAGCCAGGAGTTCAAGGCGATTTATGCGAAAGCAAAAGTCCCGAGTGGCATTGGCAACGATAACATGGTACTTAGTGACAAAATAAAAATACTTGGAGGCCTTCCCCTGAAGCATCAGCCGGGTGAAGCCTACACCTATGGCCTCAACTCCGATGTGCTTGGCTACCTGGTTGAAGTGGTTTCTGGAATGTCTTTCGATCAATTCTTACGCACCCGCATCTTTCAGCCACTCGGCATGAACGACACCTATTTCTATTTACCCAAAGAAAAGCATGCGCGATTGGTAAGTCTCTACCAAAGTAAAAACGGTGTACTCGTGAAGGTAGCTAACTCGGCGTATGATGGAGTCAACCCGGATTACCCGACCCTTGCCGGGAAATATTTTTCGGGCGGCGCCGGCCTTAGCTCCACCGTGGAAGACTACGGCAAGTTTCTGCAGTTGTTCCTCAACAAAGGTGAGTACAACGGTGTACGTTTACTCAGTCGAAAGACGGTGGAATTGATGCTTACCAACCAGATTCAACCACCGCTGACAAATCAGTTCGGACTGGGTTTCGGTTTGGAGACGGAAAAGAATGATTACCAATCGATTTATTCCGTTGGCTCATTCTCATGGGGTGGCGCTTTCAATACCCATTATTGGGCCGACCCGAAAGAAAAACTGGTAGGTATGATCTTCACCAACATGTACAATACTCCGTACTGGAATATCGGCGACCGGTTCAATATCCTTACCTACCAGGCAATTATTGATTAGATTGGACTAAAGCCCTTTCACACTACAGCAAAATTGCCACGGCCTGAAGGCCATGGCAATTCATTTTATTGAGAAACAGAAATATCCCGGTGATAGCCATCGGCGAATTCGTTAAACGGCAGTTTCACAATCAACGCTGATTCTTGCTCGATGGCGGCTATATTGGTGACATCGACAAAGTAAGGAATGCTGTTATTGTAAAGCACTTTCGGAAATTTCAATGCTTTCTCCTGAGAGACAACCGGTGTGAAGTAATAAATCATTAGCTGGTTGTTATTGACTTCAATCTTTACATTGTCGAATTTAATACCCGGCACACGAAGCGTGATTTGGTGATATGTCTGGAACTTCTGGAACCGCACGAGCGGTTGGCTTGTGCCTCCGTTCAGCGTATTCATCGTATCAATCTTCGTCATTAATTCCTGCGGAAATTTCAATGTTTTTTTCATGGTTTTCTTCCTCCAATGCCTTACTCCATATCAATTGTTGTACCTACAATGATTTACGCCATTCCGACAGCCTTACAATTCTTTTTGAAGCCAAAATGACGTTAATGGATGATTAAATCGCTCAAAATTTTCGCGATCTGTCATACCCCAAACTCACGGGAAGGCAACTCCTCATCCGGTGCCGTACCTTTGAAGTTGAATGGGGCACGATCATCAACATCCGGCGGCAACATTATCGAAGGCAAACACGGCGTTTATAGTCGGCATTTTGCTTAATTTTATTTTTGTAGTAATTGAAGCAATCGTTGGTTTTTTTATTCATTCGCTCTCCCTTTTATCGGATGCGGCTCATAACCTGGCCGATGTTGGCACCCTGGCGCTTTCCCTACTTGCCTTTCGCTTATTAAAAGTAAAGTCGAACGATCAGTTCACGTATGGCTATCGCAAGACGTCCATCCTGGTTGCCTTATTTAATTCTGTTGTACTGCTGGTTTCCATCGGAGGAATAGCGTTTGAAGCGGTTCACAAATCACTTCTTCCGCAGACCGAGCCGTTGCCTGGCATAACGATCGCCATCGTTGCCGGTATTGGGATTGTTATCAACAGCGTAACTGCCCTGCTTTTTTTTCGGGAAAGAGAAAAGGATATCAATATCAAGAGCGCGTACCTTCATTTATTGAGCGATGCCCTGGTTTCAGCGGGGATCGTCATAGGGGGCATCATGATTTATTTCACGAATTGGTTTTGGATTGATAACGCCCTCAGTATAATTATAGCGGCGATCATTCTCTTCAGCACCTGGCAGTTACTCAAAGCCAGCCTGCGCTTGTCACTGGACGGTGTCCCTGAAAACATACACCTGGATGAAATCAAAACAATGGCCATGAAAATGGAAGGTGTGATCGATATCCATCACATTCATGTGTGGGCGATCAGTTCCACCGAAAATGCCATGACTGCTCATTTAGTTTTGGCTGAAGGCCTGTCAAATGAACAGGTCCAAAAGATAAAGCACTCCTTTAAACACGAATGGGAACACAAGAATATTCAGCACATCACCATAGAAACAGAGCGGAAAAATGACTATTGCAAAACAGAAGTTTGCTAAACGATTACGTTTCAATCTTTAAATCGGAATTTAAAAAATATTATTACCAGGGAAAGCACCAATGTTACAGTATTGGCCGCAATCACAGGCAGGTCGTTGATCAATAAGCCATACAACAACCAGCAAGATGTACCGGTACAGAAAATCAAAAACATTCCAAGCGACAGGTTTTTGGCCGACCGGCTTTGGTACGTCTTTACTACTTGCGGCACAAACGCAATGGTCGTAAGGGCGCCTGCCACAAGGCCAAGAATTTTAACAGGTTCCATGCTTGAAATTAAGTGTAGGGAAAATATTCATGGTCCACAAATGTATTACAAATCCGCAACGGTAATTAGTATTTTGCATTATAACATCAAATCAGTTGAATGACCTTAGATCAGGAACGCGAACTGCTGCTGCGTATCCAATCGGACCGAAAAGAATTCGGGATCTTGTTCGACCATTATTATAAACCCATATTCGGTTACCTCTACCGTCGCACGGGAACGTACGATCTTGCCAAGGACATGGCGGCCGAAACCTTTCTGAAGGCTTTTCTTAGAATAGACAGTTTCGTTTGGAAGGACATTGCCATTTCATCGTGGCTCTATAGAATCGCAACCAATGAAGCCAACCAATTCTTTCGGAAACGGAAATACAAGGCGGCTGCTCTCGAAAGCATGGTGGACTTTGACCTGGCAACGCAAGTTGATAGCGAAGAAGAAAAGCACTCGTTGGATGCAGAATTGAAGCAACACGATGATTTTATCCTCATACAACAAAAGCTTTCATTGTTGAACATCCGTGATCAAGAGGTTATTGCACTACGCTACTTCGAAAACAAGGACAATCGTGAAATCAGCGCCATCCTGGGTAAACCGGAGGGGACCATAAAATCATTGCTTTCGCGGGGGCTGGAAAAATTGCGCCAGCGCGTATTATCGTAGTGAAACTGCAACCAAAATTGGTTTTACCATTATAGCGATATGAAACCCGAAGATTTTGAGAAAAAAATGGAAGGACTAAGCACCCCAAAGAGTGATGCTGTGCCCCCCAAGGAATTGCGATTAGCCATCGTCAGCGCGCAACGCTCCGCCGTGATGGGGATCTGGTTTATTGTTATGCCGTGGTTCTTACTGATGTGTGTAATCATGAAATATATTTTTCACATCAATCTTGGCATCATCGACACACTTAAACAAATGATGCGAGCGCTTGATAAGAGTCCGCAAACCTGGTGGATCGGGCCCATGATGCTAATGGGTCTACCAATTGTTTCCATTATTATGAATACACTTGCCATCAGTCACTTCCAGTGGGAGTCCTACACGGGTTCATTGATCGTATCCATCCGGATGAGATGGCTTAATCTGTCGGTGCTGGTGGTCAGCACCGGAATCGTTGGAATCTTCTTCCTGTATCTGATTACTGAAAACTGCCGCTAAATCTTCAATCAAAAAATTTATGAAACTCAATTGGTTTATTCAAAAGGATTTTTTTCCTACCCTATTCGATCGTTGGTTGGCTGATTTTCATCTTGGCCGTTGTGTATGCCGTCTCTCTCTTTATTGATATTGACAGTCGGTCACATTCGGCTAGTGATACGTTGATTAATTGGATATTTAATTGCTTGATTGTGGGGGTGGGGTATTCACTTATAGGATTTTTTACCGAGAAGAAGGAGAATAGTAATCGGTAAGGGGTGATCGGTAATCGGTTCGATTATCGAATACTGCTTTCAGATATCAGACCTCTTCAGCTTCAGGTAGGCAAAGTAATTGAAGAGGATCGTCCACACGAGTGCAATCGCAATGGAGGAGAACGAGACATAATCACGAATCTCCTGAAATACATAGCGGGCAAAGGGCAGGGGCACCAGATTCATGATGGACTCCAAAGGAAAAAACTGCACGGTTTGAGGAAAATAATTGTCGATATTTTCTTTAATAATAAGTTCGATCAGATACGAATTCAATAAAAGGATGATGGTCAGACCCGAACGCTGAATCACCACGCCCAACATAAGGGCAAAAGAAAGAAAGGCAAATACTTCCAGGAAGTAAGCGGGATAAAATCCAATTCCGGTAAGGCCGTACGGAAAATCCAGGGCAGGAGAATAAATTAATCCGGTGATCATGGCAATTAAAAAGATCAGGATCATGCTGATGCCGCTCAACATAAGGTTGGTCAGCATCTTGGAAATCAAAAATTGCTCCCGACTTAATCCGTCGATGATATTCTGACGAATTGTGCGGTACGTGAATTCATTAGTAATGGAAATCACCACCATGATGGCCAGACCGAGTTTCAACAGTCCAGCGCTCCAGGCGAGGTTCTGCCAGATGTCGGGGAAGTGATAGAGTGGGATCCGGTTAATGTTAATGCTCTGTCCGAACTGCTCGAAAGTGCGACCCAGCCATTTCAAAAATTCCATGCCGCTGGCTGCCCCGGTAACGAGCGTAAAGAAATACAGACCGCAAATGATCCAAAAGGTACGGTAGTCGACTAGTTTTTTTAGATCAATTTTTAATAAGTGCAGCATGGTCCGCTTCGGCTAAAATTTCCAAAAACTGTTTTTCCAGACTCTTTTTCTGAGTAACCAGATGTGTGGCGACAATTCCTTTCTCAAATAAATACCGGTTGAGGTCCTGGCTGTGAAATCCCTCCTTCATCTTCACCACATACTGGTGGTTTTCTTTCTTTATGCTACTCGCCCCCATAAAACCTTCGAGCAGCAAGATCAGGTCATCGTGGAATGCTACAACTTCAACACACTCCTCTCCCTTTCCAACATCATCCACAGGGCCGGAATGCACGAGATTTCCTTTGCGCAAAATCGCGAAATGCGAACAAACCTTTTGCACTTCATCCAGCATGTGGCTGGCCAGAATGATCGTCTTTCCGTCCGTGGCAATGCGCTTAATGATC
>JANXYC010000077.1 GCA_025350305.1 Cyclobacteriaceae bacterium | reverse complement strand
AGCTGTAAACGCCAGTCAGATATTCGGCAATTATTTCTTCCCTGGTCGCCCGACTGCCAGGTTTGCTTTTTTGTTGATGTTTCATTTTTTGTGCGAAATAAATTTACGTTTTTTCGTAAACCTATTTCAGGACGAGACAAGAATCTGTCCGCGGGCATTGGGCAGTGCTGTTATAAGCCGTTCTATTTTGTCTTTATATTCCAAGTAATGCAATTTAATATTCCGCCCCCCTTTGCGATTTCGTTGCTGTTAACCGTTGTGATTGTCTGTCCCTTGAAAACTTGTTCTAAAAGTTTTACTGCTATGTCGTCTTCTTTGCGTTTGAATGTAGGAATTATTATTGCTTGTTTCATTTGCAAGTAGCGCAATGAATTATGCTGGTCGTCCGGAGGGTTTTGTTGGATGTGATGTTGATGTAGGCCGCGGCAGCTTCTGCAGTCTAGAGACTGCAGGCATGAGAGGTCACAAGTGTCCCGAGACGGAACACTTGCGCCAGACGGGTGACACTCTCAAGGGACAAATTGATGATCGATTATGGAGCTTCAATCCTGTGAAAATAGATTTTCGGGACGCCACGGGTTCTGTTTCAAAAGAGTACTGAAATGATTATCTTTGGAGCGGTAAAAAGAGATTTTATGAGAACGGAAAATGTCGTCAGCAAAGAACTCCTTAGTCACCTGGTCATGCTGGAAGCAGAGCATCAGGGCAAAGTACTTTCATATATCAAACGGCTTTTAAGCAAGGAAGATATTTTGGACGAAGACTGGAAGATGAACCGGAGAGCGGAAGCTTCAGAACGGGATATAGCAGCCGGCAGGGTTAAAAAAGCAGAGACATTTAAACGGGAATTTGCACAGTGGCGCAAACCGGAATTGAAGAGCTGACGGCTGCCGTGATTAAATATCATCCTTTAGGTTAAAGGATGCAGGCTGAAAATGTTAACTTTGAAAATTATTAACAAGGCCATGGAAAAGATTATCCTTACGATCAAAGACGACAAGAAAAAGAGCTTTTTTTTAGAACTGCTAAAGCAGTTTGATTTTATTGAAGTGCAGAAGGCTACTGAAAAGAGAACAGAAGCCTATGATTTTTTTGGTTCAGCCGGACTGTGGAAGGGAAGAGACATAACTGTTAGCAAACTTCGGGAGCAGGCATGGAAAAGAAGTCATTAGTCCTTTGTGATACCAATATCATCATTGAGTTTTACAAGGAGAATCCAGGGGTAATAAAGAACCTTCACGACATAGGCCAGCAGAACATAGCGGTTAGCATTGTTACATCGGGAGAGTTACTGTACGGTGCATTGAACAAGAAAGAACTCAACCAGATAAAAAGTGATTTAGAGCATTTACAGATTATCCATCTGACCCCGGAGATAGGAGAATGCTTTACCCAACTCATGATTGATTATTCATTGAGCCATCGCCTGAGCTTACCGGATGGATTGATCGCGGCCACTGCTCTTACCGAAAATATTTTATTGTACACGCACAATTTGAAAGACTTTAAGCACATAAAAGGTATTCAGGTGTACAAAGAAAAATAAGCCTGCGCCCACCGCACAGCCAACGCTCCCGGGTTTCGGCTGTCACATTTTTCGCCCATACCGACGCTCCTGCAGCACTTTGACTTTTTGTTTTCAAGTGAAGTGTAACGGATGAAGATTGTATTAACAAAAAGTCAAAGAGCTGCATCCCGCCTTCGTAAACGTAAAAGCTTCGGCTGGTACGTGTGAAGCAAAAAAGTGCGCCAGCCAAAACCCTCCCAAGCTACTTTACATAATGTGATCTTATGCACGCTCCCCGCTAGCGGCTACGAAAGGAGATTCGGCAAGCTTACGGCCATCTGTTTCAGTCAAAGTGAAGCGGGGGGTGCATAAGCACATTATGTAAAATAGCCGCGCATCCCACGCGCTCGCGACACCGATCAAAGTGTCGTGTGAAAGATTAATATCAGTCCAGGCAGTTAGTCAAAAGTTCCATCCTCCGGTCGACTTAACTCCCCCGCCAAAGGGCGGGATGAAACACTTAGCGCGCCCATGGATCACACATCACCAGATTGCAGTGAGTAGTTGGGCTTGCATCATTTTTTTGAAGGCCAAATGCCGCGCATGGCAGCCCACGTCCAAAGCACTTGCCCTTCAAAAAAACGTCCACCGCTTAGGCCGACCAGGAAAACAGACATGAGATTTTTTCTTCAAATGAAAAGAGAAAAAGCTATCTTTAAACTGTGAGCAGACGGTTTGCAAAACCGTTCTTTGAAACCCTCACTTGGCCGCAAAAAGTTGAAGTGAAAAGTCGTGTAAGGCTGTAGGATGTTTACTTCGATGACTTTAGAGTAACCCACGTAAAATCACCTATAATCGAGACTTCTGATTTCGACCCTTTTGGACTCGCATTCAATCAATATCAAAGAGAGAACTCGTTAATCAATAAATTCAAGTTCCAGGGACAAGAACATATCACTGATCTAGGATTGAATTGGGATTCATTTAAATGGAGAAATCATCAGCCTGTGATTGGAAGGTTTTTTAATGTTGACCCACTCTCTGAAAAGTATTATTACAATAGCCCGTATGCTTTCAGTGAAAATAAAGTTGTGACGCATGTCGAACTAGAGGGGTTGGAAAGCATGGAATTTAATAAAGCCACTCTTGAGAAAACCGGTAAAGAAATAAAATTCAGTGCAGGTAGTACAGTTCAAAAGGGTGATGTTTCAGTTGATTTAACCCCTACAGTTACAATTGGTGACGGAAGTGTGAAGATCGGCATGGAGAAATCTGAACTTAAGGATGACAATCCAGGCAGTAAGGATAATAAGAGAGTTTCGGAAATTAAAGCAGGCAGTCCTGATTTTGATCAAAAGAAAATGTCCGATAACATTCAAAAACGTACCACCGAATCAAAAGAGCAAGCCGCATTGCAAGGTCCAGGTAAAATAACTAGCAAGGGGACTACAGAAAATAAAGACCTAAAGGCAGCCATGGAAAGTAAGATCAAGACCGAGGATCAAAATGCTAAAGCGAAGGCCGCAGAAAGCAACAAGGAGCCTGATAAGAAGGAAAATAAATAAAATTTGGCCAATGGTGATATTCCAAGATAGTGCAAGCCAATTGGCTATAGTCATTTTTTTCTTACTGTTAAGTTTCAACCTCAGTGCCCAACAAAAAACCAATCCAACAAAAAAACACCTTAGCAAGAAGGCTCTTCAACTAAGCAATATCCATCTTCAGTCGGGCGTTGACAGATTTAATGCGCGTGAATATTTTACAGCAATTGAGGACTTCAGGATTGCACTTAAAGTACAATCCTGACTTATGGATAGCATATCGGTTTACTGGTGATGCGCAGCGGCAGCTTGGTCAATTTGATAAGGCAATAGTTAATTATAACGAAGCTCTTTTACTTAAGGAAGACACACTTTCGTACTTTGGGAGAGCCGAAGCGAATCGAATGAGTGAAGAATTTAACATTGCATTAATTGATTACAATAAAGCATTAGATCTATCTGCACAAAATTACACTTTTCATTTTGGACGTGGCCAGTGTTTTATTGATTTGGAACGATATCAAGAAGCCATTGAAGATTTTACATTTTGCATCCGCTTGCGACCACGTTCTCGGCCTGGTTATTCGAAGCGTGGATTCGCATTTTTTTATTTAAAAAAATATAAGGAATCAATAAGGGATTTCAATCAGTATTTTCAAATGGGAGGCACTGAGGCGGCGAGCTATTATTACAGGGGTACATCTTACCTTAATTTAAGTTCTTCAAATGTTCTCTATACTGATAGCGCCATAGTTGATTACAAAATAATGGAAAGCTTGGACGGGAAAGGTAATTCCTATGCTGGTATAGGCGCAGCCTACGGGATTAAGGGTGACTCATCCAGTGCCCGAAAAAACTTCAGGTTGGCGATTAAAAATGACCCTGAAGATAGTGAGACTTACTATTTATGGGGCAGGTCTGAATTGAATTTCGGAGAGTACAAAAGAGCGCTGGACTTATTCAATAAGCAGGTATCCCTTGTTAAAGTAATGGATAGCAATCTGTATTTTTCCCTTGCCATGGCGAAGTTAGGATTATGTGAATTAACGTCCAGCCTTGAATACTTTGCAAAAGCAATTGAACTGGATAGTCTCAATGCTGAATTTTATTTTGGGAGAATCGGTGCGCTTTTTCGCAGTAAGAAGGTAAATGAAAATTTACTTACGGTAAGTGATCTTACCAGGGTGATCGGATTTTCAAATGATAAGAAATCGCGAAGTATGCAGTTTGCCTCCCGGGGCTTTATGAAACTTCGGTTGGAAAAAAACATAGAAGCCAGTAATGATATTGACAGCGCAATGATCGTGTCTCCACCGGGTGCAGTTCATTATATGCTTCGTGGATTTATAAAATCAAATAATCACGAGTCTGCATCTTCAATCCTTTCGGATTACGATTCTGCCATAGCGATACAATACACCATGTGGCAGCCGTGGTTATTGAAAAGTTATTTTTATTATGGCCAAAGAGATTTAAATCAAAGCTGCCACAGTCTTACGAAAGCTATTGAGCTTGGGGCACAGGTTACCGAAGGAGTGAAACGATCTTTATGCAATGGAAAGGGTGTCATTGAATCTAAAGAGGCAACATTTGATTTTATTTTACCAGAGTTACTTATTACGGCTGTTCTGCCTCAAAGGTCTGCTACTATTGATTGTGATGCTATTAAAAATAAATCAAAAGCTCAACAATAGATCGTTCTAAAAATAAGTCTTGTCACCAAGCCGGGTGTGTCCGGGCTTTTTCCTTAGAGAGATTTGAGTTTAATATGTTTGAGCATGGAGTCGATGGCGAAAAGAATGTGCTCGCGTTCTTTTGCTCCGATGCTCTTGAGGTCTTTAAAACGCTTGAGCATCTCCGGGTCCTTGAAAAGATCATGGTCCTCACTCTCACCCAGGAGATAACCTACAGTAGTATCGAGTAAGCCAGCCAGCTTCTTCGCTGCATCAATAGAAGGTACCATCTCATCGCGCTCATAACGACTGATCACAGAAACAAACAACATTGAACAGAAGAATCCTTGAGCTGCATCCCAAACAGATCATGCTTATCAATAAATATCTGAATGAAGAACGGTTAACACTTAACAGGAGTAGCTCGAGAAAATTGATTTTAACCAGACGTTACCAGGCGGAAAGAGGATGCGGAGTTCATGATGTAGTGAAAGCTTATAAACACTTGTTCCAGGACAGAACACTTACACCTTTAGCGATCCGGCAAAGCGTGATTGCCAATTTACTGAAGGCCGGAAAAGATGTTAGAGCGGTACAAGTTTTTGCAGGACACAACAGTCCGATGACGACAGAGCGATATCAGCAAACCGGAATCGAAGAACTGACGGCGGCCGTTTTGAAGTTCCACCCACTCGGATAAGTCCTGAAAATTGGAGGTCGCAAATTGCGTCCTCCAATTTAGAAATGGATATTTTTACAAATGAACTTAGCTACATGACAAAGAGCATAGCCATACCGGATGAAGTAGTAATCAGCAAGATTTATTTAATCCGCGGTCAGAAAGTGATGATCGACCGGGATCTAGCGGAGCTTTATGGAGTTGAAACAAAGCGATTGAAGGAAGCCGTAAGACGAAATTTAGAGAGGTTCCCTACCGACTTCATGTTTGAAATGAACAAGGATGAGTTTGAACAGTGGCGCAAAGAAAACATTACCGAGTCAGAAGATAGGCAGGGCTTACGTTACGCGCCATTTTGTTTTATAGAACAAGGAGTCACTATGCTGTCTTGTGTATTGAATAGCAAAAGAGCCATTGAAGTCAATATCCAGGTTATCCGCATCTTTACCAGGCTGCGTGAATTGGTGCTTACTCACAAGGATATTTTACTCAAGCTCGAGCAATTGGAAAGAAAAGTTATCGGTCAGGACGGAGATATCAAATTGATCTTTAAATACCTCAAAGAATTACTCAACCCCAAGGCCGAACCCATGAGAAAGATTGGGTTCAAACAAAAAGAGTAACCCACGGCACGGCCGACCCTTCTGCAGGTTTTTCTTATTCCACCCCCGATTTTGTATTTTTAATCAGTGAAAACAATAGGACTTTTAGCAATTTTGGCAATTACCGCGCAGTTTGTTTCGGCACAAGGAAAGAAGGATAGCGTTCTCTTAAACGCAAAGGATAAACTGGGCATGGCTACAAACAAAATCGATTCTGCCAATAACCGAGCCTATACAGCTGTGGATAGCCTCGTCCTTCACGCAGACGATACATCACAGACAGCCTTTCACAAAGCAGATTCCATCCGCTCCGGATTCCAGTCAAAGGTTGATAGCCTGCAACAGGCCTATCAAAAGCCGGTTCATAAAATGGATTCTGTCAGCCGCAGGTTGCAACACAAACTCGACAGTTTATCCGCCATAGCTTCATCGAAGGCGGGCCTCCCCGACAAGCTCATATCCAAATACAAATCCAGGTTGGATAGCGTAACGCGAGCTAAAACACAAAAACTTGCGGAGCTAAATCAAAAGGTGGATAAATTAAAAAGCAAGGCAACCGAAAGTCTGAAGGACATTAACCTGCCGCCTCAAATGCAGGGACCGGTCAATAATCTCACGCAATCCATTCAAGGTTATAAAATACCTATCGTGAATGGAAAGATTCCCGGCGTCGATCTTTCTTCTGCAAGACTGCCGGGTTTTCAAGGCCTTCAACTCCCTTCTGGAAATCAAAAGATGTCTTCGCTTGGGAACACGAAGGTACCGGGGCTGAAGGGTATGGGTGAGGCTAACAAACTGAATGGGTTTACCAATGGATCAAAAGAACTGTCCACCATCACCAACAAGGCGAGCGGCTATGGGAAGGATATTCAAAATATCACGCAGGGAAAAATGAACGAGGTAAAAAATCTTGACAAGACCGCGGAAAATGAGATTATGAAAACAGAGGCTATGGGAGAACTTAAAGGGAAGACCGGCGAGATCGATAAGTACAAGAGCCAGCTTGGCGATCGGTCAGACTCCTCTGTATTGAAGATGGTAAAAGACCAGGCAAAGACCGAGCTTATGAAAGAAGCCACCGACCATTTCAAAGGTCAGGAGGCAGTGCTAAAGCAGGCGATGGGTCAGATGTCCAAACTGAAAACTAAATACAGTGAGGTGAAGAGCATCGCTGATCTACCCAAAAAACTTCCAAATCCGCTGAAAGGAACACCGTTCATTGAACGGATTATTCCCGGAATCACGTTTCAAGTTTATAACAAGGGTCATTTCTTACTTGACGTAAATCCGGTAGCTCTTTATCGTATTACACCGAGACTTTCCGCTGGTGCCGGTTGGGTAGAGCGCGTTGCATTTGACAAACCAAACCCAAACACGGACCGAGTGTATGGTCCCAGGACAGTTTTCCAGGTGAATTGGACGAAGGGGTTCACTTTCCGTTTTCAACCGGAACTGTTGAACACCTTTGTTCCCCCACAATTAATTCCAACGCCTGGCGTCACCGAGGGACAGCGCGAGTGGGTGTGGAGCGCCCTTGTTGGAATGAAAAAGGAATTTATTGCTTACAAAAAGATCAGGGGAAATACGGAGGTGATGTATAATCTTTACAATCCGGAAAGCAAGAGCCCTTATGCGGACCGTCTGGTGGTCCGGTTTGGTTTTGCGTTTCCGATGAAGAAGAAAATAAAAAGCAAATCACTATGATGTGTATCAGGATATTATCTTCCAAAATCATCTTGCACACGAATAATATCATCTTCATCGGAAGGATGATCGAGCTCGGTGTGTTGCCAGATTTCAGCAACGATGCCCCAGTCATTCAAACCCACCAGGCGATGGCGCTGGCCCTGGGCGAGGCGGATTGATTCTCCCTCTGACAGCTCGACCTTCTTTCCTTCTGTGTCTGTAGGACTGGTGACAACTCCAACGTTCCCGGATATTACCCGCCATATTTCGGCCCGGCGGTGGTGATATTGCCACGATAAGCGTTTGTTGGGTTGAACCACCAAAATCTTAGGGCTTAATTTTCCGCTAATGCGAAGCGTTGACAATTCAACCTCCGGAAAAAAAAGTTTCGAAAAATGTTGTGCTTGCCCCTCATCGAGGACAAAAAATCCTCCCCATGGACGGTCGGCATCCTTATTTGTAATTTTTAGACTACAGGCTGCCAGATAATTTTCAACTTCTGAAAATACGGCAGGTTTTTCATGACTCTTTAATACTAACTTCATTTTGCAATTTTACGTTTTTAATTTTGAAGAGTGAACAACTATCAAACCTAATAAATTTTACTGCTTTTTGGTTTTATACCGTTTCACAGGTGCGTTGTTTATTCCGAAAATCAACCCGTCAGCGTCCGAAAGAATGCTCCGTACATCGCCTCGTACATTCAGTCCGGATTTCTCTTGTGACAAATACCGGAAGTTTCCTTTTCCATCACCCAACATAACCATGCCATGGTTGGCATCCTGACGTCCCAGATAAATCCGGTTCAAGGAATTATTACCTGCCATCACGAGATCACTATTGCCGTCGTTATTCAAATCGAAAACGGCAATGGCATAGATGGATGAATACTGAGCTTCCACCGGCAATTCTTTCTTCACAAATGTTTTGCCGGTATTCTTCAAATAAACGGTTGCCATAACATTTGTTATTAAGATGGGTGACTTTGCCAGTTGATCGGGCGTTAGGATTTCGTTAATAGTTGCTTTTGCATACAGCCCGTAGTCATTAAATTTTTTCTTCATCATCGGAACTTGCCCTATCAGATCATCGCGAAGGGGGAGCGGAACAGATTTGCCTCCGATATAATGCATAATTAATGGATCAGTCGAACCGTTACCATCCACATCCATATAATACAACTGCATGGGATGCTGTTCATCTGCTTTTAGCGGCGAATTCAAGCCATAATTTCCAACCACTAAATCAACGTCGCCGTCCTTATCAAAATCACCGCTCGCAATGCAATTCCACCAGCCGTTACTCGCAAATGGAAACCATTGCGCTGAAACATCCTTGAATAAAGGCCCTTCGGTCAGGTACGCTTTCAATGGCTGCCATTCACTGGCTACAATCAAATCCTTTTTACCATCCATGTTTAAATCGACCCACAACGCATCGTTTACGATACCGAGCAGCGCATTGGCAGGTTTTATGGATGAGAAATTTCCGCTGCCGTCATTAAAATAAATCTTGCTGGGAGTGGAGTACGGATAATTTCCCGGCACCACAGTTCCTCCGACAAATAAATCAATGTCACCATCATTGTCAATGTCGACAGGACGCACACATTTTTTATTGAACAAATCCTGAGCCAACCTTCCATTAGATTTTGAAAAGATCCCCTTTCCGTTGTTGAGGTAGAGACGATCTTGCAACAGGGGAGAACCTTCTTCGAACTCATATCCACCACTCACCACATACAGATCCAAATCTTTGTCGCCGTCGGCGTCAAAAAAAACCGCGTCCATATCTTCGCTTCCAGCATCGAGGTCCAATGCGAGTGTTGATAGTTTGTTATAGGTGTGGTCACGGGCTTGCAAAAAGATCACACTCGCCTGGCCTTTGGCCCCCCCGACAAAAATATCGGCCAGGTCATCTCCATTAACATCACCCGTTGTCATACAGGGGCCATTATGCGAGAAAAAATGCGGTAATAGAAATTGCTTTGCAAAATCATTCTCGACATTCTCAACATGGCTAAAATCAATTGGAGTTGTTTCTTGCAGGAGCGGAGACAAAATATTTATATGAAGTGTGTATTTCACCGCGTTGCGAATGGATAACAGGAGGGTCGTATTTGCAGCACTGTTTTTTATCAGCTGACTGGACTGGTCTGGCCAAATTATCCGGAGCGAATCAATGGTTGAATGCTTTCCCAGACCCAGATGAAGCACATTGTCAATGGAAGATTGATAGCCACGAACTGGATTTTGCTCGACATAGAATTTGTCGGTGCCGGCATACGCATAAATTTTTGATCCAATGCCGGTCATGTTGCTTTGGCCGCCATCAAGTTTTATTTTTAGGAAATTATTCTTCAACAGTTCCTGACTGTTATTTCTGTAAACTCCGGCAAAATCTTCGGTATTGTTGGTGACAAGGTCAAGGTCACCATCGTTGTCGAAGTCTGCGTATGCTCCGCCATGCGAGAATGTTGCCTGATCAAAGCCCCATTCCTTTATCTTATTCGAGAAATGGTCGTTTCCTTCATTCTTAAAAATATAGTTGGGGAGATTAATCCCTGGCATATGCGAAATGTATTCCGGGACACTCACCGCGATGCCACCTTTTTGAAGTCGTAAAGATTGGTCCATGGCATAACCCATAAACTGCATATCCGTGTTGTCACGCTTGTAGCCATTGGTGATGAAAATATCTTTATGTCCATCATTGTCATAGTCGGCAATCAGCGGCGACCAGCTCCAATTGGTATTCGATACGCCCGCCAATTGGCCGATCTCGCTGAAGGTGCCGTCTCCGTTATTTTTTTGAAGCGTGTTTTTCATGTACTGATAAAACATACCATTGTGAAACAAATAATTATAGCGGGTGAAATTATCGCCTCCGATGTGCATTTTTTGTGAGTAGTTATCTTCCGGAAGCATGTCCAACACCATCAGATCCGCCAGCTGATCATTATTGTAATCCGCCACATCCATTCCCATCGAAAAGAGCGAGGTATGATCCACCGCCCGGTGAAGCTGATCACTGAATGTCCCATCCCTGTTATTGATATATAAATAATCCGCTTCTTCAAAATCGTTGGCTACGTAAATGTCCGGCCACCCATCCTGGTTTATATCGGCTGTGCTGATGCCAAGACTAAACGAGAAAACTGTTGACTGTATGCAGGCACTACGGGATACATCTTTAAAATGTCCGTCGTCATTCCTGAACAATTTGTTGGCAAGGGCGCTATCGGCCATTTGGGAGCGTGTTTGCAAATAATCGAGGTAGCCGCGGGCATATTTTGGATCCGACTGATTAATCAGAAACATATCCAGATCGCCATCCCTGTCGTAATCGAAAAAAGAGGCCTGCGTAGAATATCCGGCATCGTTGAGACCGAAAGCTGCAGCACTTTCTGTGAACGTAAGATCGTGGTTATTGATGTAAAGAAGATTGGTACGATCATTTGGTTTGGGGAGCCCTGAACGACAGATATAAATATCCAACCACCCGTCCTGATTTAAATCTACCATGGTTGCGCCCGTGCACCAGCCTTCCTTTACTCCGATACCGGACGTATCAGAAATGTCATCAAATTCAAAATTACCCTCGTTAAGAAAAAGTCCATTCTTGACCATGTTGCCTGTAAAAAGTACATCGGGTAAACCATCATTGTTTATATCACCAACGGCAACACCGCCACCATTATAAAAGTAGGGGTAACCAAGAATGCTAAAATCCGGATTGTCTTCTTTTAACTTGTTCTTAAAGTCAATGCCAGTTTCACTCGCCGACAACTTTGTGAACAAAGTCGATTCCTTGCGGCAACCGGTTACGAACAACAGTCCGCTGGAAAGAAATAAAAAATATGTCACTTTTAATTTCACACCGCAACTTTAATGACGCCGTCTATTCTGCTATTATTTTGAGATAAATAGGTTCTCGGTCGGTTTCAATTTTCAGAATGATAAAGCCGTGAACAGTCTTGTCAAATTCGACACGCAGAATCCCTTCGAGGGTAGATGAATGGGTGCCAGTGATTCTTCTTCCAGTGATGTCAATCAATTCTACTCGGGTGACTGGCCGCGTTATGTTCATTATTTGAACAGTTCCGCTCGCTGGATTTGGATACACAACAATGTTATGCCCATTTTCTTTTGGTACAGCAGTCACAGCTTCTGTGTTCCACAATGTCTTGAGCATTTCAATCTCACTGGGAGCGAGTGCTTTGTCGTAAATTCGTACCTCGTCCAATGTGCCTCTCAAAAAATAATTTGACACGCTCACATCTTTCCTGCCAAACGTAATCGCCTTACTGGTCACGGCCATGGGGCCTGTGTCCGCGAGATACGTATCCAACAACCCATCAACATAAAGCTCCATGGAGTAATTCGTGTAAACCACGGCAAAGTGATAGAAATGATTCAACACCAGTGGGAACGAACTATCGAGGTCCTTTGTAGCGGAATTGGTCTTCACTGTCCATCGCATTTTCTTATCCGGTGTTACAGAAACTTTCCACCGCTCCTCCCAACTGCCGTGTGAAAGGACGAATGATTCCTCAGTCACAGCATCCAGGCTTACCCAAAAGGAGAGGGTAATTTCGTTTTGAAAATTAAAACTTGGGATGTTATTGATGTAAATAATGTCAGCGCCGGATGAAAATCGGTAGGCCTTGTTTGCTTGCCCTCGCGAATCCATGGCAAGCTGTGCGTTTTCCAGGAGAGCATTATGCCCGTTACCGCTGTAATCCAGGGTATTGCCATCAAGTGGATACCAGGCGAATGGCGCGGTTGTGCCGGTACTCAGCTTCTTAACTAATACCTGCTTTTTCGAAGTTGCTTTCAAGCCGTCAGAATTCCTAACCTCGCATGTGATTTCAAATAACCCTTCGTTTTGAGGAAGGCTCCAGTTAACCAACGAGCCAGTCTGACTGACAATAGCGCCACCGGGGACGGTCCACGTGTACACAAGCAGGCCTCCATCTTTGTTGGTCGCATTGCAGTTAATCGCGGCAGTATTGCCTATGGAGTACCAGGTCTTATCAGCACCGAATCCGTTAATGACTGGCGCAACGGGTATGCGGGCGACAACGTGCATCGCTAAACTATCCTTAATTGTTACAGAACCCACCACAACGTTCAAACGCAACGAGTATGTGCCTGCTACTGCCGGAGCCGTCCATGAAAAAGTATTGGTGGATGATGAGCTGGATAAAATTCCGTTTACATACCAATTGTACGTGGCGGTGGGTGCATTTTCTATGACACTGTAAACAGGCACCAGTTGATTGAATGCTACCAGCGTATCCACAACGGCCAGTGATTTGATCCTGGGCTTGCCAGCAAAGTCGTAGCCATAATGATAATCCACAACTTTGTTACCCACCAGCAGCTTATTGCCGGAAGCCACGGGTACTGAACCCTGTGGAAGATAAACCAGGAGCATTGCCTCGTTGGCAGGAATGGTGATGACCGTATTGCCGGTTGCTCCGGCTTTTATAATCGTTTCAGAAAGGGCGTTGTAAATCTCATACGTTAGAACTCCGAGCGGAAGTGTCACTTGTTTGGCCGCACCATAAGGATTGTAAACCAGGTAGGAGGGAAAGGTATTCGCACTAAAGAAGTCCGTCTTATTAACATCCAATAATAAAATGCTGCTTACGTTAGTGGTGTCAACCACCGCAGCGAGGTATCCAACACTCGATGAACCGTAGAGCCCCAGATTCGTTTGTGCCCACCCATTTCTTTTGGCATCTCCGGTGGCAAATAATCTATTTCCACCAATGTTTTCTTTTAATGCTTCATACGCAATTACTGACTTGGGATCGTTCAGCGAACTCCAGGGGAAGTCATCCTGGCTGGTGGGAGGCAAGGACTTTGAATAAAAAAAACGGCTGGCATTTGCCAGGTTAAGCATCCATTTGCCAATTGCGCGGGCAAATCGTTTGTCGTATTTTACCATCGGCACAAGGGCTGCTGCCTGCTGGAAACCATTCAACGCAAACGCATAATCATTTCCTGCATCATTCGCCTCTCCAACCAACCCGGAAACATTCGAACCATTCCAGGTGCCGACAATGGTGCCCCATCCTCGCAGCGGACCGCGGTCAAAACTCCAGTTGAGCATTTTATTAATATCATAATGCGTTCCTAATTCCGCATTCATTTTTGCGGCAATGAAGGTTCCGTATGGCAATTGAAGTTCATACGACGGATTGGTAGTAAGACCCGCAAGAAACTCAATCGACTGTTGCGCACCATCCAAATATTTTTTGTTACCGGTTTTAATCCAGGCATTGTACAAAATCCAGCCGATACCACCGGATGCTTCGGGTTCTATTACACCATTTCCATTCGGTGTCATGGTGCTTAAGTTAAAGGCACGGTAATTCATCTGCGGCACTGTCCACGGAGTGTTGGAGCCTCCCATTGTCTGCACGGCTTTCAGCCATCGGTCTGCAACGATTGTAAATTGTTGAGAAAAATCCGTTGTCGTGGGGTATTGCGAATACAATTGATAAAAAAATACATTCGGCATCAGGTCATACCACCAATCGTTTCCGCTCGAGGAAGAATATCCATTTAAGTACACATTCTGTCCATTTGCTTTATTAAAAAAATCGTTGGCTTTAATAGCCCAGTTAATTCCATTCTGGTTTGATTTATTGATTCCCATCAACGAGGCGCCGACAAGTGAGGGAATTATATTGATGGCTTCGGCTTGATTGCCACTCGTGGAAGACCCTACATAAGTATCCAACAAAATTGGTTGAAGCAGTGGATAATTAACACCGCTTGCTTTCACGTGTATCAACGGAAGGAATTGACCCGTTGCATTCGTATTATACACTAGTTCATCGTATTTCATTGCCACATCCTTCCAATTGCGCATCATGTAAGGTGATGGAAGGTTTGGCATCAGTTGCACACGGCTAAGGTCGATTTGTCCGGTCTGGGCTATCACCTGATCGCATGCTAAGAAAATTAAAAGCAGTATCGTTCGAAGGATACCCGTGAGGCGCATGCTGAAAAAATTCATTTTATTTTTGCTGTTCATACTGCTTATGTAGTGTTTCGGAAGTAAAAAGGGACAGTGAAAGTCACTGTCCCTTTTTACTTAAAAACTCACGACATTATTTAAGCGTTACACCACCATTATGGTTTCTCCACCGTATAAATGCTCGTTACCTGTGCAGCAGTAAGTATGGACTTGTAAATCCTTACCTCATCCATTGCGCCGATATAGAATCCGCCGTAGTTCACATAATAGGGACTTGCAGAATCTAGTGTGTAGGTCGACGTAGGCAAATCCTGGCCAAAAACAAGGTTAATAGGCGTGGTGAGCGTCGAAATTGTGCCAGGTGTATCAGACCAATCTTTTACCATCACTCCATTGAGATAGAATTTCTCGTGTCCCCCTCCGAAGGTTAGTACGATATGCCACCACTGGCCTTGTGTCACCAACGGAGACGCATTGTCACGATCATAACAACATTTTTTCGTAGCAGGTGGATTCGCTGTAGGGTCATCATAGGTTGCGGTAAAGAACGCTTTCGGTGAATCCTGGAATTGGAATTTATAGCCATTCCAGCGGTTCATGGCAACCATATACTGGTTGTTCACAATTGGGTTATTCACATCTGCCTTTGCCCACAAAGAAATCGAAATGTTCGGGGGGTTAAGGGCTGTATTGTATGGAATTTCCACATTGCTTCCTTTATCAAAATGAAGTGCTTTTCCTGCCACTCCATAGCGATCGGCAACCAGTGTAACATTTCCACCCCCATTGAACGTATGTCCAGTCTTGAGTCTACCATCGCGGCCATTACCAGAATAATCTTTTACCACGGCCTCGACCGCAGCGGTAGGTATCTGATCAAACGTCCACTGACCCACCAGGTTGGTTGGATCGATCGGAGTAATGATCTGAGTTAAGTAAGCAGCGATCGCAGCATTCAAGGCAACTGTAGCGTTGGTAACAGTTATCTGGGTAGCCGTGGCATCAGTGGCTACAACCTGTGCTGCAGCAACAGCAGTAGTTAATGCAGCCTGAGAGCCTTTCAGGAAATTGCCGCCTGCAACTCCTTCGAAGGTTGTAGTCAGCTGCAAATTCGCCGCCGTAATGGCCGCAGTCAAATCCGTTTTAACAACAGGAATAACCGGGTCACTTTTTTTCGAGCAAGCCGCAAATCCTAGTAATAGCAGGATTGCCGCCGCATTGAGAAGTAATTTTACTTTTGTTTTCATAGATGATTGTTTAATTGATTAATTGGTTTAAAAATTCACAGTCTTAATTATTGATAGCAGGGTTTGCGTCTAGTTCAGATTGGGGAATTAAGAAATAACGGTGCAAGTCGTATTTAAATCCGGTTGAACTAAGCGCGGCTTCTGCGACCGGCTTACCATACCGCATCAGATCAAAAAAGCGATGAAATTCAAATCCCAGCTCCACACGTCGTTCATGACGAATGGCATCGCTGATCGCCTGCGCTCCCGAATTAGTAACATCGGGCAATAGACCCGCGGGAATTGTCCCGAAGCCGGATTGACCTTTATCATACAAGTAACTTTCACGGGCACGCTTGCGAACGGCATTGAGCGGTCCGATAGCCTCAGCGCCACGATTCAATTCATTCAATGCCTCTGCCTTCATTAACAAAATGTCAGCATAACGCATGTAGACATAATTCAGACTGGCATCACCGATGATGGGTTCTTGTCTCTTGGGTTGAGAATGCTTTTTCGTGAGATAGCCGGTAGGGGACCAGGGAGGGTTTGTAGTTGAGGGTGGGTTAAAGTCCTCGCCGTTTATCCATTTTTGTCCGGTGCGGCCCACGGTATAATCAAGGCGTGGATCTGGAACATTGGCAGATGTTTTTTCAAACTCATCGACAAAGTTCTGCAAGGGAGCATTAAAATAATATCCATTGTCTTTAGCCGGAGAAAAATACTGATTTAAGTAACTGCCCAACTTTGGCAATTGTCCGCTTAAATGCTGTATCTCGAAGAGCGACTCAGCGTTATTTTGTGTCGAGTCAATGAAGTTGTTCTTATAAACTTTCTGCAATTGATACAACCCCAACGCATCCACCGAATCAATCGCAACCAATGCATCTGGATATTTTTTTTGATAGAGGTACGTCTTGGCCAAAAGACCCCAGGCTGAACCTTTTGAAGCGCGTCCGACATCCGGGCCTGTATAGGTTTTAGCCAGGTCGGGGATTGCTTCACGCAAATCTTTTTCGATCTGAGCATACACGGTGGGAACAGCAGATTTCGGCTTGTTGATTTCATCGGTATTAATCGGTGGGCTTAATTTTACCGGGATCTCGCCAAAAATGTTGACAAGATTGAAGTAGAGGTAGGCCCTCAGAAATTTTGCTTCCGCGAGAATCCTGTTCTTAAGTTTAAGGTCCATCTGAATAGCAGGACCATAATACAGTAAATAATTTGCACGGGAGACTCCTTCATAGTAGCGTTTCCAGATTTTCTCGAGGGAAGCATTATTGCGTGCATAGTTAAACTCATCAATAAACTGAATATCACTTTGATCACCTGCGAGGCCTCCCTTTGCAGCGTCATCGGAAGCAACATCACCGAATACCCAGAGATTATTTTCCGTTGAGACGAAGGAAAGCGCATTGTAAACACCAGTAATGGCAAGGACCGCGTGGGCTTCCGTTTTATAGAACGTGGCGTTGGAGTACGTGCCTTGAAGCCGCTCATTTAAAAAATCAGTGCATGCACCGACAACCAGGGCGAACAGTGTGAGTAGAATTTTAGTTATGCTCTTCATGGTGTGATTGGTTAGAAGGTGAGGTTGACACCAATGTTGAATGACTTCGCCGCCGGATACGTTCCCCAGTCTAAACCTGCTGAACTGTCACCTTGACCCTGTGCATTGTTACTGACCGTCTGCTCAGGATCCATGCCCTGATATTTTGTCAATGTGAACAGGTTCGTGCCTGACACATAAATGCGCGCGGCCGCGAAGCCGTACTTCGTCAGGATACTTTTAGGAAGGGTATATCCAATTTGCAAATTCTTGAGGCGTGTGTACGATCCATCCTCCAGGAATCGGGTGGAGTACTTTGTGTTGTTTCCGGAAGCATCCCAGGAGGCGCGCGGAAATGAATTGGTGGTGCCGGGTCCGGTCCAGTGATTGTCGTAATACCGTTGTGTTACATTGAACGGGCGATAGAACCCTTCGATATCGCGGTTAAGAACGGAGAATATTTTTTGTCCATAAGCACCCTGTAAGAATATGGACATATCCCAATTCTTATAGTTCAACGTGATATTAAACCCTGCTGTAACCTTTGGGATAGCGCTGCCAACGTGCTTGCGGTCTTTACCATCGATTACCCCGTCGCCATTCTGATCCTTGAATTTGACATCACCCGGTTGGATGCCGGTACCCTGATAAGCATGTGTAAATATTTCTGTTTTGTTTTGGAAGATGCCCTCCATTTCATACAGATAAAATGACCCGATGGGATATCCCTTTTCAGTGAGCGTTACCCGGTCAGATCCAATCGCCCCGTTAGGGATAGAGGGACTCACTTCGAGGACCTCGTTATGAAGGGTGGCAGCATTTCCACTGATGGAATAACTAAAATTGCCAACCTTGTTGGAGTAATTCAGAGCCACCTCAATTCCGGTGTTTAGAACTTTTCCATTGTTTACCCAAATAAAATGGGGGAAACCGGAATCGTCTTCACCGGAAGATGAAGCGATGGGTTGTCTTACGAGCAGGTCAGACGTGATCTTATTAAAATAATCGATGGAGGCAGAAAACTTACCATTCCACATCTCCAGGTCCACGCCAACATTTAACTGTTTGCTGGTTTCCCACTTAATTTTGCTGTTGCCTAAACTTGAAACAACATAACCGACTGACTTTGCGTTGCCTAAAGGATAGTTATAGCCGGAGTTGATGGCATCGGAGAAGGCATAATCAGGAATCTCCTGGTTGCCGATCGAGCCATAACCTGTTCTCAACATCAACCGGTCGATCGTACTGCTATTGACAAGAAAATTTTCTTTATCAATTCGCCATCCCAGTGAACCTGCATAGAAAGTGCCCCAACGGTTTTCAGAACCAAACCGCGATGATCCGTCTCTTCTCAGTGTAGCAGAGATCAGATATTTTTCTTCAAAGTCATAATTGACTTTTCCGAAGTAAGAGAGGAGTGCGCTTCCAATTTTGTTTTCCTGTACCGACTTTTGTCCGCGACCGTTGCCGAGGTACGTCAGATCGGCCGACTGGTCTGCAAAATCCTTTTCTGATGCGTTGACAACATAATTCTGAGCTTTTATGGCTTCCATGCCTCCCAGAAAGGTGAAGCTATGCTTGTCGAAGGATTTTACGTAGGTGGCAAAGTTGCTCAGTGTCAATGTTTGATTTCGGGTGTCCGATACCGACAGCTGGTTGATGCCGTTGATTCTTCCTCCGGTTCCCCAGTTGCGATCGAAACGTCGCTGATTCGTGCTGGCAAAGTCAACGCCAACGTTAGAGGTGAATTTAAAACCTTTGAAAGGGGTAAGCTCCACAAAAAACTTTCCGAATAAGCGGTTGCTGATTTTTTTATTGTTGTTGTAGGCAAGCATCCCAACCGGGTTGTAGCCATCGCCAAACAAATCATATCGATCAGGCTTGTCGGTAAAGCCACCGGTGGCATCGTAGATTGGAATGGCGGGCGTGCGAAAGAAGGCATACCGAATTACACTGCCTCCATTTCCCCCTGCGCCATCGCCGGAACTGCCAATCAGGTCCGTTGTCGCTTTTGTAATATTAATATTGACACCGGTCCTCAGCCAGCTCTTTACTTCCGTGTCGATATTGATCCGGCTGCTGATCCGATTATAATCGCTGCCTTTAATAATCCCTTGCTGATCAAAATAATTGCCTGAAACAAAATACCGGGTCTTACCTTCTCCTCCGGAAACGGAGACGCTGTGTGATTGAATAATTCCTTTTCTTAAAATGGCATCAATGTAATTTACGTTGGGCAGTGTGGCTTTTATATCGTCAGTGATCAGCGGGCGGAACAAGAGCGGATTCTTATTGGCATTGTCACCGTTGGCTGCTTCGTTATAGATATTGACGTACGCATCTGTATTGGCCATATCAATTTTTCTGCTGAGCTCCTGAAAACCCACCTGGCTGCTGATTTGAATTCTGGGTACACTGCCACCGCCTGATTTTGTGGTAACGATCACTACGCCATTTGCCGCACGTGATCCATACACGGCTGTAGCGCCTGCATCCTTCAGCACCGTGATGCTTGCGATATCTTGTGTGGCGATCGTATTGATATCCAGTGTGGGAACTCCGTCTACAACGTATAAGGGGTTATTACCACTATTGATTGAACCCGCCCCTCGAATACGCACCGCTACGCCTTCACCTGGAGCGCCCGTATTTTGGGTAACCACCACACCGGGAGCCCGGCCTTGTAGCGCTATATCGATGCTTGGTACGGGGAGCTTGCTGATCAAGTCGGCGCTTACCGTGTTAACCGCCCCTGTGATTTTTTCCTTTTCCTGCGAGATATAACCGACCACCACCACTTCTGAAAGCATCTTAAGATCTTCTTCCATTGTTACATTAAAAGATCTGCGGGTCCCGATCGTCAACTCCTGTGTCTTATAGCCGATCAGCGAGATGATTAGCGGCGTGTCTTGTAATGTTTCGGAGATTTGCAAAGTGAAATTTCCGTTTATATCCGAAACAGTGCCCAGCGTGGTACCCTTTAAGTAAATGCTGGCACCTACAACCGTT
>JANXYC010000023.1 GCA_025350305.1 Cyclobacteriaceae bacterium | reverse complement strand
TATCACGTTAACATTATAGATACACCCGGCCATGTAGATTTTACTGTAGAGGTAAACCGTTCGCTCAGGGTGTTGGATGGCTTGGTTTTCTTGTTCAGCGCCGTGGATGGTGTTGAGCCACAGTCAGAAACCAACTGGCGTTTGGCTGATAATTATAAAGTGGCCCGAATAGGCTTCGTTAACAAGATGGACCGCGCCGGTGCCGATTTTATCGGGGTGTGTAAGCAGGTAAAGGATAAACTTGGCAGCAGAGCAGTGGCCTTACAGTTGCCTATCGGTGAGGAAGAGGGATTTGTAGGCGTTGTTGATCTCGTGGGTTTCAGAGGAATTATCTGGAATGACACCGACAAAGGGATGACCTACCAGGTGATTCCAATACCGGATGATATGCTGGAGATAGCTAAAGAGTACCGGGAAAAACTACTCGAAGCGGTTGCCGAAGTAGATGAGACCCTGATCGAAAAATATTTTGTAGACCCGAGTTCGATCACCGAAGCGGAGATATTAAAGGCATTACGGGAAGCCACTGTCAGCATGAGAATCGTGCCGATGGTTTGTGGCTCTTCTTTCAAAAACAAAGGAGTTCAGACCATGCTCGACTATGTCATGGAGTTACTTCCTTCTCCTTTGGATAAAGATGTAATCATTGGTACCGATCCTGACACGGGCGAAGAGGTATCGATTAAACCTGATGAGAAAGAGCCGTTTGTGGCATTGGCATTTAAAATTGCAACAGATCCTTTTGTAGGCAGGTTGTGCTTTATCAGGGCCTATTCTGGCGTTCTGGAATCGGGCTCCTATGTTTATAATACACGCTCGGAACAAAAAGAACGTATCTCGCGTGTTTTTCAAATGCACGCCAACAAGCAAAAACAGATTGATCGACTTCCGGTAGGAGACATTGGTGCGGTCGTAGGCTTTAAAGACATCAAGACCGGTGACACGCTTTGTGATGAAAGGCGCAAAATTGTGTTGGAATCAATGGTATTCCCGGAACCTGTTATTGGATATGCTATTGAGCCTAAAAAACAAGCTGATTCAGACAAACTTGGGATGGCAATTTCCAAGCTGGTGGAGGAAGATCCTACCCTTCGTGTGAATACAGACCACGAAACCGGTCAGGTGATCCTTCGCGGAATGGGTGAATTACACCTGGAGATTATCATTGAGCGTCTGAAGCGTGAGTTTAAAGTTGAGATCAACCAGGGCGCACCTCAGGTGGCCTACAAAGAGGCTCTCACAAAATCGATTGAGCACAAGGAAGTATATAAGAAACAAACTGGTGGTCGCGGTAAATTTGCAGACATCGTCTTTGAAATTGGTCCACGCGAACTTGGACCGGATGATAAACCGGGCCTTGAATTTGAGAATGATATTGTTGGAGGAGTAATCCCCAGAGAATTTATTCCAGCGATCCAAAAGGGCTTCGATCAAGCCATGGTAAACGGACCATTAGCGGGCTACCCGATTGACTCCATGAAAGTGAGGTTGTTTCATGGCTCCTATCATGATGTAGACTCTGATTCCCTGTCATTTGAATTGGCCGCCCGCATAGGTTTTAGAGAAGCGGCAAGAAAATGCGGCCCCCAATTGTTAGAGCCTATTATGGGCGTAGAGGTTATCACTCCGGATGAATACACAGGATCCGTTACCGG
This sequence comes from Cyclobacteriaceae bacterium, assembly GCA_025350305.1. Taxonomy (GTDB): domain Bacteria; phylum Bacteroidota; class Bacteroidia; order Cytophagales; family Cyclobacteriaceae; genus ELB16-189. The sequence continues at coordinate 1,200 of JANXYC010000023.1, read as the reverse complement.
AGACTTAAACAGACGAAGAGGAATAATGAAGGGAATGGATACCCGTGGAGGCGCGCAAGTGATTAAAGCGGATGTTCCATTATCTGAATTGTTCGGATACGTTACCGACTTACGTACCATCACATCAGGACGTTCTTCTGCTTCCTTAACATTCTCTCATTATGCTCCTGTGCCGAGGGCTCTGGCAGAGAAAGTTATCGAGGAGGTAAAGGGAACCGTGGCAGCTAAGTAGGACTAGGATTTAGGGATTATTGGATTTGGAATAAATTACAGGATTACCAAAAAGGTATGAATCAGAAAATAAGAATCAAACTCAAGTCGTACGATCACAACCTGGTCGACAAGTCTTCGGAGAAAATCGTACGTGCTGTAAAAGCAACCGGAGCGGTAGTAAGTGGTCCTATTCCACTTCCAACAGAAAAGGAAATATTTACAGTGCTGCGGTCACCTCACGTAAATAAGAAATCACGCGAGCAGTTTCAGCTTTGCACGTTCAAGCGCCTGGTTGATATCTATTCCAACAGCGCTAAAACCGTCGATGCTCTCATGAAACTCGAACTTCCCAGCGGCGTGGATGTAGAAATAAAAGTGTAGTGGTTCGTTAAAGCAAAATATGAAGACCCTGTCCCGTTACCTGGGATAGGGTTTTTTTTATATGAAGAAGCTGACCAAAAAGGCAAAGCCCAAACCTCCAGACACTAAAGACTTTTATTGGGAAAAAGAGCTGCTGGTTTTCACAGAAGCGTATCATAAAAAGCGTGGCTACTGCTGCCAATCAGGGTGCCGGCATTGCCCGTATGGATTCCAGAAGGAAGCAACGACTTAATGCATTATTGCGTATTCTTCTCCAGTCTGATCACGATATCCCAAAACTGATGCGCAGCTTCCGATGGAAGTAGTCGGTTATCCATAACTTCGTTCAAGAGTTTCTCTTTTGCTTCGATGATTGATGGTCTGCTCAAGAATTCCCTGTAATTGCTTTCGATACTTTCCTCCAACCATTGCTTTTTTTGTAGTTCGCGATTTTCCTGGAAATATCCGGTTTGGACTGTGTGCTGCTGATAAGTAAGAATCATCTTCCAAACATCCACAATGCCTTTGTTCTCCCGGGCCGATACGGCAAATACCTTCGGTGTCCAGCCGGATAATGAAGGTGGTTGAAGATGCAAGGCACTTAATGCATCCGCCTTTGCTTGCAAC
>JANXYC010000295.1 GCA_025350305.1 Cyclobacteriaceae bacterium | reverse complement strand
GTCTTCAAATAGGGAAAATATAAAAGACATGAAATACACAGTAGACCAGAAAGGATACTACGGCCAGTTCGGGGGAGCTTACATTCCTGAAATGCTTTATCCAAATGTTGAGGAGTTGAGGGAAAATTATTTGGGGATTATTAATGCCCAAGATTTTCAACATGAATTCCACAGCCTTTTGAAAGATTTTGTAGGCCGGCCGACACCCTTGTATTTCGCTTCCAGACTCTCGGATCGTTATCAGGCTAAAATTTACCTCAAGCGAGAGGACTTGTGCCATACTGGAGCGCACAAGATCAATAACACTATCGGACAGATTTTATTGGCCAGAAGATTAGGTAAGCAAAAGATCATAGCTGAAACAGGAGCAGGGCAGCATGGAGTGGCTACGGCAACGGTCTGCGCCCTGATGGGCATGGAATGCAGTGTGTACATGGGTAAGCACGACATGGAACGCCAGCGACCCAATGTAGAGCGTATGCGGATTCTTGGAGCCAATGTCATTCCCGCCTTGAGTGGTAGCATGACGTTGAAAGATGCTACCAACGAAGCGATGCGCCACTGGATCAATAACCCGATGGACACGCACTACATTATTGGCTCTGTTGTAGGACCACATCCTTACCCCGATATGGTTACACGATTTCAATCAGTTATCAGCGAAGAAATGAAGAAGCAACTGGTCGAAGCAGAGGGCAACCCTTTTCCGGATTTTGTAATTGCGTGTGTAGGTGGCGGAAGCAACGCAGCCGGAGCATTTTATCATTATTTGAATGACGAGCACGTTAATCTCATCGGAGTGGAAGCCGCAGGGAAAGGAATTGATTCGGGTGAATCCGCCGCAACGACGGTGCTGGGTAAGCCAGGCGTGTTGCATGGAAGCAAGACCTTGTTGATGCAGACCGAAGATGGTCAAGTTGTGGAACCGTACTCGATCTCTGCCGGACTTGATTACCCCGGTATTGGCCCCATGCTTGCACATCTATTTGAAGTAGGCCGTGTTCAGTTCATGAGTGTTACAGACGACGAAGCCATGGAAGCGGGAATTGAATTGAGCAGAACAGAAGGAATTATTCCAGCCATTGAGACAGCCCATGCCGTGAGTGTTTTGAAAAAAATGGAGTTTGATCATGATGATGTAGTGGTAATCAATTTGTCGGGGAGAGGAGACAAGGATTTAGAGACGTATATTAAATGGGGGAAGTATTGAAAAAGTAGGCAGGGGGCAATGGGAAGTAGGCAAAGGACGGGTAGTAGGCAGGGTCATTCACGTAAATAGTTGAATATGCGAGGGATTTATTTGTTGCCGATTCTAATTATTATCGCAAGTTGTACTTCCAGGACGGTTCAAGAAAGGCCGATCGATCTTGGGGCCTATACTTCAGAAATAGAAACTTGGCACCAGAAGCGGATTCAAGATTTAAAAGGACCAGATGGTTGGTTAAATCTTGCTGGATTATTCTGGCTTCATGAGGGAGTTAACACATTTGGCAGCGGTCTAAAGAATGATATTGTTTTTCCGGAGGGGAAAATGCCGGAGCGGGCAGGAATATTTTTATTAAAACAAAGCACTGTTACGCTTGAAGTGTCCCCGGGTGTGAACATCACAAGCAAGGGGCAGCCCGTAAAGCGTATGGTCGTCTTTCATCCGGATTCTTCAAAGACGCCCACCCTGGAGTATGACCAGTTGCAATGGTTCGTCGTAGAGCGTGACACGAAATATGGTATCCGACTTCGTGATTTTAAGAATCCTGAGTTGGTGAACTTCAAAGGCATTGAGCGGTATCCGTTGGATGCTGCCTGGAGATTGGAAGCGATGTTTGAGAAGGCTGATTCATCCAGGACCATCGATATAATCAACATTTTAGGGCAAACCGCACCGTTGAGCTCGCCGGGAACATTGGTCATTAAGGTCAATGGAGAGGAGTACCGGCTTGATGCATTTGATGGTGGAGGTGACGAATACTTCACGATGTTTGGAGATGCTGCCAATACCAAAGAAACATACGGTGCCGGTCGCTATCTGTATCTAAAAAAGCCCGACGCCCAGGGAAAAATAATTATTGATTTTAACCAAGCCTTTAATCCGCCTTGCGCTTTTACAGCTTTCGCCACCTGTCCGCTTCCGCCGAAGCAGAATATCCTGAATGTAGAAGTTACAGCAGGAGAGAAGAACTATGGCCGTCATCATTAATAGCAGTCAATGAAAAATCGAATCACAAAACTCTTTGACAGAAAGCCAAACAACATGCTCTCCGTATTTTACACCGCCGGGTTCCCGCAGCCAGACGATACTGTCGGGATCGCTCAAAATCTCGAAGCAGCAGGAGTAGATATTATTGAAATTGGAATTCCATTCTCTGATCCCATTGCCGACGGACCGGTGATCCAGTACAGTAATAAAATAGCGTTGGGAAATGGAATGAACTTAAAGAAACTCCTCGACCAAGTGAAAGAGATTCGCAAAAGTGTAAAGTTACCGGTTATTTTGATGGGATATCTCAACCCGGTCATGCAATATGGGGTTGAGAGATTTTGCAAGGAAGCTTCGGTCGCAGGAGTTGATGGTCTTATTCTTCCCGACATGCCAATGGATGTTTATCAGTATGAATATAAAAAGATATTTGAATCCAATGAATTGAGTAATACATTCCTGATTTCACCCACCACTTCCGAAGATCGGATTCGTAAAATTGATGCGGCTACCGAGGGGTTTATTTATGCTGTGTCAGCCTCCAGCACAACGGGTGCAAAAGGAGATTTCTCGGAGGAGCAAGAGGATTACTTTAAGAAATTGCAGAAAATGTACCTGAAAAACCCCTTTCTCATCGGTTTTGGAATATCCGATCATCAAACATTTTCGAAGGCGTGTGCGTATGGATCGGGTGCAATTGTTGGAAGCGCTTTTATTTCCATGCTCAGGAAGAGTGTTGATCTTAAACATGATATTGCGAAGTTTGTAACGAGTATTAAAAAATAGTGTTGTGCCGGTAAAGTCCATTAGAAATATCAGCAACCAGGTGCGGGTGAACCAGATGATTTTAAAACTAATTTTAGGTGGTGACGATTTGATTTTGATTGTTGAGAGTATCGGACTGGAGAAAAGTCCATGTGTAGAGGGCATTAGGTAGCCTTAAGGCTGGGGTTACCCGTGACAATATAAAAAGGCTTTAGCCCAAAATGAAGTAACTTAACACTAGCGATGAAGCAGCAATAACGACGGGTGATCTATGATAATACAATTGCACGAAGATACCACAGCCGAACAGAAAGCAGGAATAGCCGCTACTGTTACATCACTTGGTTATAAAATTACAGAGGTAAAGACCCAGCAAGGTCACTATATGATTGGTACTGGCAAAAAGGAATTTGACTTGCGGACGTTGGGCCACCTCCCCGGCATTTCCGACATCCATCGTGTATCGGATGATTATAAACTTGTGTCCCGTAAATGGAAAGTAGAACGTACACAAATTGACTTGGGTGATGGCGTGGTAATTGGCAAGGATTCGCTTACCATCATGGCTGGGCCTTGTTCCATTGAGACAGAAAAGCAAGTGGAAGCTACGATTGACCATTTAATCAAAAACGGTGTGCGCATCATGCGGGGAGGGGTATTCAAACCTCGAAGTTCACCATATGCCTTCCGAGGCCTAGGGGTTGAAGGATTAAAAATGTGGCATTCAATCGCGCGAGCAAAGGGAATTAAGATTATTAGTGAGGTGATGCAGGTGAGTCAGATTGCGGATATGTACGACTTCGTTGATGTGTTCCAGGTGGGTGCGCGCAACACACAGAATTTTAATTTATTGGATGAACTTGGAAAGGTTGATAAGCCTGTCATGATCAAGCGGGGCATCTCCGGCACTATTGAGGAACTGCTCTCGTCGGCTGAGTATGTATTCAGTGGTGGCAACGAGCGGCTGTTATTATGCGAACGTGGCATTCGCACGTATGAAAAGGCGAGTCGTAACACCATGGATGTAAATGCTATTCCGATTTTGAAAGAGAAAACGCACCTGCCGGTAATAGCCGATCCTTCCCATGGGGTTGGGCTGCGGGAATACGTTGAGCCGATCGCCCTGGCGTCTGTTATCGCTGGTGCGGATGGTATTATTTATGAAACGCATGAGAAACCGGAGGAAGCATTCAGTGATGGTCAACAGACCCTGGACTTCCAGGAGTCGGAAGTGATGATCAATAAATTGAGAAGGGTGTTTGACCTCAGAGAAAGTTTCTAAAATCTGGCTCCTATGATCACGCTAATTCTGGAGGTATAAAAATTTGACGTATTGCCGTTAATCCTACTTTGTCATATTTAGATTTTTTGGGTCACAACGAGCACGAAGATGACACAACGAGCACAACGAAACAGGACCAATGATCCGCTGGACCTTGATTTCGTAGTGCTCGTAGTGGTTCGTTGTGTTCTTCGTGACCATACTTCTGACTCGCTCTTCGGCTGGAACCTTATGCTATTCAATA
>JANXYC010000262.1 GCA_025350305.1 Cyclobacteriaceae bacterium | reverse complement strand
GTGTTTACAATACCCCCAGGGTACGAACTAACCGGAAAAGTTGTGGAATTAGCTCCATTGGGGTTAACTATTTGATTCACATTACCCGCAACCGCAGGCAAGGCCTTGAACCAATTGATGGCACTACTACCGGCGACACTGAGGGCGGTAATGGCAAATGTTTCAGCTGTGAGATTTGTTCCGTTACAATAGCTTTTGTCGATATTAACCGCGGGAGCAGGTTTGGTTATGATCTCAACATAATTCTCTATGCTTTCTGCCAAAAGCAACGTAGCCGGCGTAAATGGGTCATATTGATTACAGACATCCCAATATTCCAATTTTACATACAAGCGCTGCCCTACTGCCTGATTAGTTACGGCTGTCGTAGTAATCTGCCCCATATACGTTAAGGCAGTCGATATCGTAACAGCAGCAGGCAAATTTATAACTCCATTAGCATCTGCAGAACCTACACTAGTGGGAAAGTAGGACGGACTAATAAAAGTACCCGTTGGATTATTATTAGTGATTGGTACAGTTGCACCACCTAGTGTACCAGGAAGTTGAACCTGTATATTTGGAATATTTCCGAGCGTATTACCTGACGAAATATTATCTCTACTTCCGTATGTAATGCGGATATTCCTTGTCTGTTGATTTGGAACACTTGGCTCAATCGCAAGCGCGCAGTTAAGCACAGTATTATCAGAAAACTGCATGTTTACATTCGTGCCGATACAAACCCGATTTGAAGAAGCGGATGGAGAGGGGGGCAAGTTTAATGTACCCGTATTTTTGTTATCCGTGTCATAGGTGGCAAAAATCGTTGACTGAGTAAGTCCGATGCATGTTGTACTTGTCGCAAGGCCCAATACCGGGGTTACGGTTGCCTTCCATTTGCAATCACCTCCTGTAAGTGGCAATGTCGCTGGATAATTGTGCGTCGGTCGGGTGGTAGTAACTACAGCTGGGCTTGCACCAGAATTTACTCCAGCTGGATCTATGTAAGTTGCCGATGCCGCACCAGTTGCATCAGAAAGATATGCAGTCGCACCAGTATTTGGACTCCCATCACCCCAGTTTATTAGATGGAATATGCCAGCACCGGCATTATTCCAAGAAAGTGAGTTTCTAGCCCTTAAGCTTAGAAAAAATTGATATTGTGTAAAATCTTCAACGACGGGGGAACATATTTTGGCAGATGCCAACGGTATAATTCCTTGTCCCTTAAATGCAAAATCCGAACAATCGGCCGTCCAATTGTTTGTCGAGGTGATAAATCCAGAAGGATTGGCATTGAGCCCCCCTGCTAACGTTTTTAACAATCCGGAAGCATTGCTGAAGCTTACAGTAAGTGTCTGACCAGGCAATAAGAAATTCTGCCCGGGGTTCTTTATCGTGGCATCAAATCGAACAATTACATCGGTTGCCCCAAACCTTACTGCACTGGTGGTCGGCACTATTGTTCCACTTATTTTTACAATCCAATCCGCAGCAGTGGTACTTCCTGCAAGACTTTGGTCAAAACGCACTTGTATGGTACGCTGATCAAAGGTCTCATGCTTGGGAAAAATCCCGTTGTTAACAACATTTGCTTGGCCAAAAAGGCCGGTTGAAAAAAATAAAAGCCCAACTAGATAAAATAGACTTGCAAAAATGTATTGTTTCTTCATTAACGAGGATCTAAGCTCAACATTTAAATACTTTTCTCGAGGGAAGTTGTAACCTGCTGGCATCAATTTAGGATTCGAGGGCTTAAATTCCTCAAATTGGAAATAATTTCAAAGGACAGTTTCACCAACTGCCAAATAATCTACCTTTGCCCCCGTATTTTTTAGCCCTTCCATGACCTCTTCTGCAAAGTATATCTTCGTTACCGGTGGTGTTACTTCTTCACTCGGCAAGGGCATCATTTCGGCTTCTCTGGGCATGTTGCTGCAGGCCAGGGGGTTCACAGTGACTATCCAGAAGTTTGATCCCTATATTAATATTGACCCCGGAACACTTAATCCTTACGAACATGGTGAATGCTATGTCACCGACGATGGAGCCGAAACCGACCTTGATTTAGGTCACTATGAGCGGTTTCTCAACATCCGCACTTCCCAGGCCAATAACATCACTACCGGTCGTATCTATAATAATGTCATCACCCGGGAACGAAAGGGCGAATTCCTGGGAAAAACGGTGCAAGTGATCCCTCATATCACCGATGAGATAAAGCGTAACTTCTATTTATTGGGAGAAAGTGGCAAATACGACTTCATTATCACGGAAATCGGCGGATCGGTGGGTGATATTGAGTCGCTTCCTTTTATAGAGGCTGTTCGCCAGGTGCGTTGGGACCTCGGTTCTAATCATTCATTGGTCATCCACCTCACACTCATCCCCTACCTCAAGGCGGCCAAAGAGCTAAAAACAAAACCTACCCAACATTCTGTAAAGAAACTCCTGGAAGAAGGAGTCCAGCCGGATATTTTGGTGTGCCGGACGGAAATGCCGCTGCCCATGGATATCCGGAAGAAAGTAGGCCTCTTCTGCAACGTGCAACTGAATTCGGTCATAGAAGCAATTGATGCGGAAACGATTTACGACGTACCACTGCTCATGCGCAAAGAAAAACTGGATGAACGCGTCCTTTCAAAACTCAAAGTACATGCTAAGAATGAGCCCGACCTCGAGCAATGGAAAGCATTCCTTGGGAAATTAAAAAATCCCACAGATGAAATTCGAATAGGCCTTGTCGGAAAATATGTGTCCCTCCCCGATGCATACAAGTCCATTGCCGAAGCGTTCATTCATGCCGGCGCACAAAACGATTGTAAAGTGGATCTGAAATGGATCTCGTCAGAAGACATCACCAAGGATTCGGTCACTGAAATACTCGGCGGCCTTCATGGCGTGCTCGTGGCACCTGGCTTTGGCGAACGTGGACTGGAAGGAAAAATTGAAGCCATTCGTTTCGTGCGCGAAAACAAAATTCCCTTCCTGGGCATTTGCCTGGGAATGCAATGTGCCGTTGTGGAGTTCACACGGCATGTGCTGGGGCTTGAGGCAAGTTCTACCGAACTCGATCCGAAAACAAAAAACCCCGTCATTGACATGATGGAGGAACAAAAGAAAATTACCACCAAGGGCGGCACCATGCGTTTAGGGTCGTATGACTGCAAACTTAAGAAAGGATCCAGGACTGCAGCCATTTATGGAGAAACACTGGTGCACGAACGTCACCGACATCGCTTTGAGTTTAATAATAAATACCTCGAACAAATTGAAGAGGCCGGAATGAAAGCAACGGGCATTAATCCGGATACTGGTTTGGTGGAAGTAATAGAACTCAAAGATCACCCCTGGTTTATTGGTGTGCAATTCCACCCCGAGCTCAAAAGCACGGTGTTAAATCCTCACCCGCTCTTTGTGAAATTTGTTGAGGCCGCCTTGAATCATAAAAAACTGGACTCCTGATACTTAATTTTTTAGTCATAAAATACTATGGATCGTAATTCTGCCATTGGGCTCACGTTGATCGCTGTCTTGCTGCTGGTGTACTTCAATTTCTTTGCGCCCGAGCCGCCAAAAGAAACTCCTGCTACGATTACAACAACGGATCAACCCGACTCCACATCACAAACCAAAACAAAGGCCGTTGATAGCCTACAGGTCAAACCGCAAGGACCCCTGGCCTCCTTACTAACAGGTGAAGAGAAGCTCACCAAAGTCGAGACAAACGATCTGGTGATCACATTTTCCAGCCGTGGCGGGATAATTAAAGAGGTAGAATTAAAGAAATTTAAGACGTACTATAAGAAGCCGCTGCTGCTGGTTTCTCCTTCGTCCAATTCTTTTAAACTCAATGCAACCTTTGAAGGCAAAGACATTGACCTATACACTGTCTTCTATACTGTAGAAAGCCGTCGCTCAGAAGGTCGGAATGCCGAAACAAAAGTGGCTGCCGACAGCACGATCGTAACGTTTGCAGCATCGCTGGCGAATGGAAAATCAATTAAACAGATTTATTCCATTCCCTCCAATGGCTATCAACTCAATTATCGAATTGAATCGTCCGGCCTGAGCGAATCGTTTAATGGCGAATATGTAACGCTTCAATGGGCGGATAAAATTCCTATCCAGGAAAAGGATATTAACGACAGCCGCTCAAAAACAACGGTCAACTATTACACAGTCAAAGGAGATTTTGATGGTATCTCGGAGTCTTCTACAGATCTGGAGACCGAAGCTTTGGGTACTCCCATAAAGTGGGCAGGCATCAAGCAAAAGTTTTTCACCAGTGCGATCATCGCGCGAAATTCATTTACAGGCGGGGAGGTTAGCACCAGCGTCAATCCTGCCGACACTGCTGTGGTCAAATTTGCCACGGTAAAATTATTTATTCCTAAAAGCGACCTCGTTGCGAATAAAGCAAAATTCAAATTCTTTTTTGGCCCAAATGATTACAAGGTGCTCTCGGAAGTGACGGACGGGTTCTCCCGCAATCTTTACCTGGGCTGGCCTCCGGTGATCTGGGTAAACAAATTTGTGATCATTCCTATTTTTCATTTTCTGGAAAAGTTCGTCGGTAATTACGGAATCATTATCATGATCCTGGTGATCATCATTAAGTTAATTCTTACACCCCTCTCATATAGTTCGTACCTGGGCATGGCCAAGATGCGCTTGCTGAAACCAGAGCTTGACATTATCAAAGAAAAAAATGCAGACAACCCAACACAGGCACAGCAGGACCAAATGAAATTGTACCAGGAGGCGGGTGTCAATCCTTTCAGTGGTTGTATTCCTTTGCTGTTGCAAATGCCGATACTCTTTGCCATGTTTTATTTTTTCCCCGTGTCCGTTGAGTTACGTCAACAACCCTTCCTGTGGGCCGACGATCTATCGACCTACGATTCCATCATTAGCCTTCCATTCTCCATTCCATTTGGCTATGGCGATCATGTGAGTTTATTTGTATTACTCATGACGGCTTCCACATTGGTGTACACCTGGCAGAACAACCAGATCGGTTCGGTCACGGGACCGATGAAGTCGATGTCCTATATCATGCCTGTAATTTTCATGTTTGTCCTGAATTCTTTTTCAGCAGGACTAAGTTTCTACTACTTCGTAACCAACCTTGTCACATTCGCCCAGCAAGCGATTATAAAACGCTTTGTAGATGAGGACAAAATCAAGGCCGTGATGGATGAACACAAGAAAAAAGCTTCTACGGGCACGGGAACAAAATCAAAATTCATGGCCAAGCTGGGAGAAGCGATGAAGGCTAACGAGGAATCACGGAAGAAAAAGAAATAATTTAATTTGAAAATTGACCCCGAATGGGCAAAATAATTGCAATAGCAAATCAAAAAGGAGGCGTAGGCAAGACCACTACTGCCATCAACCTGGCTGCCAGCCTGGCGGTACTCGAACAGAAAACCCTTCTGCTGGATGCCGACCCACAGGCCAACTCTTCCTCCGGCTTGGGCATCAACCCAAAGAATGTGAAGCTGAGTATCTACGAATGCATGGTGAATGGAGCTAATATCCATGAGGCTATTGTTCAAAATGATTTGAAATACCTGAGTGTGCTGCCTTCTCACATCGACCTGGTCGGCGCAGAAGTGGAAATGGTGAACATTGACCACCGGGAAGAACGCATGCGTGAAGCGTTGAAAAACATAAAGGATGAATATGATTTCATCATCATCGATTGTTCTCCGTCGCTTGGACTAATCACGATCAATTCCTTGACTGCGGCGGACTCGCTCATTATTCCGGTGCAATGCGAATATTTTGCCCTGGAGGGTCTTGGCAAACTGCTCAATACGATCAAGATCATTCAAACACGGTTGAACCCGCAGTTGGAGATCGAGGGAATTTTACTTACCCTGTATGACTCAAGAACCTCGTTGGGCAATCAGGTTGTGGAAGAAGTGAGGACCCATTTTAAAAATATTTCATTCAAAACAATTATTCCGCGGAATGTGAAGTTGAGTGAATCGCCAAGTTTTGGCTTGCCGGTGATTGTCCACGATGCTGAAAGCAAGGGTTCAATCGCTTACTTAAATCTGGCACACGAAATCCTTGACAAAAACGGCTTGAGCAAATAATCATGAAGAAGAAAGCACTCGGTCGCGGGCTCAGTGCCCTGCTTAGCGACACGCCTGAAACGGGAAGGCTGGAAGAAACGCCTGTAGCGGCCGGCAATATGAATGAGGTTGCCATCAACGAGATTGAAGTCAATCCATTTCAACCCAGAAAAGACTTTGACAAAGAAGCCCTGCGCGAACTTGCCGATTCGATCAAAGTACATGGGATCATTCAGCCTGTTACAGTCAGAAAGCTGGCGCGAAATCAGTATCAGCTGATCTCCGGTGAGCGACGGTTCCAGGCGGCACGTCTGGCAGGATTGAAAACCATCCCTGTTTATGTGCGCTCGGCAGATGATCAACAAATGCTGGAAATGTCATTGATCGAAAACATCCAGCGTGAAAATCTTAACCCTATTGAAATCGCATTGAGCTATCAGCGTTTGCTCACAGAATGTAATCTGAAGCAAGATGAGTTAGGGGACCGGGTTGGAAAAAATCGAACGACGGTCACCAACTACCTCCGGCTTTTAAAGTTGCCGCCTGATATTCAGATTGCCTTGCGCGACAACAAACTCTCCATGGGCCATGCACGTGCCATCATCAGCATTGAAAATTCTGAAGTACAGCTTTTGATTTTCAAAAGGACCGTGCGGGAAGATTTGTCGGTGCGACAGGTAGAAGAACTGGTCCGGTCAATGACCAAAGCCAAAAAGGAAAAAAGCCCGACCAACACTACCACCGCCTCCACCCGTGAAATAGTTCAATTGCAAGGCAAACTTTCTTCACACTTTGGCACGAAAGTTAATGTAAAGAGTGATGGTCGGAAAGGTGAAATCAAAATCCCCTTTCTCTCCATTGAGGACCTGAACAGGATCCTCGACATTTTCAAGCTTTGATTTCATGCTTAGACTTTCGGTGATATTGATTGTAATTGTAATGGCTGTCCCATCCTTTGCACAGGAAGTGGAAGTGGTGAGGGATACCCTAAAAATTCCTTCCGACTCGCTCCAGATACGAAAGGGGGGCAAGATCATCACCGTTGAGTCGTATGCCAAACGATTTCAACCTCGCAAAGCCCTTCTTTATGCGGCGGTGTTACCGGGCATGGGGCAAGTGTACAACAAGAAATATTGGAAGTTGCCAATTGTTTATGGTGGCTTTTATGTCCTGACAAGTTTTGCGGTTAGGTACAACCAGTTGCACGACAAGTATAAAACGGAATTATTTGGGTTGCTGGAAAATCCTGGGACCAAGGCGCCCAGTGGATTTTCAGAGACGCAACTCCGTTCAATAACCGACACGTACCGGCGACAACGCGATTATTTTCTTATCCTGAATACATTCTGGTACTTCCTCCAAATGATTGATGCCCATGTTGATGCTCACCTGAAAGAATTCGATCTCAACCCGCAGTTGAAAATCAGCCTGTCGCCAAGTGTTCAACAAAACTACATGATCGGGCAAACGTCAGGCGTATCGATAACCCTTAAATTCTAGAACCGATGCGCATTCTTCTCATCGGTTATGGCAAAATGGGTAAGGCCATTGAAGCGTTGGCATTGGAGAGAAACCATACCATCGTGGGTAAAGTTGATCCGGCAACAGGACTTTCGTTTGACTTTAACACTCCTGTGGATGTGGCGATTGAATTCACGATTCCTGAGTCTGCAATCGCTAACATCCGGTTGTGTTTGGACAAGAAAATACCGGTCCTTTCCGGCACAACCGGCTGGTTAACACATAAAAATGAGTTGGATAATTTTTGCCTATTGAAACAAGGAACATTTTTCTACGCTTCTAACTTTAGTCTCGGAGTAAATCTTTTTTTTAAACTAAACGAACAGCTTGCCCGTATGATGCAGGGCCGGCATACCTATAATGTGAGCATTGAGGAGATCCATCACACCCAAAAAAAAGATGCCCCCAGCGGCACCGCCATCACGCTGGCAGAAGGGATTCTAAGATATTTAAAAGAGAAAAAGCAATGGGTGAACCATGAAACCAAACGGGCAGAGGAACTCGTTATCCGCTCATTCAGAGAAGACCCGGCACCGGGAACCCATACGGTGAAATATCAGTCCCCCACGGATGATATTGAAATCAAGCACACCGCTCACTCGCGCCAAGGCTTCGCCCTGGGTGCCATACTGGTGGCCGAATGGCTTCCGGGTCAAAAAGGAGTCTTGGGCATGGACGACTTTTTAAAATTCTGACTTCCGATTATTTTACTTTTATTTGCGGGACTTTTTAAGAAAAAATTATGAAAGCTTCGACGGGTTCAGCTTTGGGCGCTGCTTCAGCAGGGAAGAAAAAGAAATCATTTGTTCGGGAGTGGTTGGATGCTATCGCCTTCGCGGTAATAGCAGCAACGTTGATCCGTTGGTTGATTATGGAAGCTTATACCATTCCAACACCCTCCATGGAAAACTCGCTGCTGGTAGGCGATTTTCTGTTCGTGAGCAAGTTCCATTACGGAACGCGTACACCCAAGACCATCCTGCAAGTTCCCCTGACCCATCAAAAAATATGGTTCACAGAAATTCCTTCCTATTTGCGGTGGATTCAACTGCCGCAGTACCGACTCCCCGGCATCAGTGATGTGAAAGCGGGCGACGTTGTGGTATTCAATGTTCCGGGTATGAATGAAAATAATTATGGCCTTCCAAGAAGTCAATGGATTGACTACCCGGTGGATCTGAAGACCAATTATATCAAACGGTGCGTTGCCACTCCGGGGGATGTTCTCCAGGTAAAAGATCGACAGGTGCATGTCAACGGCACGGCACTCGCCAATCCTCCCAAGATGCAGTTCAGTTATATCGTCACATCAAAAGATGAAATCAACGAACGTAATCTCAACAAACTGGAGCTCGACCCGGATGATTATGATTTTGCTGGAAGACCGGAACAGAACAAGGCTGTGTATCAGATGTACCTCACGAAAGACAAAGTAGAGGAACTCAAAAGCATTCCTTACATTTTATCCGTGGAAGAAGACAATTCGCATAGCAAGCCGGATGATCGCCTGTATCCACAATCAAAGTATTCACGATGGAGTGCTGATAACTACGGTCCCCTCACCATTCCAAAAAAGGGAATGACCATCTCTATCAACGACTCAACGCTGGCATTTTATGGACTTACCATTAAAAACTACGATCACAACTCAAACGTTGAGCTAACAGATAGCACGCTGCGCATCGACGGAAAAGAATTGAAACAATATACGTTTAATCAGAACTATTACTTTATGATGGGCGACAATCGCCACAACTCCTTAGATTCGCGCTACTGGGGTTTTGTGCCGGAAGATCATATTGTAGGAAAAGCATTTTTCATCTGGCTCTCGATCGATAAGTACGGGGATTTTGTTCACAAGATCAGGTGGAGTCGATTCTTTAATCTCATCAGGTAATGGTGTTGGCTGTTGGCTTTTAGCCGTTGGAAGAGTCTGTTAAAAGTTAAAAGTTAAAAGCTAAAAGCTAAAAGTTAAAAAGCTAAAAGCTAAAAGTTAAAAAGTTAAAAGCTCCTCCTCACCAATCAATCTCACGCAATCCCTTGCTCTTTAAATATTCATTCGCCTTACTGAAATGCTTGCAGCCAAAGAAGCCACGGTCGGCTGAGAACGGAGAAGGATGAGCCGACATCAGCACGTGGTGCTTGTGCCGGTCGATTATTTCCCCTTTTTTCTGGGCATACGCACCCCATAGTAAAAACACTACGTTTTCTTTTTTATCTGAAATTTTTTTTATCACAGCGTCCGTGAATTGTTCCCATCCTTTATTCTGATGTGAACCAGGAGAAGCGGCTTGTACCGTAAGCGTGGCATTCAGTAAAAGTACGCCTTGCCTCGCCCACCGTTCCAAATCGCCAGACGTGGGAATTGGTTTTGCAAGATCATTTCTGATTTCCTTAAAGATGTTAACCAGCGAAGGCGGAATGCGCACGCCATCACGAACCGAAAAGCACAATCCATTTGCCTGCCCTGGTCCATGGTAGGGATCCTGGCCAATTATCACCACCCTCACATTCTCAAAATGGCAAGCATCAAAAGCATGAAAAATTTCCTTTCCTGGCGGATAGACCGTTGCGGTTTTATATTCCTTCTTTACAAAATCAATAAGCGACTCGAAATATGGCTTCTCAAATTCAGTATTAAGTTGGGTTCTCCAGGATTCATCAATTTTGACTTGGGTTGGCATGATGTGCTTACTGCTACGCTGGTTACTTAGACGACATAATTTTTGATCTTATACCTTATGAATCAATGACTTACGTGTCATTTTTTTGCAGAAGCTACGTAGTACTCTGTAATATCCAAAGAAAGGGTTTAAAACAGAAAAAAATGATATTTTTGACTTGAATGGTAACAGAAGTAACAAACGGCATAAAAGTAACGGTAGAAACGGAGTACCAACCCTCCTACTCCAGCCCCAGTCAATATCACTATGTCTTTACCTATCGGATAACGATCGAAAACGGAGGGGACTTTACCATACAACTGAAGCGAAGGCGCTGGCATATTTGTGATGCGGGTTTCATGTCCCGTGAGGTAGAGGGTGAAGGAGTTGTGGGTCAGCAGCCTGTGCTGGAGCCAGGTCAAACACATCAATATGTGTCCGGTTGCAACTTAAAATCCGGCATCGGTAAGATGGTGGGTACGTATCTTATGGAACGTATCGTTGATGGGACTACTTTTTCCGTAAACATACCGGAATTCAGTATGGTGGCTCCCATGAGATTGAATTAACTTCCGAAAAACCAATATCATTCCGTGCCTTCTTTTCATCAGGTTAAATCCTATCTTGATCATTGGCTGCACGAAGTAGATGAGCATTCCATCCACTCCCCATTCTTCTTTGACCTCTACTCAAAGGTTGTTACCAAAAAGTACAAATCTGATCTGCCCGTACTTGAAAATCTGCGGTGGGATATGGAGAGTAATAAGACAGTATTGTCAATCAATGACCTTGGTTCGGGCCAGCATCACAAAACTCCTTCGCAACGGACCATTGGTGAAATTGCGCGCACGAGCCTCACGCCGTACCAATACGCCATGTTCTACCTCGATTTACTTTACTACACAAAATCCCATCGTGTTGTGGAGCTGGGTACTTCGCTAGGTCTGACAACATTGTACCTGGCCCAAAAAAAAGACGCTACCATTTATACGTTTGAAGGTAGTCATGATATCGCGAATGTAGCACTTACCAACTTCGAATGGGCCGGAAGAAAGAATATTGAATTGATAGAAGGAAACATCAATAGTACGTTGCGTAAGTTTCTACAGTCGACCAACAAGGTTGATTTTGTGCTCATGGATGCGAATCATCGCTATGGACCCACCATGTTGTATTATCAACAACTCACAAAACGCCTGTCGGGAAAAAGTATTGTAATAATAGATGACATCCATCGTTCGGCTGAAATGGAAAAGGCATGGCGTGAGATTAGGACCGATGTGCTGGTATATGGCAGCGTGGACTTGTACCGATGCGGGATTCTATTCTTTGATCCGTCCATGAACAAACAACATTTTGTCTGGTCATTGAAATGAAAAAGGTATCATCTACCTTTGAATTCTAAATCATTCTTTCATGGAGTCCAATCAGCCTGCCGAGCCTAAAAAATCGAACAGTAAAGCCGGTTTTATCATCGCCTTCCTATCCATCATCGTGATCATACAAGGTGTTAAAATCTACCTCGATTTCAAGGACAAAGCAGAGATTACGGAACAGAAAGCCAATGTAGAGGAGGACCTCGCCGGAACGATGCAGCGTCTCAAAGAAATTCAAATCGAGCTCGATCAAAAAATCACTGAAATTCAAAAACTGGGTGGTGACATCACCGATCTTCAAAAGGCTAAAGGGGAGGTCGATGCTCAACTGAGGCGAAATGTCGCCACAAGCTCAAAGGCCATCAAAGAACTGAAAGACCGGGTACAGGGCTACGAAGAGCTTCTAAAAATCAAAGACGAAGAGATCGAAAAGCTGAAGTCCGTCAACAAGGAACTCTTTACAGAAAACAAGCAGCTTAAAACGCAAAAAAATGTATTGAATGATTCCATCAATCGGTTGGCAACGAAGAAGGACGAGCTTGCAACCAAAGTGGCGATTGCCAGCCAGCTGAAAGCTGAGAATATATCCGTCATGGCCGTCAACTCAAAAGGTAAAGAGCGTGAATCGCCCTTTAAAAACCGACAGCTCGAAAAATTAAAAGTGGAATTTAACCTGGCCGAAAATAAAGTAGCCCCTGTTGAAGGGAAGAAAATAATAATCCGCGTGATCGATGAAAACGGGCAGGTAATCTTTGATGTAGCCAAAGGGTCTGGCACGTTCATGCTGAATAATAAGGAAGAATTCTACACAGCACAGCAGGAAATCCTTTTCGATAATACCCGCCAAAAACTGACATTTTTTTATACAAAAGGATCGGACTATGCCACAGGAAATTATTCGGTCGAAATTTATACCGATGACTACCTGATGGGCGCCGTGCAGTTTGTAGTGAAGTGAATTTGGCTGTTGGCGCAATTGGGTACTGGCTTTTAGGTGTTCGTTGTTTGCATTAAACATTGGGGATTCGATTTCAATATGCAATTTTCAGATCATGATAATGCCGGCCAAAGGTCAAACGGCAATTCAGCCAACCTCTCATTATTGTTCCAATACCATACAGATCAAAATTCAAGCCTTCTCTACTTTTAGTAAATTATTAAAATGAAGAGGATTATAATCGCTTGCCTGTTTGTTATCCTGACCAACGGCATCATCCTGGGTCAGTCAAAGCCTCCCGCTCATGAAATCTATGACAAACTTTTGAAACAAAATGTATCTGCCGATGGAAAGGTGAATTACAAAGCATTCCTGAAGGACAGTGTGGCACTCAACAACTATCTTCGATTGCTGAGCACCCATCCACCGGATGAAAAGACCTGGTCGAAATACGAACAGATGGCGTACTGGATCAACGCCTATAATGCCTTTACCATCAAATTAATTATTAAACATTACCCTGTTAAAAGCATCAAAGACATCGGCAGCAGTATTCAGATACCGTTTGTGAATACACCGTGGGACATCAAGTTCATACGAATAGGGAAAGACAAAATGGATCTGAACAACATTGAGCATGGTAACCTCCGCAAAAAATTTGACGACCCACGGGTACACATGGCTCTGGTATGTGCTAGTAAATCCTGTCCCATTTTATTGAATGAGGCGTACGACGCGAGACGCCTGGATGCACAATTTGCCAAACAAACCAAAGCGTTCCTGGCCGATCCCTTTCGAAATAAAATGTCACCCGACAACCCGCAGCTCAGCATGATTTTCAAATGGTACGGAATGGATTTTAATAAGAACGGAGGCTCTGTCCGGGATTTTATTAATAAATACTCCGATATAAAAATAAAGCCTGATGCAAAGATTACTCACCTGGATTACGATTGGGGTCTGAATGAAAAGTAGGCAGGGAAAAGTAGGCAGTAGGCATAAGGCAATAGGCAAATTACTCGTCACTCTTAATTCCTCATTTATAATTTAATCTGACATAAACACTTCAACGCATAAACACCTTAACACGTTTAGGAGTATCGCTTTCGCAACATTTCAAGCATATAAGCGTTGATCTCCCATTGATTACTCAACGGTTGGCGGGTGTAGGGAAGTGCCGGCATGTAATCGACAGGGCCGAACTCGGTGAGAATTGTCATGCGCCTGCCCTCCTTCTTTTTTATTTCCACCACGCGATCCCACCACCCAAGGTGCGCATCCATAGCTTTCTTCCACTCGGGTGCACGCGGATCGTTCACCTGTGGACCTTCAGGATGGCCAATGCGGGCGTGAATATGTTCCGTTCGGTTGACAGCTAATGAAAGTGCTTCGGGCTGATCCTCTAATAATGATTCATGTACATTACACCAATGTGAAACGTCAAATGTCACGCGCAGCTCCGGAATTTTTTCCATATACTGCCGGGCGATGGGTGCTGAATATAAGATCCGCGAACGGTGCGTCTCATGGTACATGGGCACTTGCGTTGTGCGTGAAAGTTCGGTAGTTAAATCAATAAATCGTTTGTTCTCTTCAAAGGAAAAAAAATCACGACCCGAATGACAGTTGATGTATAACGGTTTCTGCAAAACGGCAGCCTCCAGACTTTCCTTGAATTGCACAAAATGTTTTTGGGGGTCCTTGTCGGCACCTCCAAGTACAAAAGCTATTTGAAGAGCGTTCTCTTTAAGTGCGGCCACTAATTCTTCGCGGCTTTTGAAATCCGAGGGAAACCACACCTCAACGCCATCGTAGCCGGCTTGTTTTGCTTTTTTACAAAACTCTGCCCAGGTTCCTGAAAAACCCCAGTTGGTAGCCAGAATGAGTAGCTGATAACCGGCTTCATTTTTAACACTATGAGGATTTGCGAAAGAAGCCAGCGTGGTTGCCATCAACGCGCCTCCTGTTACACTTATGAATTCCCTGCGTGAGTGCATAGCCCTGGGGGTTATCCCCAATATTACGAAGTTAAGGGCAGTCCACAGACTTGTTAAATGGATGGTATGGCTTGAAAAAAGTAGGCCTAAACACGCTCATTTATAGCTTGCATTTTAGCTGAATTGATCATTTTCTTACAAATTCAAAGATTTAAAAGGATTTCCACATTTTTGATCTGCAAATCACAAAATTCCCGCTATTTTTGCACCCTAATTTTAAAAACAATTAATAAACATGAACAACTACGAGACGGTATTCATTTTAAATCCCGTTTTGTCTGAGGACCAGGCAAAGGATACTGTCGAAAAGTTCGTGAAGGTATTGACCTCCCAAAAAGCCAACGTAATCAACGTTGAGCAGTGGGGACTTAAAAAGATGGCTTATCCCATCCAGAAGAAGTCCACTGGGTTTTACAACCTGATCGAATTTGCGGCAGCTCCGGAGACCATCGGAACACTCGAGACAGAATACAGAAGGGACGAGTCAGTAATGCGATTTCTGACCATCAGCCTTGACAAATTTGCCGCGGAATACAACGCGCGCAGACGTAAGGGTGAGTTCAACAAGAACAAAGACAAGAAGGCTCCGGCACAACGGAGAGAAAGAGAGGAGGCAAAAGCATGACCCTTGTAAACGAACCCATCAAGCGCGCCGATATTAAACCTAAATATTGCCGCTTCAAGAAGAACGGTATCCGGTATATCGACTACAAGAACCCTGACTTCTTAATGAAGTTTATCAATGAGCAGGGTAAGATCCTGCCCAGCAGACTTAGCGGCAACAGTTGGAAGTATCAGAAGAAAGTTGCCCAGGCCATCAAGCGTTGCCGTCATATCGCTATGTTGCCATACGTTGGTGACGCATTAAAATAATCTTAACGTTGATCGACCATGGAAATAATATTAAAACAAGACGTACAAGGACTTGGCTATAAGAACGACGTGGTGAAAGTAAAACCCGGGTATGGAAGAAATTTCCTGATCCCGAATGGATCCGCGTTGATCGCCAATGAATCTAACAAACGTATGATCGCTGAAAACGTGCGTCAGGTAGCACACAAAGCGGCCAAGATCAAAGACGAAGCCGTAGCGTTAGCCGCAAAAATCGGCGAACTCACGATTGAGTTAAAGACCAAAGCCGGTGAGACCGGAAAGATTTTTGGAGCAATCACCTCGTTACAAGTATCCGATGCTCTCAAGGCAAAGGGATTTGATGTGGACCGCAAGAAGATTTTCTTCAAAGAGCAACCGAAGCAACTCGGTGACTATGTTGTCAATCTTGACCTTCACAAGGAAGTGAAGCACGAGATTAAGATCAAGGTAGAAGCTGAGTAAGCTTCGCCAAGCTCAGCTTGAAAGGGCCACTCCAATGGGGGTGGCTTTTTTTATTTTTATATGCATTATCCAGAGCCGACCTAAGTTTGCACCGGCAATAAAATGCAACTCCAGTGAATTTAGATTGTATACTATTTTTCCTCGATCGCCCTCACAAGGTCATCATACCACGCCCCCCCATATTTCCGGATGAGTGGGTCTTTTAGAAATTTATAGAGTGGCACTCCCAAGGCACTACCCAACTTGCAGGCGTCGGAACAGATGTTCCACTTGTGGTAGTTCACTGCTTCAAATCCTTTCTTTTTGGTAATGCGGATAGGATATAGATGACACGAAATCGGTTTGCGGAAAGAGATTTTCCCATCAAGGTTTGCTTGCTCGATCCCACATTTTAGAATTCCCTTTTCATCATAATGTGCGTAAGCACATTCCTTTCCTTCAATAGTAGGTGTCGAGTAATCCCCATCTTCGTCTAGGATGTACGGCCCTTGCGCTGCAATTGCCTTTCTTCCCGCATCCGTAAGATAGGGCGCAACTGCCTTCTGAATCTCATGCATCACCGGCAATTCGTTTTCTTCAAGCGGTGCACCTAGGTCGCCCTCCACGCAGCATGCTCCCTTGCACTTCTCCAGATGGCAAACAAATTCTACCGCTTTGATATCATCTGAGACGAGAACCTCTCCTACTTTGATCATGCCCAAAGATAAGGCTAATTGCGAATAGCAGGACCGGCAATCTGGTCGCCCTACGTCAGGGAAAATTATCACGCAAATCATCAAAATCATTGACATCAGTGGTCTAACTTGCGCGAAGAATTTTTGAATGGATTATCTGGAAAAACTTAACCCTCCGCAGCTCGAGGGTGTTATCAATACGGATGGACCGTGCATGCTTATCGCAGGGGCCGGCTCCGGCAAAACGCGGGTGCTCACCTACCGGATCGCTCACCTGATGAAAAGCAAAGGGGTTGACCCCTTCAACATCATGGCGTTAACATTCACGAACAAAGCTTCACGTGAGATGCGCGAACGCATTGAACAGGTGGTTGGGATGGATGCACGCAACCTGTGGATGGGGACTTTTCACTCCGTATTTGCTCGGATTCTCCGCGCAGAAGCCCATCACCTGGGCTATCCCAACAGCTTCACCATTTACGATACAGACGACTCCAAGCAGCTTATCAAACAGGTTGTCAAAGAAATGGGGCTGGATGAGACCCAATACAAGGCCAATATCATTTACAACCGGATTTCAGGTGCTAAAAACCGGCTCGTATCGTGGCAGGAATATCTCTCCAACGCCCTCCTCATGGGCGATGACGCCGCCAACCTGCGCCCGGAGATCGGTAACATTTATAAAAACTATTCCCTCCGTTGTTTCAAGTCCGGCGCGATGGACTTTGACGACCTCCTCTTCAATACCGACAAGCTCTTTAAAGAGCACCTGGAAGTGCTCAATAAATACCAGCACCGGATCCATTACATCCTGGTGGATGAGTTTCAGGATACCAACCTCTGCCAGTATTTTATCATCCGCAAACTCGCGGCGGTGCAGCAAAATATTTGCGTGGTGGGCGATGATGCCCAGAGTATTTACGCCTTCCGCGGCGCCGACATCACCAACATCCTCAATTTCGAAAAAGATTATCCCGACCTGCGCATCATCAAGCTCGAGCAAAACTATCGCTCAACAAAAAATATTGTACAGGCGGCCAACTCCGTCATTGCCAAAAACAAGGCGCAGATCCCCAAAGATGTCTGGACGGCCAATGAAGATGGCAATCTGATCGAACTGATCAAAGCTGTATCCGATAATGAAGAAGGCAAGCTGGTAGCATCTTCCATCTTCGAGGAAAAGATGCAGCACCAGGTCAAGTTCAGCGACTTTGTCATCCTGTATCGCACCAACAGCCAGAGTCGCGCGATAGAAGAAGCGCTGCGACGGATGAATATCAAATACAAGGTAGTGGGCGGCCTGTCTTTTTATCAGCGAAAGGAAATCAAAGACCTGCTCGCCTATTTACGCTTCTCCATCAATCAGCAGGATGAAGCATCATTCAGAAGGATCATCAACTTACCCAAGCGCGGCATTGGCGATTCCACGGTTGACAAAATTGTTGTTGCCGCCAATGACCACGCTATTTCTATCTGGGAAGTATTGCAGAACGCTGCTTCCTTTTTGGGTGGACGTGCTGCCGGACAGATCGATGATTTTGTAGCCATGATCAAGCGGTTTGAAGTGGATATCCAGCGCAAAGATGCCTATGAAGCGGCCTCCGAAATTGCCAAAGGATCTGGTCTGCTCCGCGAACTTTATTCTGATAAGACGGTAGAAGGATTAAGCCGTTATGAAAACATCCAGGAACTATTGAACGCCATCAAAGAATTTACAGATGACCCGGAACGGGAAGACAAAGGTTTGGGAGCATTTTTACAAGAGGTTTCCCTGTTAACCGGTCAGGATGAAGACAAGGACAAAGACCCTGAAAAAGTAACCCTGATGACGATCCACATGGCGAAGGGATTGGAATTTAGTTACGTCTATATCGTGGGGATGGAAGAAGATTTATTTCCATCACAAATGATGTTAAGCAGCAGGGCCGAGCTGGAAGAGGAAAGACGACTTTTTTACGTCGCCATCACACGAGCCAAAAGGCGGTTGTTCATGTCCTATGCACTCACCCGATATCGTTTCGGGCGGTTAAAAAACTGTGAGCCAAGTCGGTTTCTGGATGATGTAGACCCAAACTACGTCAAGGTAAGCGCCAAATATGCTGGTATCGATTCCGTGCCCTCGAATAGTCAGTTTGCCAAGAGTTTTGTGTCGGGTATGAAAAAAACCATCCGTTCACAGCCCGTGCAAAAGATTACCAGCTACAGAGCCCCCTCCGACTTTGCGCCCAGCGACACGGCGGGACTTAAGGAGGGGATGAAAGTAGAGCATCCCAAATTTGGGTTTGGGCAGGTGGTGAAGCTGGATGAAAGTGGCGCGGATCGCAAGGCCAAGATCAATTTCGATGATTTTGGAGAGAAGACCTTATTGCTTAGTTTTGCAAAGTTGAAAATACACGAGAATTGAAAGGTGCCACGTCAGGCAGCCGTGAGCCGTTAATCCTCTTAAATCCTAATTAATCAATCCTAGTAATCCTTATTAATCTTACAAATCCTGGTCCATGATCCTAGAATATAATTCACAGCGCGCCCTTATTATCCTAAAGGAATATGGACGGAACGTTCAGAACTTGGTGGACTACATCCGCAATATCCCTGACAAGGAAAAAAGGACAGAACTGGCGTACACCTTGATTGAACTAATCAAACAGCTCAATCCAACAGTACGCGAATCGGTAGAAAACCCGCAGCGCCTCTGGGATGACCTTTTTATAATTGCCGACTTCAACCTGGATGTCAACAATCCCTTTAATCCTCCTGAAAAGGATATTTTATCAAAGAAGCCAATGCAAGTGCCATATCCGCAGAGCGAAGTTCGCTTTAAACACTATGGTAAAAATATTGAGCGACTGGTGAAAGAGGCACTCAAAAAAGAGGATCCTCAGGAACGTGAAGATGCCGTCATCTATCTCGGTAAGCTGATGAAGACCTTCTACGGAAATTGGAACAAAGAAATATTAGATGACTCCGTGATCCTGAAAGACATTCAATTGATGTCTGGAGGAAAACTTAGCATGAACCTTGACAAGGTGCGGGAGGATAATCTTTTTGAAAAACTCTATCGCGAACGCAAGAAACCCCGTCCGCAAGGCGGCGGACACTCGAACCAACGCCAGGGAGGCGGAGGTGGTGGCGGGCGACCCTTCAACAAACGTTTTAATCCCCATCG
>JANXYC010000258.1 GCA_025350305.1 Cyclobacteriaceae bacterium | reverse complement strand
TTGATTTTTTGTTCGTTGTTGATGATCTGGTTTTTTTTGCGGTTGGCCTCTTCTTCAAACTCCTGTTTCATTTTAAGAAACTTTTCCTTGGCTTCCAGGATCCGGTCCTTCTTGATGTTTTCCGCTTGTAATTCGGCTTCTCTGATGATCAGTCGGGATTTTTCTTCATTTACCGCCTTATTTCTGGCGATTTTTCGCTTGTAAAGAAAACTGCCAATCAGAACGCTTAGGAGGATGGTTAGCGCCAGGCTAATAAGGGCAATCGATAGGATTTCCATATGATTAAGTGTTAACGTTAAATCCCGCAGGGGCGGGACCGGTTAACAGAAGAATATGGGGAGAGAGGATTACAGGATAGCTTGCGAGACCAGCTGGTTCAGGTGGCTTACTTTTTCCACTACTGACTCGTCAACGGCATGATTGCTTTCTTCCGCTGCCAGTTTTTGAACGAGGCAATCGAAAGCAGTCATGGCCAGCAGGTCTTGTTTATCGTCAAGGCCGAATTGCTCGCGGTATGATTTCAACTTTTCGTTGATCAGCTTGCCGGCAGCCCGCACGCGCTCTTCTTCGTTGCGCTTTACCTTCATCGGGTACTCGCGGTCTGCTATTTTGATCTTTATAGAAAGTTCTTCCATCTACGTCTGCTTATCGGCTTAAGTGAGCGATGCATTTGTCTATCTCACGGATATAGTCATCCACTGTTTTCCTCAACTCCGAAATACTTCCGTCTTCCGGGTGAATATTGTCTACAATCTTAGTGATTTTAATCTGATTTCTAAAACCACCCAGTTGCTCATCGCGCTGGCGAAGGTGCTGTTTCAGCTCTGTATTCTCCGATTTCAGGCTTACGACTTCGTGTTTCAGGTTTTTGTGTTCATTCAGCAGCACGACCAACTTGCGCTCCAGGCCGCTGAGGTTGGTTTTTAGTACTTCTTGTTCCATGGTGTTTAGTGGTTGGTTTGACCGCGAGGGGTAGTCGGGTCTATTTTCTAATGATAGCTCCTAGGTTCTTTTCCAATTCCGCCATTAATTTATTCATTGTCCTGTCAATCTCCTCGTCCGTCAGCGTTTTTGTTTCGTCCAGGAGCGTAAATCCAAGGGCATACGCTTTTTTTCCTGCCGGTATGTTTTCTCCTTCGTACACATCAAAGGCCGTTACTTCTTTAATCAGTTTTTTCTCTATCCCGAGCACCAATTTACGAATCTCATCGAAACTAACATGCTTGTCAAGTACCAGGGAGAGATCACGTTTCACTTCCGGGAACTTTGGTACTTCTTGTACTTCGAACTTAGGATTTGCTGATTGGAAAAGCAAGCGGGTGTCCATGTCTGCATAAAAGATTTCCTGCCGGATGCCAAAATCTTTTACCAATGCGGATTTTACTTTACCTACCCTGCCGATTTCTTTTTCCCCGGAAAGGAATTTTAAGCCGTAGTCGAACAAGGGATCTTCAAGCTTTTGATGCTCCACTTCATGAAAGGCACATTTCTCAAGGATATGCACTACCTGCTGAGCAAGGTCGTGGTAGTTAACCACCCGGGGTTTATCACGCCAGTTTTCCGTCTCCAAATCACCGGCCATATACAGGGCAAGGTGCTCCAGTTCCAGGTACTTCTTGTTTTCACGGTGGTAAGTTTTGCCAAACTCGTAAAACCGGATCGCTTTCTGTTTGCGATTAAAGTTATAAGCGCATGCTTCAAGGCCCGTGAAGAGCATCGTTTGTCGTAGTATGCCCTGTTCTTCACTGAGTTTATTAAGAATTTCAATGGGCTCACCGGAGAAAGTCAAAGAATGCTTTTGTTGATACGCGAGGTTGGTAAGCGAATTGGTAAGAATCTCATAAAAGCCATTGGCTACAAGCATTCCACCCAAGGTTTGATTGAACTTGTCGATGTTCTGCTCCGGAAAATCCGCCAGGTAGCCGGTCCCGCCTGTTTCCGATAATGCTATATTATTGAATCCATAAATCCGAAGGATTTCTTCCACGACATCTGCTTCCTGGGTTACATCTGTCCGGTAAGGGGGCACGGAAACGGTATACTGTTCGTTCGTCTTGTTCAGAACTTCGATGTCCAGTCGTTTTAGAATGGCGAAAATTTCTTCACGTGGTATCACTTTTCCAATCAGACGATTGATATTTTTATCTTTTACTAAAATCTGAATGTTTCTGATTTTGGCAGGATAGACATCAACAATATCAGAAGAGATCAGGCCACCGGCTATTTCTTTTATCAGAAGGGCTGCTCGTTTCAACGCGTAGACGGTGATGAGTGGATCGGTGCCTCGTGAAAAGCGAAAAGAAGCATCGGTCTTCAGTTGATGATGGTTGCTCGTTTTGCGAATGTAATCAGGTGAGAAGCAGGCACTCTCGAGGAAAATATTTTTGGTGGTAGTTGAAATACCTGATTTGAAGCCGCCAAAAACTCCCGCTA
>JANXYC010000247.1 GCA_025350305.1 Cyclobacteriaceae bacterium | reverse complement strand
GGGCTATGACCAAGAATGAAATGGAGATGATGAAGCGGACGAATGACCCGTCCGTCAAGATGTGGCTACAGATTTCTATTAAGAAAGCCCTGGAAGATAATCCTAGAATGACTACTCAAGAATTCATTAGCGTTTTAGGAGGCAAGGATATCAATCTTTTATTCAATCAGGCATCTACCGGCTATGTAAGCGGAATCTCCTACGGCTATTGTAAGCTCCCCCGAAAATAGGACAGTTTGAGATTAGACGAAAGTCTTAAATTTAAACTGTTAATTATGAGAAAAACCAGATTTACCGAAGCCCAGATTTTCAGTATTCTCAAGGAATATGATGCTGGCAAAAACATCCAGGATGTATCCCGCGAACATGGTGTTTCGAAGGCCACTATTTACAATTGGAAGGCCAAGTACGGTGGGATGGAGCTAAACGAACTTAAGCGAATCAAAGAGCTTGAGGAAGAGAACAGGAAGCTCAAGCACATGTATGCTGACCTTGCTCTTGATAACAAAATGCTAAAGGACGTTTTGGGAAAAAAGTTCTAAGGCCCGCCGAGAAACGAACGCGTGTTGATTGCCTTCAACAAACGTATCAAGTGAGTCTTGGTAGGGCCTGTAAACTTCTGGATCTGTCGCGGTCAATGTATTATCACCAAAGTCATCGTGATGATCACGCCGTGATCGAAAAGCTGCGGGCCATGGCGGACAAACGACCCACGGATGGCTTTTGGAAGATGTATTTCCGCATACGAAGAGAAGGCTTGATTTGGAATCACAAACGCATCCACCGGGTGTATAAATTATTGAAGTTGAATATGAAGCGTAAAGGCAAAAGGAGGCTTCCCGCAAGGATAATGCAGGCTTTAGAAGCTGTTAATGAGATCAATCTCAGTTGGTCAATGGACTTTATGAGCGATGCTCTGCAATCCGGAAGGAAGCTAAGGACCTTCAACCTAATTGACGATTTCAACCGGCAAGCTCTGGCCATTGAAATTGATACTTCACTTCCCGCAGAAAGAATAATCCGAGTATTGGACCAAGTAATAGCATGGAGAGGCAAACCAAAACGCATCCGAGTTGACAATGGACCGGAATTTATCTCTTTCCTACTCGCAGCCTGGTGCGAAGAAAGAGGGATTCAACTGCAGTTTATTCAGCCTGGCAAGCCAACTCAAAATGCTTACATCGAGCGCTTCAATGGAAGTTATAGAAAGGATGTTCTGGATGCTTACCTATTTGAGGACATCGATCAAGTAAGAATGCTGACAGAAGAGTTCATGGAAGACTACAATAACCACCGCCCTCATGATAGTCTCGGTGGTCGCAGTCCGGTGGACATGCTGGATGTGGATTTATGGAAAACATCGAGGCGAGTTTCCCACAAACCCACATCGGATATGACAACGATTATTAATGAAATTGTCTAATTTAGAATTGTCCTAAAAGTGGGGAGCTTACACTATGACGGCTTCCAGATCACCGGAAGCAAACTTGGAAATGATTTCAAATGGACCACAATCAAGAATAGGATTGACTATGAGCAAGAAAGAGATCACCCGGCAATTCAGCGGACAAATGATCGAACAAGATCTATTAAGGTTGAGTCAGCAACCCGTATGCCGGGAAAATTGAAGGCTCCCCGCTTGCCTGCCCGACCAAACCTTCCTGGCCACCGGCGCTTTCGCGTAGGTGACAGCCCTGCCTGGCCATCGCTACCAGATTGTTTTTCTCATGAGAATAATATCCACCCTGATAACCCACCTTATCTTGACGATGACCCTCTTGGCTTACGAAGAAGAAGAAAGAAGAAGCGCAAGGGAAGAAGTTTATAACTCCGTTTTTAGACTCGGCATTGCAAAGATTTCCAGTAATTTTAAGAAAACAAAACTTCCGAAATGCTTATTTGGCGGACGCCTCGGGACACGCTAGTAATTGCAATTTCTTCCGGGGTTGAAAATGATGGACTTTAACAATTAGTTACTTAAAGCCTGGAAGCAAATAAAGAAAAATCCATTGAAACCTAAACCATGAATACTGATTCAAATATTGAGCTTAGAAAGGTAATTCTTGAATATGCCTTAAATGTCGAGCATTTAATAAATAGCTTGATTCTATCCTACTTGGGAATTCAAAACCAATCAACCAAAGCATTTGGAAACAAAAGCGGTAGCCTCTCCTTCAAGAATAAAATCGATTTATTATATGACATTGAAGTTCTATCGAAAGAAGAGCATTTGGATTTAGAATTGCTAATGATTTTTAGGAACCAATTCCTGCATAACCTTAATTGCAATTCGTTTACGGTAGCGTTAAGCCTGTTTGATAAGGGAATTGAAAAGCGATTACTTCGATTCTGCAACTTTGAGGCTCCTGGGAATCTGGAAGAATCCAGATATTCTGATGCGTATGCAAATTTGTACTTTAGGTGCCTACAAATTGTCAAAGACAAAATAGCTACGAGAAAAAAGATCATATCAGATAAGAGCAAGGTTCTTACCGATAGTATGAAACACACTATTTTCTTCATTGATACCCTTTTTAGGTTTTTTGATGAATTACTTGAAAGATGCACTCCAAGTTTAGACGAGAGTAAGCAAATGCTACAATTTAAGATGGACATCGCAAACTTCACTTCTGATGAATCTAAAAGCATTAGTCACTCAAAAAAGTATAAACGTATCAAGGCGAATCTCGATAAGATTTCAAAGGGAGATATCCTTAAGAATTTCATTAAATAGAATCTGAACAAACTGAAAAGCTTAGAACAAATGGACTGTGATCTACAAGGTTTCTCTCTACAATTTAATTGGGCCACCTTACCCCAACTCTTGCGATTATTATCTCCTTTGTAGCACTAATCACAAATAGAAGAATTGCGCAGAGAAACACCAGACTTTCGATCCAACAGTTGATTTTTAAGATGGTGTTTGATAAAGCCAAGGACTGCAACGCAATGTGGGAGGAAGAGCCTGAAAACGAAAAGCAAAACCCAAATTCCGCGCATTTTAGAATAGTATCGGAGTTAGTAATAACGAAAGAGATCATCGACAAATCATTTTCCCTATTTGGAAAGAATTACAAATCAATAAAAACGGAGTACGAGGATGACTTTTACTACCTCCTCTGGAAACAACTAAGGACCGATTTACGTGGTTGGATTAGACGGACGCCTGAAATTGCCATTGGTCTAAATAACCAATACTATTCTGCCCAAGTGAAAGATCTATTTGGAAAATTTGAGAGGCATTTTGAGCCAGTGTTATAGAGCGAATAACCCGGTATTGGCATTCCCGCTAACTAGTCCCCAGGGCCTCTAGATGGCTGAAATAGGAAGATAAGGGACATAATGGCTTTCTGCTGAATTCGGATGCATGAACCGCTGTTACACAACCTCAACATCATTAAAGAACATTTTGTATATTTGGACAAATGTTGACAAGTCAAACTTAAGACAATTGAATTCGCTAGGCAAAATACTTAGAGAACAAAGAGAGACCAAGGGGCTATTACTACGGCAGGTGGCTGCCGCACTTGAGATGGATACTGCTTTGCTGAGTAAGTTTGAAAGGGATGAAAGGCACCCCAACAAAGAGCAGGTATTAGCATTTGCCAAGTTCTACAGTGTAAGTGCCGATGAGCTTTTATTGGCATGGCTTAGTGACAAGATCGCGAACGAAATGCAAAACGAAGGGTTGGCCAAACAAGCACTAAAAGCAGCAGACAAGAAAATTGATTTTCGGAAAAAGAAAAAAACATAATGAACGCGGAATTCACAAGCAACGAATGGAAAACGAGATAGACATATTTCTAAATGGAGCAACTTGGCTCAGAGCCGATTTCCATTTGCATACCATCAAGGACAAGGAATTTCAAACGATTGAAAAACCAAACGATTTTTTCAATCAATATGTACAACGTCTGCAGTCGGAAAAAATTAACATTGGGCTTATTACCAATCATAACAAATTTGACAAAGACGAATACAACAACCTGCGAAAAAAGGCATTAAAAGAAGGGATCTGGATTCTGCCCGGAGTTGAACTTTCGGTAAATGACGGATCAAATGGAATTCATTGTTTAATTGCATTCGACAACGAACAGTGGATAACAAATAGTGAAGACTACATAAATCAATTTTTGACTGCAGCATTTGAGGGTATTGCTAACCGAGAGAATGAAAATACGCGATGCAATTACAATTTGACCGATACTATAAAGAAGTTAAATGAGCATCGACTTAATGGCCGAAACTCATTCATAATTATGGCGCATGTTGAGCAAAGAAGCGGTTTCTTGACCGAATTGGAGGGGGGAAGGATTAAACAACTTGCGGAAAATGAAAATTTTAGAAGCTTCGTTTTGGCCTTTCAGAAATTTAGAACTCATGACAAATTAAATGACTTAAACAATTGGTTTAGAGGGAAGTTACCAGCGTTTATTGAGGGGTCAGACTGTAAGAGTGTGGAAGATGTCGGCAAGGCCCATCAACAGAATGGAAAAGATAAGAAAACCTATGTTAAAATAGGAGCGTATAATTTTGATGCTCTTATGTATGCCCTACTTGATCCGAAAAACAGACTGTCGGACTCAGAACAAATAATTGAAAAAGCCTACCTAAAGTCAATAACATTTACGACTGGAAAATGGAAAGGGAAGAAAATATCCTTTAATCCAGGAATGAATAATTTCATTGGAATACGAGGAAGCGGAAAGTCAACCTTACTAGAGACTGTGAGGTACGCTTTGGATATCCCTATAGGAGATAATTCCCACGAGAGAAAGTACAAGGAAGGCTTGGTCCAGAGTTTCCTCGGGAGTGGCGGTAAAATGGAAGTGGAACTCGTTGACCTCAACGGTAAGACGTTTAATGCCGAAAAAATCTACGGAGAATCTACCAGCATTTATTCGAATGGAGCCTTGCAACATAACCTTAAAGTAAACGCGATTATACATAAGCCTTTGTATTATGGGCAGAAAGATCTATCCGATATAGGAGGTGAAACGTCCACCGAAGATCTGATTAATAAATTAATGGGCGATAAATTAGCTGCTGTAAAACAGGAAATTGAAGACCAGTCCGGTAAGATATTTACATTGATAAGTGAAATCCGTAAGGTGGAGAAACAATTTGGGCAAAGGGAAGAAATAGAGGCCAGAAAAGCAGCAATTGAAAAGGACATGAACATTTTTAAGGAACTGGAAATTGACAAAAAATTAAATAAGCAGATTGACTTCAATAAGGACAGCAACAGGCTTGTAAGTTTGATTGAATTTCAGAACAAAGCAATTGACGATATTCAAAACATCCTGAAAGAATATTCAAACTCTTTTCAGTCATATAAATCCTATAAGTCAAAGGAGAATTCTGAATTGTTTAAGCAAGCCTTCGATTCTTTGACACGTTTCGAGACAATTTTTCAATCCTTATCAGGTATTGTCCAACAACTACAAAAGGAAAAGGATAATGCATCGTCCCTTCAGAAAGCTTTTGCCCAAAAGTACGATGAGTTAAAGGAAGAATTCTCTGAAATTAAGCGAACTATTAATTTACCAAATATCGAGGCTGACACCTATGTTAAACTATCTAAGGATTTTGATCTCCAACTTGCAAAACTCTCCGAGGTGAATAAACTTGGGGAGCGAAAATCGGCGTTAAGAAAGAACCTGACAATCGCACTAACTCAATTGCGTTCTTTGTGGCATAAGGAGTTTCAATTAACTCAGGAGGAAATCGATGCGCTTAATAAGGATCAGTCAAAAGATCTAAACGAAAGTATCCCGTCGATAAGAATAGAGAATGAATACAAGGGCAACAAAGACAAATTCAAGGAGTTCTTAGGCTCTCATTGTAAAGGCAGTGGACTTGCCTACTACCATTATGACAATATTGTCGAAGGGTATTCGGACATCGTTGAAATCTACAACGATTTGGAAGTCGAAAATAGTAAGATCAGTCAATTACTTTCGGGCGGGAATAACTTCCAAAACTTTAAGTCGAAATTTGATGAAAACATAAATGAATTTCTGACATATAGAGTGCCTGACAAGTATACCGTTTTTTATAAGGGTAGACCTTTGCAAGAGCACTCGTTAGGTCAAAGGGCTTCAGCTTTGATAATCTTCATCCTGACTTTGAAGGAGAATGATCTAATTATAATTGATCAACCAGAAGATGACTTGGATAATCAAACAATATATCTCGACGTCATTTCCCAGCTAAAAAAACTGAAAACTACAACCCAATTTGTGTTCGCAACGCATAATCCCAATATTCCCGTGCTTGGAGACTGCGAACAAGTGATAAGTTGTTCCTTCAAAAACAGCGTTATTGACGCGAAAATTGGAAGTATAGACAATAAGGAAATTCAGCAAGACATCGTCGATATAATGGAGGGTGGCGATGAGGCATTTGAACAGCGTAAAATGATTTATGAGTTATGGAAGCATTAGAATTGCTTGATATCATTAGTAAAGGCGAGAGCAGCAAAGTTCAGTTTAAGGAACGTATTGATGATTCCTATAAAGTTGCAACTGAAATGGTCGCTTTTTCGAATTCAGAGGGAGGTCTCTTGATTATAGGAGTAAATGCGAAAAGCGGAGCCCTTAATGGCTTGCCATTTGAAGAAATAGAAACGACAAATCAACTATTGTCCAATGCTGCTTCCGACAATGTTAAGAGCGCAATAATAATTTTTTCGGAACAAGTTCCGGTAAACGGGAATACATTAATTGTTGCTCGCATTAGGGAAGGGAGTGACAAGCCTTATAGGGATAACAAAGGTATTATTTGGGTGAAAAATGGTTCTGACAAGAGGAAAGTAGTATCTAACGATGAGTTATTACGAATGCTGCAGAGCAGTGGCAACCTTTCGGCAGACGAAGAAGCCGTAGCCAATACGACACACAACGATATTGATACTAATTTTTTCAAAGATTTTGTTCAGAAAAAGACCGGTAAGGACTTAGCTGAATTGGGCCAATCCATGCCTCAAATTCTGAACAATATGGGATTTGCCAAGGATGAGAAACTTACTCTCGCTGGATTGCTGTTATTTGGAAAAAATCCGCAGACGTTTAAACCGGTCTTTTCTGTTCAGTGTATTTCATTTATCGGAAATGATGTTGCTGGTAAGGAGTACCGGGACAGTGAGCCGCCTTTTGAAGGCCATCTTTCTGTATTGTATGAAAGAACGATGAGCTTCATCCTCAGAAATCTCAAAAAAGTACAAGTCGAAGAATCATTCAACAGCATCGGCGCATTGGAGGTTCCTCGAGAAGCGTTAGAAGAATTAATTGTGAACGCACTTATTCACAGAGACTATTTTATCCGGTCAACGATTAAGGTGTTCATATTTGACGATCGGATAGAAATTATTAGTCCTGGCAAATTACCCAATTCATTGACGGTTGATAAAATTAAATCTGGCACCTCTATCTCGCGGAACCCGATCCTTTTTTCAAACGCTCGCTATCTGCTACCATACATTGGGATTGGCAGTGGAATACCCCGAGCCCTAGACTCCTATCCAAAAATTGATTTGGTGAATGATCTTGATAAAGAATTATTCACTGTAATAATTCATCGAAATATTACAGACAAAAAATAAGGTCTTCACTTTCATGGTAAACAGGATTGCAAGGTAGAACTTACAGCCTCGCCTTTATCAAACTTCCATAACCGAAAGAACTCGATTATTCGAGTCTAAGGAGTTGCAACTTGCCTTCAGCATTTCTGCTGTGAGTTTTGGCATTCCTTAATCCCTAAGAATTAATTCCGGTGAAAGGTTGCTTCGGGTGTTTAACGTGATGCCAAAAGACTACGGCATAAACGGTTTCCCCCTTACAGCTTAACCCTCCGGGTCGCTTCCAGGAGCCCCCATTTATTCCGTTTCCTTTTGGCACCACTACACCCGAAGCAACGGGGTGCACCATAATTAATTCTTACGATTATGGAAAACAATAATCTCCAATCCCTTCAACATCAAGTAGCCGAAATTCAGCTATCCTACAAATCAACAGTCAAAGCTTCGCTACGTCCCAAGATCACGAGCTCTAAAGATGCGTATGAGGTACTTCTCCAAGGTTGGGACAAATCCAAACTTGAATTCATAGAGCAGTTCAAGGTACTCTTGCTCAACAGGGCAAACAAGGTTCTTGGAATCTTTGAAGTTTCATCCGGCGGATCTACTGGAACGGTAGCTGATCCAAAGCTCATTTTCGCAGCAGCCATCAAGGCAAATGCTTGCGGAATTATAATGACGCATAACCATCCGTCAGGAAATCTCAAACCCAGCCAGGCTGACATTGATTTGACGAGAAAAATGAAAGATGGAGGTAAACTGTTGGAGATTCAAGTTCTCGATCATATTATACTTACTAATGATGGGTACTACTCATTTGCAGATGAAGGGTTCTGATACCCTTATTTAAATTCTTCGTTTCTTAGACTCTTGCGAAAGTGCAAAATTGGAAATAGATTCATATGATCCAATTACCTAAATACTGTTAATTCTTTTTGTGAAAACCAATTCCAAAAGTAAACCCCAATTTTGGTTTAGGAGTCTTTGTTAAACTCCGTTAAAAAGCGAATTTCAAATATTGCTGTTGCCTTGTCGTCTAAGGTAAAGCCCAAATCGCCGAACGATACCAGGTCGTATTGACTGGCTCGAAAGCAATAGTGTAGCTGAAACGTCTGGAAATATGGATCGGGAAACTGATGGCTCAAATTGCCCAATTGCTGCGTCCACGTTTCATTGATCTGAAACCCTAAAAGACGCAGTGCCACCAATACTGTAAGATCCATAGAATTGGCATTTATCCTTCCAGACCCGAGCGGACGAATATCGAAATTTTTCGCTGTTGATTTGGGGAATTTCAGGCGTTGAGGGTTCGATAAAGCAAGAATATATTTTCCTTTAGCAAGTTTGAGTTACAAGCTATGCGATGGATCACCATGATAAATAACGGAAAACCGAAAACTCAATTTGTATTACGATTTACACGGATAAATTGATAGTACATTTACCGAATGAGTGCAATTTGTGATCGAATGAAAATATTGGCGATTGGCCGATTGAGTCAATAGTTTTGAAAAAATAATTAATTCACTGTTGACTATTTCCGACTTTCCTAAATGTGCGGTGCCATTATTCACTTTTTGATTTTTATTACGCTTCCGTTGCTCAATAATGCGCTCTGCCACCCGAGTGACGTTAGCGATAGCATCAGG
This sequence comes from Cyclobacteriaceae bacterium, assembly GCA_025350305.1. Taxonomy (GTDB): domain Bacteria; phylum Bacteroidota; class Bacteroidia; order Cytophagales; family Cyclobacteriaceae; genus ELB16-189. The sequence continues at coordinate 12,591 of JANXYC010000247.1, read as the reverse complement.
GTATCCATAATTTTTGTCGCAGGACCGGCAAAAGAAATAACGGATGCTTTTGGTCATTGTGCCAATCGTGTTCAGATAATGTATACAGTTACGGAGTCTTTAATCCCTCCGGGAAGTCATTTTTATTTCAATTTCTAAAGGGAAATCCCTCATACATGTGCGACAAGGTACCTTTTGGATTATTTCGTTTGACTTACAACCGTACTGGACAAGAAATAGAGGAATATATTCTGCGATTATCGACCAACCAGAAAAAATCCATTTTCGACTATCTTGAACGGAAAACGTCTCCCCAGAATTCAGAGTATGCATATGATTATTTTTCAAGCAATTGTTCGACGAATATTGCGGAACTTCTCCAACAAAAAGGTTGAATAATTTTTCCCGATACAACTTGGGGAAAAAATCAATCGCTGCGGCGAATCGTTCGAAACAAAACCACAAACTTTCCTTGGAGTCAGTTATTTATCGATATGTGTCTGGGGGCACAGTTGGATAGAATACCGGAATCTGAAGAACTGCTATTTCTCCCTGAAAATTTAAAGAAATCTCTTATTGGGGCTTGGATAAAGGGTGATTTGAAAAAAAATCAGTTGTTAAGGAGAAAAATTACTTGACTAGTGCTCAACCTGTCGTCAATAACGTGAAAACTATAATAGGCCCTTTGATGGTATTTTCGGCAGTGCTTTTGCTGACCTTTATTGTATCAATCTTTGATTTGGCAAAGGGCGCTCTTTCTCCATGGTTGGATATGGTTCTTTTATTGTTCTCGGGAGCCGTAGGAATGTTTCTGGTGTTATTGTGGTGGATATCTCACCACACAAACGCCATAAATAATTTTAATTTGCTTTGGGCTCTGCCAACAAATCTGTTTACGGGAGTTCTTGTTTTTCGACCATTAAATTGGGTGCTTTCATACTATTTCGCAACTGCTGTTTTTCTATTGTTGGTATTGATATTTATTGACAGCCTGTCTATACAGACAATTAATGTAGCTTTTCTGCCTTTAATCCTTAGTTTTTTACTACGATATGGATGCTACATTTCTTTCAACAAGGAGATGAGTCAGAAGAGTAAATCCATACAACGAAGGCGCCCAACAACTGACCTTGATGACACTTACAAGTCCATATCCAAGTTACCGGGAGAAACTTGTTCAAATCACTAACATTTTATCTGCCCTTAAGCCAAATGAAAAGCTCTTTTCGGTTGATGAATTTGGACCATTTGCAGTCTAGATTCAGGGAGGCCGATCCTTAGTCAAGAAAGGCGAGGTAAGAACCTATCCGCAAAACCAAATGAGCAAAGGAAGAATCATTTGCACAGCGGCACTCGAGCTTTCTCAAAATCAAATTACCCATTTTTACTCCACTAAAAAGGACACTGAAGAAATGATCAAACTTCTTGAGATACTGTTGAAGAAATACGCCACGGAAGAGAGAATCCATTTCTCTTGGGATGCAGCGTCCTGGCACGCTTCCAAAAAGCTCTATCAACGAATAGAGGAAATAAATCATCCCCCCAACAATATTATTCGAAATACCCAATTGTTGAATTTGCCCCTTTACCTGCGCCTGCCCAATTTCTAAACGTGATTGAATCTGTGTTTAGCGGATTGGCCAAGGCCATTATTTATAACAGCAACCATCAATCAGTTGATGAGTGCACTTCGGCGATAGACAAACATTTTGACGAGAGAAACCGATATTTTAGAATGCACCCTAAAAAGGCCGGCAACAAAATTTTGGGCAAGGAGTTAAATTCAGCTGCATTTGATGAATCTAGAAACTTTAAGGATCCTAGATGGCGATAAGATTTATTGATCCTTGACGATGACCGCTAACATTGCGAAGAAAAGAAAGAAGAAGTGTAAGGGAAGGAGTTTGTAACTCCCATTTTTGATGATCCAGGGGGTGGGGTGATAGTACCCAACTACTGATATCCTGGAAGGGACAATGCGCACTCAAGATTGCAATTTCCTTACAAATAATGACCTGGAGATTCCATGCAAATCCATATTGTTTGTTGATCAATTTTAGCGCAAAGAATAAAATTCCCAAAAATCTGGATTGAATTGGGAAGTAATTTGATAGCCAAGCATGATCATAATCCAAACCTGGAATTCTAAAAAAAACGCTCTTAGTATTGCTTTGAGCGACACTAAAGTATAATTTAGTGCTTAATACGGATTAGCTGAACTTGATTTGAATAGTTAAGGCGGAAATTCGGTGCACGTACCTTGTTTGGAATTATTTGTCAATTGATTAGCAATGGATTAGAATAATAATTCGATTCCCTGCAGCTCCACCTTCGCCCGCCGTAGCCCCGTCCCGGGGCGAAGGCGGGCTTCGCCAACCAGTATCGTTAATTCAAGTTCCCGCTTCGTGCGGGCTACGGTGGACGCAGTCCACCAGTCTTCGATTCAAGATTTAATTTAAAAAAGATCGTCTTGTAAAAAGATCGTTTTGTTTTTTAGCTGATAATCTATCACCTGCATTGACGAAAAAATCTATACGAGCCTTCGCCCGCCGTAGCCCCGTCCCGGGACGAAGGCGGGCTTCGCCAACCAGCTATTTCTTTCAATCAAGATTTTAGACGGCGGGACTACGGTGGAGGCACTCCACCCATGCTTGGAATTGATATTGAGTTATCAAAAGTGTCCACCACAATTTCCTTGAAATTGATCTCATTTTCCTAATGCCCTTGATTTAAACATTGATCAATTTCTGTTGCAAATTTGAATGTGGAAATATGGACAGTTTATATTTTGATGTGCAGTGACGGAAGGACTTATACCGGTTGTACCAATGATTTTGAATCTCGACTTCTCAGGCACACCAAGGGACAAGTTGAGTATACAAGTTCCAGACTTCCTGTTTCCGTTATTCTGACTTTGAATTTCCCCGACAAGTATAAAGCTTACGCCTTCGAAAAATACCTGAAAAGCGGTTCAGGTCGTGAGTTTGGCAGAAGACATTTTTTGTAAGCACTTGTCCGTGTAGCACCCCGTATCGGGGGCGAAGGCGGGTTCATCATCCGTCGTAGCCTCTGTCTTGGAGCGTAGGCTGACTTCGCCAATATTTCTCCTTGGCGGGACTGAGGCCTTGGCTAATTATACTGAACTACGATTTCTTTAGCGGTTTCGCGAATTATTTCCCTTAGACCAACTGGCATTTTAACCTCCAGCGTTTCACCAAAGGAGAGAAGTTCCATAACTAGGTCTTGTGTGACATATAAGAATAACCCAACACGAACCTCCTTTTCATTGTCAACCAATACCTGTTGAGTTTCATGCAGCGGAAAAGACTTAATATATTTTCCCTGAAATGAATCAAAGGATAGAATGATATTTTCAACTTTTCCATCAGTCGGATTGATAATGCCAAAGCAATTCTTAAACAAACTAGTAGCGTTAAAATTCTTCGGTGCTTCAAATCGTTTTTTGGTAATCTCAAGATCCTGGACACGGTCCAGGCCAAATGTTTTTATGGTATTGTCCTTTTGATCTTTGGCGATTAGGTACCATCTGCCTTTGAATTCTTTCAGGCCATAAGGTTCAGCAATTCGTTGAGTGATTTTATCATCTTCATACTTTAAATAGTTGTATCGAATAACCAGTTTATTCTTAGCGGCGTGAAGCAAACCATAGAAATGTTCTGTTCCTTTCGGTTTACGATTTTCGAAATGCACATAGTTAGATAGGTCATCAGTAATATTCAACGCATTGAACATATCAAATGCTTCAAGCATACGGTGACTAGTATCATTCTGAGAATCCTCTGAAATTGAATAAACCTTCCTTGAGAAGTCATATTGGATATCCACATTGAATAAGGACCGTATTTCATCCAGGTCACGCTGGAACGTCCGCTTGGTTATTTCTATGGAGAAGTCCTGAAGTTCAGCTTCCCGGCGCAGAAATTCACTGATCTCAACAAAGGTTGCTGAGGCTTTTTGCAGGCGCTTTATGATCAGCGAATAGCGAAGGTAGAAGACGCGTTTTGACATTGTGTTGATGTTTCAACAAATCTACCTGTTACCTACGACAAAATATGGCGTAGGCAAGAAATAACTCTTTTCAGGCTACACAAGCATTAAATCCTATAGCTCTTCTCTTCGCTTCGACCAGAAATGTTGGCTTTTCAACGTTGTAGATGTCTGCCAGAGTCATAGGCTTCGTTACCATGAAATCAACTATACCGAGCTTCGTCAACAGCACTTCTGATTTTTCGATGGAAAGAGGCCCGAATTCATAAAGCGCTAGGAGTCTTCCTTTGCGCAGTAGTGCCTTATCAATATTAGTCACTGGGGTATTGAATGTGCATATGAACTGAATTCCTAGGCTTGTACCCAATAGTCCGTCTGTGAGATTCAGGAGTGTGGATATTCCAGAATTATTGGACGTATCTCGGGAAATAAGCAAATCTTCGGCGTCTTCTATGATGACAACTGAGTTTGGATTCTCCGTTAGCAGTTTTGCAAACCCTGGATCATCTAGTTTTCCAGCCAATCGGGGTGAAAGAAATATTACCTTTTTTTTAAGAAAGCCTGCGAGGTATCGGATATAGGTAGACTTGCCAGTACCAGGCTCACCGTGAAACAGGACAAGGCCATTTGATTTGTCTTTTCTGAGCGCCTTAACGAGGTCAGGGTGCAGCGCATTAAGATCATCATTATAGTTCTCGTTCAATTGCAATGTCAATTTCTTGCTCTTGAGATCATTTAGTGAAAGGCCCTCCCGATCGGTCACAATTAAATTTATATGTAAGCCTGTAGATCTTTTCAAGAACCTTCTCACTGACTCAAATAAAATCTGAGCCTTTTCTTCTTCATCTGAAAAAAATACTTCAACGCAATCCCTTTCAAAATTAATATACAAGGCTAAAGCGTCAGAAAGTAGATACAGTATATTCTCGTATATGAGCTTATTTTTTTTCTGACTGTAATCTTCATTTGAACACTTCAAGGTAACAGGATAAGTAGAGTCTTCGATCCATTTTAAAAGTTGTTCGCAATCAATACCGCTGATGCTTTTGCAATTTGGCAACGCGTGAAAAAAGGCGAAATAGATTCGCCTGATATTCATTCGGTGATCGAATGTATCAAAAAGGTCTGCGACCCTTACGTTGGATAATTGGGGATCGATTTTAACTCTTCTCCTATCATCAGGGAAATCTTGTACTGCTTTCATGGCCCAGTGTTTATTTCAAAACTACTGGGGGAGTAGGACAAAGGATGTCTGAGTTATTGGATCACTTTAAATTGCTCCAAAATTTCTTTCATCTTCAAGATGATTTCCTCATCCGGCGTTGAAATTGTGAATTCCGCAATTATTAGTTTTCCACTTCCATTGATTCGACGAAAATCAATTTGGTTGGACTTAAAAAGCGGAAGACGTTTAAGCTCAGATTCATTTACTTGGTTCATTTTATCTGATATAGTTATTTGAAGCATACCGTCTCTAAATAGAACGCACTCTACTTTGTGAGTGAACTTATTCACAGTATAACAAAATAAAATCCAAGTAACTCCATCACTATCATACTCCGGACCCCCAGTTAATTCACCCTTTACTCCTTGCCAGATACTTTCCATCTTTTTCAATCGGTAAGAAAAAAAAGTTTGTTCGAGTTCAATCAAACGATTTAACTTCTCTGTGTTCTTGATCATAAAATTAACCTCTGAATCGCTCATATATTTTGATGTTTTCTTAATCGTTAAAATGAATTATTGAAATAATTGATAGTAAGTATTATTTTGGATATCATAATGAGAAAACCCTTTTAGCTCTTCAATAATTTCATTGACTAGCGCGTCGTATTTAACGTTCTTGAAACTACCGAGAAGATTAGCTGTTTCATTATTTATAGATAGAACGAGAAAAAGATAGTGTTTTTTATGATACTTGTTTTTAATGAAATTCTCGTATTCAATCAAAGGGTTAACCAATTCAGCTTTAGTCTTGTTTTCAATTGCAATTATATAGTTGCTTGAGACCAAAACGATGTCAATTCGTCCTGTGGCGGTGACTACCTCTCTTTGTGAGAATACTGTGTCATTTGAAGAATAAGGGATATCATGATCCGGCACGCATTTTAGCAGGGATCTTATGAGTATATCATGCAGTTGATGTTTATCATTTCTGGTGAAATAGAAGGATAGTATGTTGCTCCAGACATTTTCTCGATTCGGGAAGCCAGAAATGTCAAGAAATGTAGTCGACTTTGCGGGGGGCAGGTCATTTAGTAAATCTTGTAAATCAGTAGGTTCCATAGTTAAATTTTATAGGAAAATGTCTTATCCCACAATTGATCTCTAATCCAGCCAGGAACCTTAGCGTTTGGATGAGGGAAGGAATATAATTGAATATGTCGTTCTCCAATGAAGCATTTTGCTTTGTAGGCATTAAATATTACTTTATTACCTGATGTATAAGGCTCGACATCGCTCAAGCTGAGAGACAGTTTGGCTCGTTCAATTCCAGATGAGGCAAGTATGATCCAGGGCGGGTCAATATATTGCAAATATTCCTGGAAGGGTTCCTTCGAAAGATTCCAATCCTTATCAGTTAGGTCATTCATCTTTGGTGACCTGAAAAAACTTAAATTTGAATAGTTAATGTTTTTTGGGTCATCAACTTTTAAATATTTGTTCAAATAACGGAAAAAGCGCTTTATGAATGCATAGGTTTTTACATCAGTACCGTCCGGATATGTTTGTGGTGAGAAGATTTCACCATCGCCACCACCGCCCCAATTTAGTCCCACTAATAGGCCAACCCCTTTAAGCATTGGAGTTCCGCAAATGGAATATGACCAGTTGGGATTCCTAATAAACACATCACTTTGGCGATAGGCTATTTCTGTCTTCCGCTTCAGTTGATCAAAAAATGCATGTTCATCCGACTGTTGGTTGCCTGGCTGCATAATGCTTGGTGGTAAATTTTGTTATGCCAATATACCGACAGACGCAGACAAACCATGTCGTGGTATGTATCGAATCTATTTGCATACACTCTCACATACGATTCCGTCTTAACCACACGAAATCAAGCCATTCTCAGCCTAACCAGCTCACAAGGCATTCATCAACATTTCTCAGTTTCTAATCCAATTTCAACCAATCGCTCTCAATCACATCAAACGCGCTGGTCCCTGCAGCTCCACCCTCGCCCGCCGAAGCCCCGTCCCGGGGCGAAGGCGGGCTTCGCCAACCAGTATCGTTAATTCAAGTTCCCGCTTCGTGCGGGCTACGGTGGACCCAGTCCCCCAATCTTCGATTGAAGATTAAATTGAAAGAGATAGTCTTGTTTTCAAGCTGATACAATCGATCACTTGCATTGACGAAAAAATCCATACGAGCCTCGCCCGCCGAAGCCCTGTCCCGGGACGACAGCGTGCCCTAAGATGTGAAAGCGGCCCTGCGTTTATTTTATTTCCTGAGAATAGTATCTTAGCATGAGCCAAAGACCAAAACCAACGGCTAACCACCAAAATCCAAGACCGATAATGATTCGAGAAAAACAAGTTCATATCCTCATTGGCTGCGCCGATGCCCGCGACCTCAGCCAGGTACAACTGGACGCGGTGAGTACGGTGAGCGAGGATTTTAAAAAAATGGGTATCGAGATTGAGTACCATGTTGTTCGGGCGGCGGGCTCGTTTGTCACCCCCGATGTGGTGATGGACATCAAGCGCACCGTGGAGCAGTCCCAGCGCAGTCTGACTGAACCCATCCCTGTGAATTACTTCGTTCACATTCAAACGCACGCTCACCTCACGGAAGATTCAGGCGATGATTACATTAGTCACGTACACGATCTGCATGTGGTCGACGGATCTCCTCTCAACTGTGGTATGCTCGGCGCATCAAGCGTTGGTATAGAAATCGAGAAGATGATCGTAGAAGAAAAACCCGTTTTGGAACTGGACGGCGGCCCGATGATGATTGACAACGACACCAAAATCAAGTTACTACTCAAGGAGCATTATGCGTACGATGGATACCTGGCGGGAGACTGGATTTTTAGCATTGATTTGCTAAGAACCCATCCTCGTCACCAACGAACATTGCTGGAAAAAGCAATTGACAATGATTCTGAACTCAAAGTACTCGACATCGAAATCACCTGTGGTATCATGGATTACTCCATTCACTCACTCATACGCGTGGATGATGGGGAGCCGGCTGTTCCATTTTGGGACACGGTGCAAAAATACATCCGTGACCATGTCGTAAATGAGCGGACTAAACGCGAGGTGCTCATCCACCAATCCCAAAAGCAAAAACCTTTGGCCGGACTATTGTGTATGAGTGATCCACGACAATCATCACGGACGCTTGCTGCACAATATTATTTACGCTCAAAGGGAGTGGATAGCCGCGGCGAGTACCTGCCAAATACGGTATTTAATATGACCGGCAGCTCCTTTGATATTCCCTACACACCTTTCGGCCCATACGTCATTGCCGGATTTTTTTACGCGGTGAAGCACCTTGGGCTTACTGACCAGCTCGTGATGGGATACGATACCGCCCAGACGGCTCGCATCATGCTAAAAATTAAACATGACCCGATCATGAATATGATCGTGAAAAAGTTTAATGTCAACCTAATACCCATCAACCATGTGGACGTTCAAAACGGATAAGAAAAAAGTATTATTTTTTGTGCTCAGTTTCTTTTGTCTGACGGCGATCGCCCAGGAAAAGAAACAGGAAAGAAGATTCATTAATCCCGAAGGTCTGAGCAAGCCTAACGGTTATTCACATGTGGTGATCGTAGGAGGCACTGTTTACATTTCGGGACAAGTATCCTCCAATGAGAAAGGAGAAGTGGTTGGTAAAGGTGATTTGCGTGCGCAGGCCACGCAGGTTTATGAGAATATTCAGACGTGTCTGAAAGCTGCCGGCGTTACGTTCACCGATGTTGTCAAGATGAATACGTACGTGGTAAACTATAAACTGGAAGATGTCGCCGTGATCAGGGAAGTGAGGAAGAAGTATTTATCGGGTGAAAGTCCTCCGGCGAGTACGCTGGTGGGAGTACAGGCTTTGGTGAATCCGGATTTTTTGATTGAGATTGAAGTCATCGCTCGCCTACGCTGAGTTTCGGCTGGCACGCCTGCTTTCGGTAGTCTTGGTAACTTTGGACGTGTGCCTACGCTCATCTTATTATAACTCCATCGAATTCGACTATCAAAAAAATTCGTATCCATACCCTTCCAATTGTGATAATAGGTTGGGGGGCGCATCTGTTGCCGTAACTCTTCCTTCTATTCTTGGCGAAACCGGTGATTTCGCTTTCAAGTACTCGATCAGCGTCTCGTGCATAGTGAAGTTATGAAGCGTCGGTTCCTTTACGTTTCCCAACCGGCAAAGCATGTCATCCGGATCTCCTTCCCGTTCGCAGGTGAGCACTGTATAAATTCGACTCAGGTCAATAGGTTTGTCATTGATTTTTATCCAGTTAATTCGCCGGCCTGGCTCGTTGTTCATGGTAAAATTAAGTTGCATTCCCTTCATACGAACCACCCATCCCCCCAGGCGTTCTGCTGTGTTCTTTGCAAACACATTGTGCAGTTCCTTTTCAAGCCAGTCCCATAGCTGCTGGCCGGGTACCTGACCTGACTTAATTTCGGCATTGATAGGTATCATGCTCCATAAATAATCTATCGTGATAATCGCCTCCCTTGTCTTTCGTTCTGGAACCAGCGGTGGACAGAATCGGAATCCGTTGCTCAAGGTTACATCAGGCTTGAATTTCCACATCATAGCATCCGTGATCAGGTTATCCATTGGAGTCTCCAATACATAATATCGAACTAATGGAATCCTGGATTTGCCAATCACTTTGTCAAGTTCTTCGAGATAGGGCGCTCGTTCCTTTTTGATCAGGGCGAGCATTTGCGAATCTGCTTTGTACTTTTCGGGGTCAACTTCGAGCAATTCATAGGTTTTATCCTTGACTTTGCCATTTTCTATTACCAGATCCAGCCTCGCTACGAAGGAGCCAAAGGCGCCCGGCTCTGTTACCTTTGCATATTTTCCGGCAATCGGGTTGCGTACGCGCTCATGGGTATCACCCCCCAGAATGTAGTCAACCCCCTGCACCTGCGGTTTATTTGCCAAGTCCACCTGTTGGGCCAGTCCCAGGTGGGTAACCAAAAATACCATCACACATTGCTCCTTTTCCTTTAACTCCGTGATGCACTTGGCCACACTATCGATCGGGTTGTTGTATTGGATACCCACGCTAAAGGCGGGCGGTTGCCGTTTTGGTACTTTGGGATCGGTGTATCCGATAAATCCTATTTTTATTCCGGCAATGGTGCTAGTCCAATAAGGCGGGAAAATAAGATTTCCGTTTAGTGAATCTTCTGTTTGGTGAAACATGTTTGCACATATTTTCGCAGCAGTATATCCATTCAAATCCTGCAGCATCATTTCTTTTTTATAAGCTACTTCCCAATTTCCGGGAATCATCAAGTCGTAGCGTATGTCATTAATCAGCGGAATGATTGCCTTTCCCTGGCTGAGCGCTGCTAATCCACCGCCTTGAAAGCAATCTCCACCGTCGATCAATAGGGTATTGCCTGGGTTTTCAGACCGGAGCTTGTTCAGCATTGTTTTCAGCACGGCAAAACCACCCCGCTTTTTATAAAGCACCTGCCCATTTTCCACAAAAAACTCATCGTGGGTGTACACCTGGGCGTGAATATCAGCCGTATGTAAAATCGTTGCTATACTGGCCTTACCTTGTTGCACAGCGCTGCTATTGAATATTTCGCGACGGTGCCGGGCGTCAGCGGAAACCGAATTTGCCCATAAGGGCGGGATCATTGCTCCAATTGTCAGCGCAGAGATTTTTTTAAAAAATTCACGTCTTCCCTGCGCCTGCAGCTGAGATGCAGGCTTTTCGGGAGAGGCGCAAGCCTCATTTTTAGTAGTTCCTTTTAGCAATTTACCAGACATAACGGTTCCTCAGAAAGGCAATTAAAAGGGCGTCTTTAAAAAACTCCCTTGTACCCTTCTCTGACGGGTTGAGGCCATAAAAGGCAAGGTTTTTAGAGATGCTCTTAATAAAGACCAGGTTATTTTTTCTGTTTCTTTTTTCTAATCTCATGGTATTCCAACGAAACAGTATGGCTGGAATTGTTGAATTTCAGCATGCGTATAGCGACCTTCATAGCTCCTTTTTTCATATACAGCGACTCAATTTGTTCCTGGTGATAACCTATTTCCTTCGTTTCTTTGAAATCTTCAAAAAATGGCTTGAAGTCTGATCGTATTCTTTCGCAATCGTTGATTGCCAGCACGAAATCTTCCAGTCTGTAGTCGATCGACCACTTAAATGAGACTTTTTCTTTTGCCCGGTTGGCTTGCGGTATGAACTGAATTACTATTTGATTGCGGATAGCATTCGGGTTGAGGTGCTTATTCCTGGAAATACTTCCAATGATGGAAGCATTCACATCCCGGTTTGGATCTGAATATAATTTAAAATCGGGATTGTTGGTAAGCTGCTCTTTCACACCTTCAAAACTAGCGTCGAGGGAAAGATCAAAAAAGTAGTCTTGCAGTTTTTTCTTTATCTCCGCGTCCTCTGGAATCAGCTTCCAGCTTGCGAAGAAGAAAAAAATGAGACAGTAGCAAATCACTTTTTTCATCACCTTCTTTGCTCGATTAACTGATTACACCCTCTTATTAGCAAGATAATCAATTTGAGATTCATCTTGAACGCTTTATGGTATTTTGAGTACGGATGATATTTGAAAAAATCAATGCCAACTGGATTTATCTCATACTACTTCGCTCATTACTTAGACAACATGACTTTTGATATTCGACATTATTAATCAACGAAGTACGCCACAATTTTAATTTTGTTGTGCAAGCTACGTAGTACTCTGTAAAAACAAAATCTTGACGCAGCTGGGTTTACCCGCTGAGTCAAGACTAGAATCTGATTTATAATTATCTAAAGAGTGCTTTAGCGGGCCCAAAGAGCTCAGTCATTGGAATTTTATAGAGATCTGTGTTTATGTCACTGACCTGCTTGGAGAAGTATGCGAATTTTTTACAATGTGTGATGCAAAAGAACTCTTCATCCTTGGGACCATTCACGACAGGGCCAAGGTTCTCTGGCTCACTCCAGTTTGTCCATGTTTCATCCAGGCGGTGGGAAAGGTAGATGTCGTAGCCGCCATAACCGTGATGACCCTTGGAAGCAAAGTAGAGCGTTTTCCCATCGCAGGAGAGGTACGGGGAAGATTCTTCAAGATTGGAGTTAATCGCACGACCCATGTTCACTGGTTCCGTGGCCTCTCCGCCAACCCAGAAGCTAACATACAAGTCCCTGTCTCCATAGGTTTCTTCGCGTTCTATGGCAGAAATGATCACGGATGCTTTCTTTGAAACGAAAGCGCTACCATGTTCAGAAAGATTGTAGTCATTCTTAATTATTATGGCCTTGGGGGGAGACCATCCGCCTGCCTCATTCACGCTATAAGAAAGCCCCGCCCTCATTTTGCCTTTTTTAGTATACTGGTTGCCAAGCATAATCGTATCGCCCGTCACACTGATACCGCT
>JANXYC010000209.1 GCA_025350305.1 Cyclobacteriaceae bacterium | reverse complement strand
CCGAAATCAAAATCACAAATCCAAAACTTCCTTTGAGTTGCTCCGTGAACTTCGTGGTTTGTGTGATGAACCCCGGGCCAATAGCAGAGGTAGCCATTAGAAATGCCGCACCTGCCAATGGACCTGAAAGAAAAGATTTTTTCATTGCATGGACGTGATTTGGATTTTCTCTCTGATCAGTTGATCATGAATCAATTTTGCAAACGCAACTGCGTGACCTCCATCACCATGAAGGCAGATGGTATCTGCTTTTAAGGGAAATTGTTTTCCTGTAATGCATTGCACTTTGTTTTCTTTTACAAATCGAATAGCTTGTTGAGAAGCCTTCGCTTCATCTTCAATCAAAGCGTTTGGTTGAGTTCTAGGTGTAAGAGAACCATCAGACTGGTAAGTGCGGTCGGCAAACACTTCGTTAGCTGTTTTAAGGTTTAAATTTTGCGCTTCATCTATCATCACGCTTTGCGAAAGTCCATAAAAAATTAAACGATCATCAAAATCTTTTACCGCTTTCGCTATTGAATGAGCGAGTGTTGAATCGTTAGCCGCCATATTGTAAAGTGCTCCATGGGGTTTCACGTGATGCAGTTTTGCCCCAAGCGGTTTAGCTATCTTATAAAGGATGTGAAGTTGCTCGCCAATAATTTGATAAGCTTGCTCCGGTGGTAAATTCATATTTGTTCGTCCAAAATTCTCCCAATCCGGAAAAGAAGGATGAGCGCCAATTGCTACATTATAATTCTGACACAATTCAATGGTGCTCTTCATCAAGTCTTCGTTGCCCGCGTGATATCCACAAGCAATGTTCGCTGAACTGATCCACGGCATCAATTCCGCTTCATTGCCAATGCCTTCGGCCATATCGCAATTGAGATCAATCGTTAATTGGCTCATCTGAAATAATCATTGAATCGAGTAATACAATTCCTTTTCAACTCCTTGATCTTTTGCTCTCTTGAAAGAAACTCCACTTCCGCCTCTTTCGAAGTTATCATTTTAAAATTTACTTTATCACCCGGAAGGAGCTGCGAGAGCTTGGGCTGATCTGCTTTGATCACCGAAGCTATCCGAGGATATCCACCAGTAGTTTGATGGTCGGCCATAAGCACAATCAGATTTCCATCAGGCAAAAGTTGAATCGTTCCAAAATCAACTGGTGATGAAATCATTTCGATTCGCTCGCTCAAGGAAAGCGCAGAACCCTTCAAACGATAACCCATTCTGTTGCTTTGACTTGAGATAATGAATTCATCAGAAATAAATTTTCCCTTTGATTGAGGCGATAACAAATCTGTTTCGATCGAAGGCATGCATCTGATTTCGCTGGCCGGAGAGTACACATCATTTAATTCATTTATTGAGATTCCCCAGGGCAAAACTTTGGTTTCGTTAATTTGAAACTTGTTTCCGTTCCATTCAACAACATCATTTTTTTGCAAAGCCTTCCCATAAAATCCTCCAGCACCCGCACTCAAATTAGTCGTTGTACTCCCAAGCCATGTTTCCGCTTTCCATCCACCATGCACTGAAAGGTAAGCCCAAGCGCCCGGTGCAGATTTAATTATTTTTAATACCGCGTTCGCCTTTAACTTAAAGGGCTTCCACAAAGAAACTTCTTGCTCGTCAGCGAGAAGAGTAAAGCCTTTTCCGGTTACACAAGCCAATTGATCTTGCTGAAATAAAATCTCGGCTGAGGAGTAGCCTAGTTCAATTACAGCCGTATGCTCATTGCCAACTAAATAATTCGCAACACGCATTGCAAAGTTATCCATCGCGCCACCAGGTCCAATGCCTAAACTACGGAAGCCTTCTCTCCCATCACTCACCAACGTGGTCAGCATCACAGGCTTCAGAATTTTAATACTCATTCAGTTTTTCAAATTCAGTTTTGTCGATCGAGTAAAATTTCACCGCATCACCCGGCTTCAACAAACAAGGTGATTCTTTTTTGACATCGAAAATTTTCATCGGTGTGCGCCCGATCAACTGCCAACCTCCGGGCGACACTTGCTGGTAAATTCCTGTTTGTATTCCGGCAATCCCAACGCTGCCAGCGGGGACCACTGTGCGAGGGGAATTTTTACGAGGAGATGCAATCCGTTCATCAACACTTCCCATGTAAGGAAACCCCGGCAAAAAACCGATCATAAAAACGCGATACTGTTTTGCTGTATGTATTGAAATTACTTCATCACGACTGAGTTGATGTTGTTGAGCTACGAAGTCTAGATCATCACCATCATACAACACCGGCAATTTGACAACAACATTTGCTTCTTCAACATCCTTTGCTGGCTGGTCAATCATCCTTTCCAGAAATCCCTTGATGAAATCAAAAGGCGCTTGACCTTCTTTCACCACCGACTTTACTTTCAAATAATCAAAGAACACCGCTAGCGAAGAATAAGATGGAACCGACTCAATAAATCCTTCAAAAGATTTCTTAAGCAACCTGTTAACTCTTTTAGAAATCATTGAAGACAGACATGGCAAACGATCTACTATATTTACCTCACAAGTACCCGTTAAACAGTGGCACGATATCATCGGGGAAAAGACGGTGGCCGATGCAGTGTTAGACCGAATTGTTCATAACGCCCATAGGGTGGTATTGACGGGCGAATCGCTACGCAGAAAATGGAATAAAAAAGATGCAGAAGACAAAGAATAATTAACCAATTTTATAACCAGAGAAATGACCTCTAAAACATTCACTTTTTGGGAGCAACTTAGGGTGGTCAGTTTGATCCGGAATTAGGTGGTCAATTACACCGGATTTTCCACGTAGGTAGGTTGATAATGTTCCCCGACTTTAGCTTCAAGTCCCGATTGAATCATACTGTAAATAGCCATGTTCTTCGTTATGACCATCTAGCTAAACTCGCTTTTTCTGTTTAAAAAACGTCACAGTAAAGTCATAAGTGCGTTGAGTTTTTTACAAAAAAAAGTGAATCATGATCTTGACATGACAAAAGTCATTGATTCATCTGATGCGAATCAGGAACTAGCCGAGCTTGTTCAAATATATTTGATTAATCAAATAAAATCATATGATGCGCAACAAAATAGTCTTTGTACTAGCAGCACTTTTCATCTCAATTTCAACATTGGTTTTTTCCCAAGCATCAACTTGGAAAGCCCCAGCGAGTGCAGATAAAGTAATTAATCCATACAGCGGAAGTTCCACCTTTGCCGCAGAAGGAAAAAAAATCTATGAGTCGATGTGCGTGATCTGTCACGGTGATAAGGGGAAAGGAAATGGTGCCGCCGGAGTAGCGCTCGCCCCAAGGCCTGCCAATTTTTTAGCCATCACCGTGCGTCATGAAAGCGATGGCGCAATCTTCTGGAAACTAACTGAAGGGAATCCTCCCATGGCCGCTTACAAA
>JANXYC010000202.1 GCA_025350305.1 Cyclobacteriaceae bacterium | reverse complement strand
ACCACCGCTTACTTTGGCAGCTAAATCAGCGACCTTATAACTACCGGCTTGCTTCAATTCCAGGGGTTTGCCGGTGGCATGGACCAATCCAAGGTATGAGTTCTCAGAAACCTTTAACTCATCGCCTGATTTGAGGCTGGCTCCTGTCTTAACTGATTGCCATCCATCGCCTGACTTGTACTCATTGGCTCCCTTATTGGCTAATACTTTAAAAGCATAATCTTGCGAATAGCTTGAGATGGTTAATAAGAAAAAGCCAATTCCTAATAGAATCCTGCCCTTTTTCATAAGCGTAAATTGATTTTTAAATGTCATATTAATTGGTTGTACTAAGCTAATTCCTCTGAAGAAGCCTGGATAAGGCCGTTTAATGAATTTGGAATGATTTCACTCTACGAATATACTGAAAAATCGTGCCAAAACTCTAGGTGTTAATTCCGCTGGCTTGCGTTTGGTAAGCCTCCAGGCTATCTTTTATTTAGGGGATTAATGTCTCTTTCCTCCACCTCCTTTTGGTAAGCCTTCTGGTTATCTCTATCTGGAGGCTCTTGAAAATATCATAACAGGGGCCTACCAAAGCAGAAACCCCAATTGCGACGGTCAGGTCGAGTTTCAAATTCCACGTCACAAATGCATATATTATGAAAGAGGAAATAATGAGAAGTTCCACAAGTTGAATGAGGACAGAAACAGCATCAAACCACATCGGTAGTTTTTGATCTATCCAGATAAACAATGCAACTGTTAAAAGACATACCAGAAACGCAATCAAATATTTTGCCCAGTCAGCAATTGTGTCAATATAATCTTCGTCCAATATCATCGACACGACATTGGCATGTACGATCAATCCAAACATGTCGGGATTAGCCCGACCGGCTACCTTCTTATTTAGTGGCGTAAAGAACTTATCTTCCCACGAAGCTTCTCCCACATAGTCTCCCAGGAAACCCATCATAACAATATTATCCTTGAATAATTCAGGCAATACATCGCCCTTTAACATCTCCTCTGCATCCACCACATAGTATAATGTTCCAAAATTAGTTGCTGTAGTCTCATCATTTTTCAAGCTATTAAGACGCAATTGTCTGACTTCGATATTCCTTTTAAAATTGACTAGTTCTTCATCATTCCCCCTCGCAAGAAACTTCTTAGTTTTACCGGAATCGTATTGCATGGCAATTTGAACTGAAAAAGCCAATTCCTCATTCCCATGAATTACACGCCGGGGATAAATTGAACGGCATAGTTTAACATCCTCTTGATAGGTAGCATCCGTAGGTAGTGTTACAAAACCATGTTTTGCATAGTCATTGAATAGTGGGTCAGAGTATTCCAGCGAGTCAGCATCGTTGGAATCAAATTTTGCCAATGAATCTGTTTGCAATAACTTGGTGGCAAGCACAAACCGAGGAACCCCCTGAATAGCACTACTCAACATCAGGTTTCCAAGCGTGTCTAATAACTGTGGGCAATTGAGGGTATCTCGAAGGCCGCCCTCACAATTAAAAAAACCATCAAAGCCAATAACACGTGGTTTAAATTGACTGATCATGAGTATTTGTCGGGCGACGTCCCTCCTCGGTAAGTTGGCAATATTCACTAAGACAATCCGCTGATCAACATCTGGATCAGGTCTAATTTTGGAGAAGGCATAATCTGTAAGTTCAAAATCTCTCAAGGCCTGACCCATCGAATCAAATGCCTGGAAAAGGTTTAAGTCTGTCACCTGATTGGCACCCCAGAGCATAAAAAACACAAAGACCGTGATGGTAAAGCTTTGAAACCAAAATTTTTTCATGCCAATGCGGGTGAGGCTGGGTAAAATTAAAAATTTAGCTTTGTAAATCAACCTGGCCGATGCCCTCCTTTATTAGTCCAAAAATGAGTGTGACCCTCTTGTACGATGGCATCCTGGCGGGCGACAGGTCCCTCCTGGCAAAGGCCATTACGCTCGTCGAGAGTACGCTGGAGGACGACAGGAAAACATCGGAGGAACTTCTCAAAAAGCTACTACCCCACACTGGTAAATCACTTCGCATTGGTATTACGGGCGTACCCGGCGTAGGAAAAAGCACCTTCATCGAGATTTTGGGTGAACTCGTAACAGGCGAAGGCAAAAATGTGGGCGTATTGGCGATCGACCCAAGCAGCCAAAAAACAAAAGGTAGCATCCTCGGCGACAAGACTCGGATGGAACGTCTCAGCCGTAACCCAAATGTCTTTATCCGTCCCACACCCACCAGTCTGGCTCTCGGTGGAGTCTCCTATCACACACGTGAAACTATTTTACTGTGTGAGGCCGCTGGTTTCGATGTCATTTTAGTTGAAACGGTGGGGGTTGGTCAATCCGAAACATACGTCCGCAGCATGGTTGATTTTTTTCTGCTTCTCATGCTCGGTGGTGCTGGTGATGAATTGCAAGGAATCAAAAAAGGGATCATGGAAACGGTCGATGGTGTTGCCATCAATAAAACGGATGGAGAAAATATAAAAGCATCGTTGCAAGCAAAGGCGGATGCATTAAGTGCCTTGCATCTTCAACCACCTTCATTATCCGGCTGGACACCGAAGGTATTTGCCGTATCGGCCCGGGAGAACAAAGGCATTGTGGATGTTTGGAAGATGATTCTTACTTATCA
>JANXYC010000140.1 GCA_025350305.1 Cyclobacteriaceae bacterium | reverse complement strand
TCAAGATAAACTTTTCATTTAGGCGAAATGATGAACGTATCGTGGACTTCGCGAACGGGTGTATCGCCCAGCTCGTCAAGGGTTCGCTGGAGCGTTCGCAAATCCTCAATGGCCAGGGGAAGCTTATGTTCGTCCGGCTGGAAGGTAGAGCCTGTAGGATAATCTACTCCGGGAGACGACGACATTTCAATATGATTGCCAAGGATATAGGATACTTCATGATGCTCTGCAAATTCAACAAGCTTAGCAATGCTTTGCTTAAAAGCTACCCAATCTTCTACATACAAGCTGATTGAAGTAATGACAGCTCTGTTTCTATTTTTCAATGCAGCACTCATAATCTCACCTTTTTCCTAAAGATAGGAACAACGCTGATGCCGAGCATCGTAAGGCAGTATATGCTGATTCTGTCAATGAATAGCCGTCCATGGACTTTGAGTGGTTGTCAGTATTTAATGATATAAATCGTAGAAAATTTTTCTCAACACTACCATCCTAAAGTATCAAATCCAACTTCGGTGAAGGCAACTCGAAATCATGCTTCCATACGCGTTTATTAAAAGAGGCCGTTCATACGGCATGGTATTTTTAAAAATATAGTGACGGGTTTGATGTTTAGTTGGATTACTTATGAAACGCTTGTTATTTATTTTACTGCTCTCCACGGTGATGATATTAACACCCATCATTGGGTCGTACACCCGTGGAATGAGTAATAAAATCTACATTCCCCTGGAAACCAGTATTGTTCTTGAAACATTGACGATCTACAATCCCACAACGCGTCAATGTGATGATACACCCCTAATTACTGCTAGCAACCGCAAAATCGATACGGCCAAGCTTTTCAGACAGGAGTTGCGCTGGCTTGCGTTGTCCAGAAATTTTTTAAAACGATGGAACGGGCAGTTCAATTATGGCGATACGGTTATGGTAACATCGGGCGATCTGCAAATAGATGGCTTCTGGGTAATTCAGGATATTCTTAACAAGCGTTACACCAATCGTGGAGACCTTTTATTTGACAGGCGTATACGTACAATCGGCAAATGGAACAACGTCAAAATTTCAAAAACGAGCTACCAGTTGTTTACAACCGGGCTCGTTGAAAATTAAATCGTTAAGGTTTTTCAGTCGTTGCTTCCTGGGCCAAGGTAGCATCGTCGGGTGTGGATTTCAGATCACGATCTAAGGAATAGATAGAATTACTATTGGCCTTTTCACCACCGGCAATTTTTATCTTATCCAACAAGTCGAGTGCCAGCGTTTCTTCCTCCGTTTGTTCTTTTACAAACCACTGCATAAAATTCCAAGTGGCCCAATCCTCCTGCTCCAAACTCATTTTGACCACTTTATAAACAGCGGTAGTATTCTCTACTTCGTGTTTAAATACTTTCTCAAAACAATTGTGCACGTTTAACGGATTTGCAGGAGGAGCAGGAATGGCGGTCACGTTTACAGTACCACCCCTTTTTAAGATGTACTCCAGTATCTTCATCATGTGATTACGCTCTTCGTTGGCATGTCGGAAGAGAAAATTGGCAATGCCACCAAAGCCCTGGTTGTCGGCCCAGGCGCCGTATGACAAATAAATTTGTGAAGCATGTGCTTCTTTAGTCATTTGCTCATTCAATGCCGCAGTAAGTGTTTCGGAAAGTCGGTTGGTGTTCATAAATTCAATTATCTAAGGTGGATTAATTGGAGACATCTGAAAATTCACTAATGCGCCGTTTCGTTGATGCTCTTTGTGAATAAAGGGAAATTTACCACTGTACATCTTTTCTCATTGCAGAATATGTGCCATCCCTGAATAACGAACAAGTGATGGGTAGATCATGAATTGTACCGGCCAATCGGGGAATTTTGTCCACACTACAACCCTCATCACGCACCTTTTTGCTGACCTGTTGCTCCTCATAGAGACTTACAAGAGCTGCTGTCCGCTACTTAATACATACACGGATAACCGGCCCGTAATGGCACAGAATTAGTTAGTATGCCGTTGTATAAATAATCATCCTATGGAAAAGTCAGCAGTTGATAGTCATGGCGTCGGTCCGTTGCCGAAGGGAAAACGTACAACCGGCTCTCTTTTTAAAAAGTCAAAAGCAAAAGAAGAGGAGAAAGTAGGACGCGACTTAACTGGACAGACGGATACTTCTTTGAGTCATATGAAGCAAAGGCTTAGAGAAGTGCCCAAGCAATCTTCCGGGAATAAACATGATAAGACTGCTTATGAAAAAAATCGCAAATAATTTCCAGTACATTAAAAGACAAGCGGCCAGATACTATCAGGAATTGCTTTTTCTCGCGTTCATGATCATTGGAATCTTCAACCGGTAAGAACCTTACGTCAAAATTTGGGCAAAAAAGTAAAATTTCCTATGTGTTATTTAACTTTTAAGAAGACCAGCCGGGTCTTCTTTTTTTATCCCATTTCAAATTCAGCAAGTCGGATTTGGATAAAGAATCACCAGGTTGGGAAAGAATTGCTAAATTAACCTTGTCTTTACCAAACAAATGAACGCCATGACTCAACCCCCTTGGATAGTCCTTGCCTTTCTGCCGCTGTT
>JANXYC010000076.1 GCA_025350305.1 Cyclobacteriaceae bacterium | reverse complement strand
TCACGTGAAACAAAGAACTTTGATCACATTGAATCAATTATTTCCAGGGGCGTTCCCATTGTGTTTTATGACCGGATATATAACAATCCTAACACTAGCAAAGTAATCGTCGATGATTATGTGGGGGCCAAAGAGGCGGTTGAACATTTAATTGAGCAAGGGTACAAACGAATTGCTCATTTAGAAGGTGCTCCGGGGCTTATCATAAGTGAAGACCGGAAGCGAGGCTATGTTGACGCACTGAAGGAGCATAAAATGGAAATTAAAGAGTCCATGGTTCAGGAATGCCCTTCCGGAAGCCAGGAAGATGGTAATCGAGCCACCAAAAAGCTCCTCGCGATGGCCAACCCACCTGATGCAATCTTTACAAACAATGACCCGATGGCAATAGGGGCCATGATGGCGATCAAAGAAAAGGGGTTGAGAATTCCAGAAGATATTGGTCTTGTGGGATTCAGCAACTGGTCATACGGATCATTAATCGAACCCTCTTTAACCACCGTTGACCAACCCGGCTTCGAAATGGGACAAGAAGCAGCTCGCCTGCTCATCCGGCAGATTGAAGCTGGAGACAAAGACCAGGAGCCCCAGCCCGAAACCAAGATTCTGAAAACAAAGCTCATTGTCAGAGACTCCTCTATCAGAAAGGGAGCCCGCAAAAAGTAAACGCAATCGTTTTCTGAATTTTTAAATCAGGATTTATAAGCTAAGTATTTTCCATTGAGCTTAATTGGCACCTTTTAAGCAAATCACACTACATGCAATCAAGGTTAAGCAGGAGATTGGGACACCTCCAGTCGTTTCAAAAAACAGAAAATGGATTCGTCGGGAAAACTGATGAAGGATTTATCCGGGTGCAGGCCTTTTCGGATTCGATCATTCAGGTCACCATCTCCTCCTCTGAAATTTTTGAAGATTTTTCTTATGCTATTTCAGCAACCCCATCCCCAACAAAATTTTTGTTCGAGGAACTACCCGACTGTCTATTAATGAAGAGTGCACAGCTTGAACTCACGCTCTTAAAACAGAATGTCTCCCTTGTTTTTAGAAATTCAGAAGGTACAGTCCTAAATGAAGACGACCTTGGCCTGGGCACCTCCTGGATCGGCGAACAAATAACTTGTTACAAAAAGCTCCAGGTTGGTGAACGATTTATCGGCCTGGGTGAGAAGACCGGTCCCCTGGATAGAAAGGGGGCGGGTTATCAGAATTGGAACACAGATGCGTACGCCTATCATTCCGGGGCAGACCCCTTGTATTGTAGTATGCCATTTTATATTGGCCTGCATTCAAATTTGCAATACGGAATATTTTTTGACAATTCTCATAAGGCTTTCTTCAACTTCGGCGCCTCCAACAATCGCTTCTCGAGCTTTTCTGCCGATGCCGGCGAAATGAATTACTACTTTATCCAGGGACAATCAGTGGCTGAAATCATCCAGCATTATACCTGGCTTACTGGCCGTATTCAATTGCCTCCAAAATGGAGTATCGGGTATCAGCAGTGTCGTTACAGCTACTATCCTGACAAAGAAGTGTTAAGTATCGCCAATACATTTCGTGAAAAGGAAATACCTGCCGATGCCATCGTGCTGGATATTCACTACATGGATAAGTATAAAATCTTCACCTGGGACGCCAAGAACTTTTCCGATCCGAAATCCCTCATTGATAACCTGAAGTCTCGTGACTTTGAAGTTGTACTGATGTGCGATCCAGGAATCAAAACTGAAAAGGGCTACGAACCCTATGATGATGGCTTGAAAAAAGATGTTTTTATAAAATATCCGGATGGGGAAAATTATGCTGGCCAGGTTTGGCCGGGTTGGTGTCATTTTCCGGATTTTACCCGCCCAAAGACCCGTGAATGGTGGAGAGAAAAGCTGAAAAGCTATTCTGCCCTAGGCGTGGAGGGCTATTGGAACGACATGAACGAGATCGCCACCTGGGGGCATATGCTGCCTGATAATCTTGAATTTGATTTTGATGGATTAAAGGGCACATCGCGCAAGGCGAGAAACCTCTACGGCTTTCAAATGGCCCGCAGCACGTTTGAGGCGGCCAAAAGCCTTCTTAATGGAAAGCGGCCATTCAATTTAACTCGTTCAGGCTATTCAGGAGTGCAGCGGTATTCTGCTGTTTGGACCGGTGACAATGTTTCATACGATGAGCATATGATG
This sequence comes from Cyclobacteriaceae bacterium, assembly GCA_025350305.1. Lineage (GTDB taxonomy): Bacteria > Bacteroidota > Bacteroidia > Cytophagales > Cyclobacteriaceae > ELB16-189. Next base: position 1,503 of record JANXYC010000076.1, on the reverse strand, counting down.
CTGGGTATCCGGTTGGTTAACAGTCTCGGTCTGACCGGGGTCGCCTTTGCGGGGTACGATGTAGGCGGGTTTGTCGGTGAAGCCAGCACAAAACTTTTTGCCCGGTGGATTTCGATCGGAGCATTCTCTCCTTTCTTCAGGGGCCACACGATGATCAACACCAAAGATTCAGAGCCGTGGTCATTTGGAGAAGAAGTGGAACAGATTTCCAGAAATTATATTCGCTTCCGCTATCAAAACCTCCCCTATATATATTCACTATTTTACGAAGCTTCACAAACCGGAATGCCTGTCCAGCGTTCTCTCGCGCTTGATTACACACATGACCATCGCGTGTACAACGGCCAGTTTCATCACCAATATTTGTTTGGCCCATTTATCATGGTAGCTCCCGTGGAGAGTCAGAAGGAATATGTCAAAGTCTTCTTTCCAGAAGGCGATTGGTATTATCTTTTCGACGGAAAGAAATACCACGGTAATCAGGAGGTGATCGTAGAAAGTCCGATCCACAAACTTCCGGTGTATGTAAAAGGTGGCGCCATCCTGCCCATGCAACGACCTGTTCAGCATACAAAAGAAAAGGTAGAAGAACTCATTCTCCATATTTATCATGGATCCAGTGAAACGCATTTCGAATTTTATGAAGACGATGGGGTGAGTTATCAATTTGAATCCGGTGACTTTGCCAAACGGATGATTCGGTTCTCTCCCTTCACCAACAAAATCATAGTTGAAAAGCAAGCGGGAAATTTCAGCAGCCTGTTAAAACACATGAAGTTGGTGCTTCATGGATTTGACAAGCTTCAACAAATCAATATCAATGGTCAAATGCAAAATTGTCAGACGATTATGAATTCATTTTTCCTTCCACTTGAAAAGTACGACCCGATCAACGACCCCGACAGCATGGGAGAAGAAGAAGTTATCATTTCGCACGGCAACTACTCACCGGAGCGAATTGAAATCTCGTGGTGATGAGTTTTTGTTGGAAAAACGCAGCCAGCGAATAATCTGGGAGAACAGGTTATTCAAATCGTATCATTTTGATTCAAAACAGAAGGCTCCGATGGGGCCAAAATCCAAGATGATTACTCTGGACCCCGATTGGCAATCTGTTTGATATTGTAGACATTCGCAATTAACAAAAGAGGTAAAAAAAATATTGTGTGCACCTCAAGTCATTAATCACTACTCATGAGCATGACTAAACCCCGCCTCGCCTTTTGGCAAATCTTTAACATGAGCTTTGGTTTTTTTGGCATCCAGTTTGGGTTTGCTTTACAAAATGGAAATGCCTCCCGCATCCTTACGACCTTTGGTGCAGACGTAGAGCATCTCTCCTGGTTCTGGCTGGCCGCGCCGCTAACAGGTATGATCGTCCAGCCAATCATTGGTTACTTCAGCGACCGAACCTGGACGGCTTTGGGAAGAAGAAGACCCTATTTTCTGGCAGGTTCAATCCTTGCTTCAGCTGCTCTGATGTTTATGCCGAATGCAGCTGTT
>JANXYC010000043.1 GCA_025350305.1 Cyclobacteriaceae bacterium | reverse complement strand
AGTGTGCTTCACATTCGTTTTTGCCCTCACGACAGCGTGGGCGCAGGAACGAGTGGTTTCGGGTAAGGTGACCTCCCCAGAGGATGGATCAACTTTACCTGGCGTAAACGTAGTACTGAAGGGAACTACCAATGGAACAGTTACCGACGCTGACGGCAACTATAAATTGAATGTTCCCGCTACAGGCGGCAGCTTGATGTTCTCATTCATTGGCATGCAAACACAGGAAATATTGAGGGGTGCGCATTCAAGGATCCAATGGAATGGTAGGATCTTCATCCAGCATCTTTATACGCGGCCAAACTACATTTAACGGTTCGAACCAGCCTCTTTTTGTGGTGGATGGAATTCCTATTGACAACGGTGGTGGAGCAAATGCTTACAGTCCGGAGTTTCCAATTCAAACCGCGGGATCGACCTTAATCAGGATGATATTGAAACAATGTCGGTTCTAAAAGGACCGTCCGCTGCAGTATTGTATGGATCAAGAGCAGCTGCCGGTGCCATCATTATCACGACCAAGAAAGGAACAAAAGGGAAAGGTAAAAATACGGTAAACTTCAGTTCAGGAGTGACCTTTTCGGAGGTAAACAGATTCCCGGATTATCAGAACGTTTATGGCCAAGGTCAATATGGTGTTTTTAATCCTGCGAATGAGCTAAACAGCTGGGGCCCAAAAATTGCCGGACAAAATGTAACCAACTTCCGTGGCCAGCAGGAAGCCTTGACCGCGTATCCAAATAACGTGAAGAACCTATTTCACCAAGGTCGGACTTTCCAGAATAATGTGTCTTTTTCAGGAGGATCGGATAAGTCTACCTACTATGTTTCGTATGGTAACCTTCACGACATGGGGATATTGCCCAATAATGAATTGACCAGAAACAATTTTACATTCAACGGGACCACTCAATTCACGGATCGATTTAGGGCAACCGTTAATGCTACGTATACAAATACGAGAACGGCCAGAACACAGCAGGGAAACCAACGTTCGAATCCCTTCTTCTCCAATTGGATTTTACCAAAGTCGTTCGACTGGTACAATTATCCATATGTGCTTCCGGATGGAACACAAAGATCTCCGGGCCAAACAGGCCTCCCTACGGCAACAGATTTAACCACACAAAACACGGCGTTTGGGCCCGATGATAATCCATTCTTTACGGAGAAATTCAACACCTCCAATGAAGAGGTAAACAGGATCATCGGAAACATAAGCATGTCGTATGATATAAAACCTTGGTTGACCGCGACCTATCGAATCGGTACCGATACTTATTCACAGGAATACAAAGTGATCAATGCCAAAACTTCTAAGGGCGGCAGTGCTGCCAGTCTCACGGGCGCAATTCAAGATGAAATATTTAACCGGTCAGAGTTAAGTTCTTATGCCACCGTGACGCTCAATAAAAGGTTTATGGATAATAATTTCGGTGTCCGGGCATTTGTAGGTAATGAAATCAATCAACGGAAGACGAGGGACATTGGTGCGACTGGTACGGATATTCAAATCGTAGGCCTGAATAACATTACCAATACCCTTAATTTCTCTCCCTTCGGAACGGTTTCAAAACAGCGATTGATTGGAGTCTTTGCTGATATCTCCCTGGACTGGAAGAATTCTATTTTTCTTGGGTTAACGGGAAGAAATGATTGGTCATCGACCTTTGGTCCCCAGAGAAGATCTTACTTTTATCCTGCCATAACAACAAGTGTTGTGCTGACAGAATTGATACCTTTTCTTCAGGACAACAGTGTACTTTCTTTTGCCAAGATCAGGGCCAATTATGCAAGTGTCGGGCGCGAGGCAGCCATCTATTCAACAGACACCTACTATAGCCGCACAGGCCCGGCCGACGGATTTGGTCCGAATATCTTGTTTCCTTTCAGAGGACAGCTCGGCCAAACCTTGAATAATACAGGCGGAAATCCGGCTCTCGCTCCTGAATTCAATGATAACATGGAGGTAGGCACCGATTTAAGATTCTTCAACGGTAAAATTACCGTTGACGTGAATTACTTTAAGAACAACAGTCGCGACATCATCTTCGCGGTACCTGTGGCAGCAGCCTCCGGATTCACGAACCAGCAAAAAAACATTGGTACATCGGAATCAAAAGGATGGGAAATAGCCATCGGTGCAACTCCATATCAAGCCAATGGATTCAGGTGGGATATCTCGGCTAACTGGACCAAAATAGTGACCAAGGTAACGAGTCTTGCCCCTGGAGTGACGCAGGTTACGCTTGGTGGGTTTACCACACCCAGTACACGACTTATTGTAGGACAGCCTTACAGCACACTCTTTGGTTCTGTATTTCAACGCGAATCAACCACGGGGAAATTACTGGTAGACACAAATGGTCGTTTGCAGACCGCTCTGGATAACCAAATCATCGGCAATCCCAATCCATTGTGGTTTGCGGGTATAACCAACACATTCTCATATAAAGGTTTCTCTGTATCTGCATTGCTTGATATTCGGTATGGCGGTGATATTTATTCCCGCAACGTCAGTGATATTGAAAATAATGGTGCAGGAGCAGATACTCAAGACAGGGAAAAAGGCTATATCCATGATGGAGTGCTGGCGGATGGTACCAAAAATAATATCCAGATCCACGCCCAAGACTATTTTAAGGATCTATATGGATTTGGCAGAGGACAATTCGTCGTGTTTGACGGCTCGTGGGTTCGCTTGCGTGAACTTTCTATCAACTATTCGTTACCCCAGCGTTTTTTTCAGAAGACGTTTATTGGAAGAGTTGATATCGGACTAAATGGAAGGAATTTGTGGCTGTATGCACCCAACACTCCTCACATCGATCCTGAAGTGAATGCGCAGGGACAGAGCAACTCCCAAGGTCTGGAGTTTAATGGCTTGCCACAAACCAGAACGTATGGGGCTCTTATAAAAGTAACCTTCTAACAGCCTTAATCTTAAATGATATGAAAAAAAGAACTAATAAAATCATAAGCTTTGCAGCACTTTTATTTTTAGTTAGTGCATGCGATGAATTTTTGAATGTAAACGTTAATCCTAACAGTACAACGGGTCCTCCTGCCAAAACAATTCTTGCGGGGGCCACAACCGAGATAGCGTTTCACATGGGCTCTGATATTCACCGATTCTCATCGGAATGGGTACAGCAATTCACCGGTGGTGGAAACGCTGGTACGCAGACGGTTGAATATGGTCGCTACAATGTTACAGCTACAGATTTGAACAATTGCTGGCGTGGTGGCGTATGGGGTGATGTTCTTTCTGATTTGCAGAAACTACGGGAACTCACCCAGGACAAGAGCCCCAGGTACGCAGGAATAGCCAAAATATGCCAGGCCTTCATGTTCTCTATTGCGGTTGATGCATGGGGTGATATTCCCTTCACCTAGGCGTTACAATTTGATAAGAACGTCAGGCCCAAGTTTGATAAGAGCAGCGATATATACACGGCCTTGTTCACATTGATTGATTCGGGCCTTGCAGATCTTGCGGCTACCTCTCAGCTTTTCCCGACAACAGATGATTTGATATATGGCGGTAATGTTACCCTGTGGACCAAATTTGCAAACACACTCAAGCTTAGGATGTTGATTAAGTATTATCCTACCAATACAACCTTTGCCAACACACAGATTGCTGCATTGCTGGCAAGCGGAGTACCTTTTATGGCTGCGAATGCGGACCAATTTCAGATGGGATTTGATGTTCTTACCAACAGGACAAATGCCATTGATCAGTTTGAGCGTCAGCGCGCAAATCAGTTTTGGCCTACGACTACCCTGGTGGATATGATGAATTTATTCAACGATCCGAGAAGGCCATTTTTCTTTTCCCTCGCGGCCGGTGTTTATTCTGGGATGGCTCCAGGAATCATAATTACTAACCCCGCGACTTCCCGACATCATGTTTACTTAAGAGGAGCCGTTTCTACTGGTGGGCCTACCGGGTATGCAGGTGACGCTCCCCAAAGGATGCTAACGTTTGCCGAACATAATTTTAATTTGGCTGAATATTACCTGAGATCTGGTCAGCCGGCTCTTGCTCAGACGGCATTTACAAACGGTATTACTGCCAATATGAATGATGCTACGGTCACGGCAGCAAATAGAAACATCTACCTCACTACAAATGCCACCTTGAGCGGAACGTTTGCTACCGCATTACAACAAATCATAACTGAAAAATACATCGCGAATTTCGGTGTAGCGGTTCAGCCCTGGTCAGACTGGAGAAGAACCGGTTTTCCGGTTCTTCTTCCTGCCATTGGAGCGGTTTTGCCAAATATCCCAAGGATTCTTCCGTATTCAGATATTGAACGGACTACCAACCCAGACAATACCCCTGTACGTGAGACTACCGATTTGGTCAAGTCCAATGTGTTCTGGGATCCAGGAGCTTAATGTCAACTAGTATCAAACTTTTTAAAGAATTGAAAAATGAAAAGAAAATATATAAATACGTTCGGGCCGATTCTTCTCACCGCAATGTTGATGGTTGCAGGGTGCAAAAAGGATGGCCCGTTTACAGTGATCAAGTCTAATAATTCCATTCTTATCAATGGAAGCATTAACAACTTGACCGTGCCTGGAGGAATTGCAGGTGGGGCGGGCTTTGTAGCGCCATTCGATGTGGTGGTAGATGGCTCCGATGCCACCTCCGTGACAATAACAAACCGGTACACACTTTCTGGAAGTAGCGTAGTCGTTGAGAAGACGATTGGGACCTATCCAGTTTCCGGTGGAAAAGCTTCTGTACCTGCCATCCTGATATCGGTGCTGCGGAATCCTACCGATCTTGCAATAACCACAACAGCCAACGCAGGAACAAACACGTTGCTCATTGATGCTCTTATGAACAGCGGTACCCAGGAGCGGAGAATTATCGGGATAAATCTAGCAAATAGCGTAATTATTCTGGATGCTGATATTTATAAAATCAACATACCAAGTTCACCTACCGCAGGAGCTCCCTCAATTACATTGACAGTAAACTCTACAGTTTTGGGTGTGCGAATTACCAGCAGGTACGTGCTCCCAGACCTATCTACTCCTAAGAACTATACGGCCGGGGCGGTCATTTATCCTACAACTGCCGTAGATGCAGTTACAAGAACGGTCACGATCCCTGCCATGACTGTCGCTCAACTTCGAGATCCGGCTGATCCTCAAATCACCGGATTATCCAATGTGGGCCAACAGTTTATTCTCATTGACGCTTTAAATGGGACCTTGGCAACCTCCACTACATTATCAACCAAAACAGCGAACCTTACGTGGTAATGTAGGCGATGATTCAAACTAAAAAACGCCTTGAGAATCAAGGCGTTTTTTTAAGACTCTATTTGAAAATCTATTCGGCCTTCAACGATTTTACCGGGTTTATGATGGCCGCCTTGATGGTTTGAAAACTTACAGTTGCCCAAGCGATCATTATTGTGATAACCCCCGCAATCAAGAACACCCCTACTGACAAATCAATCCTGTAAGCAAAACCCTCCAGCCATTGTTTCATTAGGTACCAGGAAGCAGGGACAGCGATCAGGAAGGCGATGAGTACCATTCGCGTGAAGTCTTTCGCCAGCAGTATCACCACTCCGCTTACAGATGCGCCCATTACTTTTCGGATTCCAATTTCCTTGGTGCGTAAATGTGCCGTGTAAGTAGATAAACCGAATAACCCGACACACGCCACTAAAATTGCCAGACCCGCAAAGACGGCAAATAATTTTTCTCCCTGTTGTTCGGCTTTGTAGTTGGCATTGAAGTTTTCATCCAGGAAGAGATAATGGAACGGTTGATCGGGAGCCATGGTCTTCCACCGCGCCTCCATCGCGGCAATGGCCGATGCGTATTGGCCGGCCTTGATACGTGCCATGACGTAGCCGAAATTTCCACCGTTAAATTCAGTGCTCAGCATCACCAACGGCGTGATCGGATCGCGAAGGGATTGGAAATGGAAATCTTTAACGACACCAATAATCGTGTAGGAAATCGTCACATTGCCCTCGCGCCGTTGCTGCACATTCAAGAGCTTTAATCCGATGGGATTCTTTAACCCCATGGTTTTAACAGCAGCCTCATTGAGCAAAATATGAAGCGAGTCATTTGTATTTTGTGAAAACCAGTTTCCTTCTGCTAATTCCATTCCCAATGTCTCGGCCATGTCGTCGGCCACAACCATTGATTTGGTGGTGAGTATTTCAGAAGATCCTTCCGGCTGGAACTGAATCCCAAAAAAGTCTCCCTGCCTTCCAGGTAAAGCACGGGATCCGGCCGCAGCACGGACCTCCGGCAATTTTCTAACCTCCTCTACAAACGTCCTCACTTTTTCACGACCAAGAACAAAGGCTCGTTCCACTACCAGCATCTGCTCCTTGTCAAAACCAAGGGATTTACTTTGGAGGTATTGCATTTGCTGCCGCACGACCAATGTACCAATAATCAAAATGATGGAAATGCTGAACTGAAAAATGACAAGGCCATTGCGCAACCAGTTTCCGCTTTTGTTTCCGGTAAAATTTCCTTTCATCACCACTACCGGATTGAAGCCCGAAAGAACAAATGCAGGATAAGAACCCGCCATGAAACCAATGAAGAGTGCCACGCCGAGAAGCCCAATGACAAAGAAAAAACTCAATTGAAGGTTCAGATGTTTTTCGGTGAGCTCATTAAATGCCGGCAGTACCAATTGGATGATTACCATGGCTAATCCTGTTGCTATTAAACTCAGCAAGGTGGACTCCGCTAAAAACTGTGCGATGAGCTGCCCTTTTTGAGACCCCATAGTCTTACGCACACCCACTTCCCGCGCACGCTCTGCTGAGCGGGCGGTGGCTAGGTTCATGAAATTAATGCAGGCAATTACCACCAGCAAGACGGCGATCGAAATGAGAAAATACATAAAACTGATTCTGCCCCCTGGCTCCATCTTTGCTTCAATATTGGTTGCATCCAAATGAATGGAGGTAAGAGGCTGCAAAAAATAGCGATAACCATTCCCATCTTTTTTATAGTCGGCCCATGATTTTCCAAGATTGCGTTCAATTTGGGCCGCCGCATACGTGTCCACTAGTCTGGGAATTTTTGATTCAACGGCCTTTGCGTCACTTCCGGGATTTAGTTCAAGGTACATGTGAGCTGAGAACCCTGTATAATTTTCACGCCTGTAAAAATCTATGGCGGAAATGTTCGTGATAAAATCAAACCGGAAATGACTGTTTTCGGGTAAGTCTTGAATAACACCCGTTACCGTAAAATTGCCCCCATCAATGTCAACCATTTTTCCAATGGGGTCCTCATCACCAAAATAGCGCTTAGCCGTGGTCGCAGTAATAACAAGATCATTGGGTTTTATCAACGCGCCTTCCGCATTTCCTTTCACAAATGGAATTTGAAACACTTTGAAAAAATTGGAGTCGGCGGCAACAACGAAGTTTTCTTCAAAGCTTTTCTTTTCGTCACGGGAATTCTTGTACGTCACCAGGACATTGTTGTTGGGTGGTGTGAGACGCGTTACCTGTTTGATTTCAGGAATGTCAGAAGCAATCACCTCGCTATACGAGTGGGGAACAACGGCGTAATAGGTCGAGTGATTCGGATATTTTCTCTCCAGCGCGATCTTATAAATAGTATCCGTGTTGGAGAGGTATTTGTCGTATGAAAACTCATACTGAACATACAAGGAGATGAGAAGTGCGCTCGCAATACCTATCGATAAGCCAAGAATGTTTATAACGGAATAAATACGCTGTTTAATCAGGCTGCGAAAAGCAACTTTCAAATAATTTTTTAGCATACGAGTGAATAAATGAATGGATGAAAAAGCAAGAACTATGCCATCAATAAATGCATGCTGGAAATAAATTGGAGGACAGGCTCTAAAATTTCGTCCGGAAAAGGGAAGGAACCGTTCGCTCCCGGACAGTTAGGGACACAACATTTTCAGAAGGATACTCAGGCGGCTCTTCAAATTCCTGCGATCGATTATGAAGTCCAGAAAGCCATGCTCCAGCACAAACTCTGCACTTTGAAATCCAGCAGGCAGGTCCTTGCCAATCGTTTCACGAATGACCCGGGGCCCGGCAAAACCTATCAGCGAGCCTGGTTCTGCAATATTAAAGTCTCCTAGCATGGCATAGGAAGCTGTGACACCACCGGTAGTAGGATCGGTTAGCAAAGAGATGTAAGGAATTTTGGCTTCATCCAACAAGGCGATTTTTGCAGCGGTCTTTGCCATTTGCATCAGCGAAAGTCCCGCTTCCATCATCCGGGCGCCACCGGAACGGGAAATCATCAGGAAAGGCACTTTATGTTTCAAACTATAGTCCATCGCACGGGCAATTTT
>JANXYC010000037.1 GCA_025350305.1 Cyclobacteriaceae bacterium | reverse complement strand
CGGCGCGATCTCCGGTTTTGAGAACTTAAGCGAATTCCAGATAAGGTTGTGTACAACCTGGCGAAACTGAGATTGAATGATGTTGGCTTCGCCAAGATGGGTTGCGTCTATCGTGGCTTTTTTTTCCAGTATGACCTCTTCATAATCCCTTTTTACTTCATTCACGATGATATTCAAATCTGTCCTCTCAAGATTACTTTCGATATTCTTGGCACGGGCATATATAAGCAAATCATCTATGAGTGCTTGCATTCGCTTAGCTGCCTCCCGCAATCTATTGAAATACTCCTTGCCGGTATCCGATAATTTACTCTCCTCTCCTTTGAATATCATGGCCACAAAATTCTGTATTTTACGCAGTGGCTCCTGCAGATCATGGCTCGATATATAGGTAAAGGTGGTGAGATCCTCATTTGCATTCTCAAGTTCAATATTCATCTTTTCCAATTGCTTTGTCTTGCGCTTTAATTCTTCCTGAGTTTTGTTTTTTACAGTGAGATCGGTAAGAATAATACTTAAAACCAGATCATTGTCGAGCGATAAGGGATTGACAGACATCTGCACCGGCACGTCCGCGCCATCACTTGTCCGCACGCAAAGCTCATCCTTTGAATTACGCTTCCAGCCCAGTTTAAGTAAAGCTTCAAAGGCCTCTTTTGAAGAAGGATCACAAATAAACCTCCCGAATTTTGCGCCGATTACCTTTTGCAACGGCAGGTTCACCATTCTTGCAAAATAGGGGTTGCAGTATAGAATGGTTCCCTCTCCATTAAGGGTGACCGCGCCTTCATGCATTTTCTCAATCAGAATCCGGTATATTTTATCCGCTGTTTTTTCTGTGTAAACTTTACGCTCATTTTTATCACCAATAAACAATGCATCAATGCCTCCTGTCTTAATTGCATTAATAGACTCCAAAGCTTCCTGGAGCTGTTGCTGAAGTGCTTTATTCTCTTTGTTCAGCGTTTTAATCTCTTCCAGACGTTCCTTCTCGTTTTTCACCATGTAAAAATCATTAATTAAGCTGAAGTGCCTTCAGAACCCTTTCCCTATTCGACAAATCTCCAATCAACCTTTCTTCCGGTAATGGAAATTTCTTGATCAGGAGCGGTATCGCAATTATATCTGCCGCAGCAGCCAAAGAAGGTTGCTGGTAAATGTCAATGATCTCTAATTCATACCTTCCTTTTAAGTACTTCTCACAAATCGCATTAATGTTCTCAATGGCATGGGCCGAGTTGGGTAATATACCGGTTACAAATAACTGAAGGATATACCTTTCTATTCCCGCTTCACCTCCCGGCTTGACTTTTATCTTCCTCAGTACTCTCTTTTCCATGGTCTTATCAAATTGAATGTTCAATCAACACTGCCTCCTCCTACCTGTACCTGCCCCAAAAACACAGGCATTCAACCGCGCGCGCTTTCCTTGAACGCTCTCGAGTCCTTGGATGTGGATAAATTATCAAGCTCCTTCAGGTGCCTTCTGGATTTACCGGAGGGTGCCTCGTTTTTACCCAACGGCTTTAAACCAATTCCTTTGCCTGAAATAGTAAACCTCTTCACCTCAGGGGAGTGGGCCATCCCTCTGGATTTCATAACACACAAGCTTCTGGCGCGTTCGCCGCCCAACTCAACGTCCTGAACCATCATCCAGGTATCGACCATGGATGATATGCCTTCATCGCTCGGATTTCGTTCTATTGATCCCACCGTAATTGCCGCTGTGAAAAGCACTGTTATCTGTTCCGTTTTTAAGTAGTCAACTAGCCTCGTGAGCATTGACCGGATGTCGCTATTGGGGCCTTCTGTCATTAAGTTTGTAATAGGATCAAGAATAACGACGGTCGGTTTTATGTCTTTAATTATTTTCTTTATTGCAATAAAATGCAATTCCAGATTCTGTAACGTTGGTCTTGAATAGTAAAAATGCAACCGGCCTGATCTGATCAACGGATCCAATGCGATCCCGATTGACCGCATATTCCTGATGACCTGGTTTGGCGCTTCCTCAAATGCACAAAAGAGGCAGCGTTTTTTATTTCTGCAAACACTGCTTGCAAAAGCCGCCGCGATACTCCATACTCAATCAGGAACTTCCCGATAGATATGATTACCTTAGCTAGCTGTTTATTTAAATCTTTTGAGCCCAACTGTCTGGATAATCCGTTGAAACTAGTTGTACCTCTGATTTTCTACATAATCCTTATACGCATGCTAATTGGGCCATTTTTCAAGTACATTTCCTTATTATTAAAAGATAGCCGTATAGTTAAGAAATAGGTAAATAGTAAATTAATCAGTAATCCGATCACACACACTTTGTCATGTCACTGGACAACTATTCGGACTCATACCAGCAGAGGCCCAATCTGGCGCAAGTCTTCCATTAAAATGCGCGTCTGGTTCAAGGTACTGTCATAAAAAGCAAGTGTTCGTATCGTAATTTTTTGATAATTTTATAGTACCGAAAAGAGGGCTTCAGGTGATTGATTACACGGAAGTCCATCTAGTGTAGCCGCTGCCTGATC
>JANXYC010000036.1 GCA_025350305.1 Cyclobacteriaceae bacterium | reverse complement strand
TACCGATAACCGCCCCCGGTCGCCTGACAGCAGTCGCACGCTAACATGACTGTTGCCGGCCAGACCTCCACCTTCATATTTATAAATGTGAGCGCCTTTGTAACAAATCACTTCATCGAAAGGCCGCGTGAGCACGTTTATTCCGATCTGATTCGTCATCGTGCCGGAAGGACAAAAAACGGATGCCTCCATTCCAAGAAGTTGCGCGCACGTCTCTTCCAGCTTTTTTATTGTAGGATCTTCACCAAATACATCATCGCCTACTTTGGCATGCATCATAGCGTCCAACATACCGGGTGTAGGCTTGGTGACCGTGTCGCTGCGTAAATCAACTATCATAAGGAAATAATTTCAAGGGCTGAAAATACGAAAATCAGCAAGCAAATAAGAGCGCCCAGGCTAACCTGTAGTGTGGGTAATATTCGAATCGCAACCCGCAACACAAAGGAGGAACCAGGCTTTACTAACATAACCCGATCACAGGCGCTGACCATAATGCCGATAAGATGCATTTATTAACAGACGAAAGGTTTTTTAGGTGGAATCTTATTTTTTGCAACGGGGTTATACTGTCTTTGAGACCCGTCCGTTTCCTGGACGACCCCTAATAATCGAACACCTGGGGACAATTGTTGGAGTAGTGTTGAGGTTAAACGATTTCATGCCTATGATTGGAGTAAAAAAAATCATTTTTTTCTAGTATCATTTTTGGATCAATAACCGTGTCTGCTCAGATCCAAACGGTACAACAATCACATCTGGATACGGCAAAAATGGAGACTCCCGCATCCGTTCCTGCAGGCAATACTCAACTCTCCGCTCCGCGCAATTACCATAACATCATAAAGTCAAATGCGATTACAAGAAAGGGGCTCTTTACTGTCCACAAAGTAGAGGACAATTATTTTTTTTAAATCGCCGATAGTCTTCTGGGCACAATCAATCGACTAAAACTTAATTATAATCGATAATAGGCTTTCCATCCGCATCGAAATGATACACTTTGGTCTTGTTACCATCGCGAATTTCGACTGCATAAAGATTGCCTGTTTTGCTCTTATAGATTGTTGATGTTGAATTATCCCATCCCTTGTATTCAGGAGCTTGCAACGTTTGATGCAATGCTGCAGGAACATCCTGCATGTTGACTTTAGTCATATCCCGGAGGTTGTAACTCTCCTGGCTATGCTGATACTTATTGCCTTCTTGCCTTAGTGTGTCCTTTTTGCGAGATGGAACAGTATCCATGGATTGGGCATCTACGGTCAGGGTGCTTATCAGCGTCAGTCCGGCGAGTGTTAACATTAATTTTTTCATAATTCTTAATAAGATTTAGTTTACGATTTCATTTTGTCCATACGCAACGAAATCCATGCCGCAGCAGACAAATAATCATTAAGACCCGTTGAAACGAAATTATTCCAGTTGAAATAACATCTAAACTGTTATCAATCCCGCATATTTTCCAAATCATTTTTTTTTGTGCGGAGGTGTTGAATTTTATTCACACATAATTTATATGATCAAGTTAAAAGGAGAGCGTATCATTATACATCTGTGATTTCAGCGATGATAAAAATCATGGGAAAAATCCCATTTCATCCAATAATGTTATTACCAGGGGCGGTTGGATGCCCTGAACATCAAAAAATGGCGATTCCGAAGTCGCCATTTTTCCATCTTTCGTGATTACTTAAGGGCTTCTCTAAAAACTCCTTGTACCCTTCTCTTCCGGAGAAGGGTGACGGGTTGAGGCCATAAAAGACAAGGTTTTTAGAGATGCCCTTTTAAGATCAATTCGGTTTCCATTACTATTCAAGATATCCGAAGGAGCGCAGCTTGTCCTTTTGTTTCCGCCAGTCAGCGGCAACTTTGACGCGGGTCTCCAGAAATATTTTCTTTCCAAAGAAGGCTTCCATATCAATGCGGGCTTCCGTGCCTACTTTTTTAAGGGAGCTTCCCCCTTTTCCGATAATGATTCCTTTTTGAGACTCACGTTCAACAAAAATTGTGGCACGGATGCGCAAAATAGATTCCTCATCCTTAAAATCTTCGATGCCCACTTCCGTGCTGTAAGGAATTTCCTGGCTATAGTTATGAAATATCTTCTCACGGATTATTTCGGAAGCAAAAAAGCGTTCGCTTCGGTTGGTAAGTTCCTCTTTTGGGAAATAGGCCGGGTGTTCCGGCAACAATTTCAGCAGCGTAGGAAAGATCTTTTCAACGTTTTCACCTGATACTGCAGAAACCGGTATGATTTCCCTGGAGGGCAGGTGGCTTTTCCAGTAATCGATCATGGTTTTGCGCTCAACTTTTGGCGCCCGGTCAACTTTATTGATGAGTAAAAGTATGGGCGCTGTCACCGTTTTGAATCGCTCATACACCGCCGCATCGAATTTTTCGCCCCACTCCACCACAAGCAAAATCACATCTGCATCCTCCAATGACACCTTCACATAATTCATCATCGCTTCGTGCAGCGCATATTTTGGTTCGAGGATACCGGGCGTGTCGGAGTACACAATTTGAAAATCCTCACCGTTAAGGATACCCATAATCCGGTGGCGGGTAGTTTGTGCTTTGGCCGTAATGATGGACAGGTTCTCACCAACAAGCTTATTCATCAGCGTGGACTTACCCACGTTGGGTTTTCCCACAATGCTTACAAAACCGGCTTTATGAATGGAATTCATGAGTTTGGCGGCTTAAACTTACCACGAATTACCTTCTATCCTTTGAAAGGTATTAACAGTAAACAAAGCAAGTCATGAAAACAAGCATCGGAATACTGATTTTTTCGATCGTGATGGCTTCTTGTATGAACTATCCCTGTCATACCTATGACAGGTCTAAGCGTCCTTCCGGCGCATTCATTTCGGCCAAAAAGTCGAAGCCAGTCAAAAACCGTATGCCTTATTATAAATTGACCAAACTCAAACTAGCGGAGCGGGATTAGGTCCTTTCTTATTTATTTGGTTTTTAGTCGTCATGGGTCTACTTTTGTGACCACAAAATCGCGGGGTGGAGCAGTTGGTAGCTCGTTGGGCTCATAACCCAAAGGTCGTAAGTTCGAGTCTTACCCCCGCTACAACAAGAACCGTCAGAATGCCCAAGAAAGGGTTTCTCTGGCGGTTTTTTCGTTTCTGAAAGTCCATCTCGGAAACCCGTCGGAAACGGAATACTATTTCTGGGACGCTTTGAGGGCATTGTGGCATTTGCAGCTTGTGTTAAAACTGTATTAAAGCAGTGGTGCAAAGAAAAGCATCGGAACAGTGTCAGACAATTATATGATTTCAGGCAAAGTGGCAAAGGGAAAAAAGACCGCTATACTTTGTTATCGGAAAAGCTATTGCCTTTGCTGTGCGATTACTATAAACTCTATAAACCAAGGGAATTTTTATTTGAAGGGAGTGATGGAGGATTGGTACGCACCTGATGGAGGGCCACACCGACTTGCGCTACATACAATCCCTGCTCGGCCACGGCAGCAGCAAGACCACGGAGATTTACACGTACGTAACGAGCAAGGCACTGAGCGGCATAAAAAGTCCGCTCGACAGTTTGGAATTTTGAGAACGAATAGGTAGCATTAAGAAATGACCGCAGCAACAAAACAATGCTGATTGACTTTAGAAACTGGAAGTCTTCCCCGTATATATGGGAAGTACGCGCAACCCTGTTGCGCTTATTCCATGAATTGGGGTGTATATGCGCAAAGGAGTTGCGGGATCTCCAATGTTGTAGGCAAGTGCATTTAAAAAAGATTTATGTGGATTACAAAGGTTGACTTTAACGTAGACGAACAATCAATTGATCCGAGATTTCTGTTCCGGGTTGACTTTGAGTATTATGAAAATCAAGAAGCTCCGATAACATTTACGGGTTTCTTAAAATCAATTGACGGTAAAAAGATTGGGACAATTGATTGCGAACAGGACAACTTTAATAGTTACAATAACATTGGTATCCCGACAGTGGACCAATATAGAAATATAGAAATCAATAGATAACAAATCCAGATACTCAAGGAATTTCTCTGCTCTAATTACAAAAAAGTCAATTGACTACTTAGAATCACAACGACTTGAAAGACCTTCAAAAAATGTTATTATCAATTTAGAGTTGGAAATAATTACCTTAAAATTTGACAATTCAGAGAAACGAGAACTTAAAATTGAAAAAGGTCAGGGACAACAGCAGATTGAAATTGAACAAAGCACTTGGCTTAAGAAATATTCAAGCAAGTTTGGTATAGGAGAATTTTTAATCATTGAATTCTCGAAGCATAATATTAAGGTTAAAGAAAAAGCCAAAAAGACTTGGGTGGACAAACTTCATAGAGCCCAAACAAGACTTGGTGAGATGGAGACACTTTTAAGTGAAGGGAAATGGGAAAAAGTATTGGAGACATCACGAAAAATTTGGGACACGTTTAAACTGTACAAAGAGAACACCAAACTGAAAGAAGAATTTAAAGAATTATTTGACAAGAATAATTATTCGGACAGCGGACTTGAAGACTTCATTAAATCTATTTGGCACATTCACGACTTCGCCTCTAAATTTATCCACGACAATGACAAAAAGGGAGAAAGTTTGAATCCAATGCCACAACCTCAAAAAGAGGACGCATATTTTATGTACCTGTGGACAATGGGGTTTATTAAAATTTAATAAATGAAAAAGTAAAGGGACTTGAGTAAATGCACCAGCGCGCAATCGAGTAGCCCGCCCTACTATATAGCAACCGCTAGCAGGGAGAGGCTCTCACACCACCGTACGTACGGGTCGCGTATACGGCGGTTCGTTAAGCATACTGCGATCGCTCTTTACACCGATCACAGCTTTGATCTACATTTAACGCAAGGCTAGTAAACTCGAAGTTTAAACCTCCTCGCAGCATTTCGATCAACTTAACGTTCGGCCCTTCATTGCTCGTGAGTCCTCCGCCATTATCCTTCCGGTGACGGCTCTTCCTGCAACTACTACGGCCTCGGCTGACTTCTCCTCAATGTCCACGACATCAGGAGATCTCCCCAGGTAAGACACTTATCCTTTGATCTATCGCTGCTACATCTACAGTCATGAGCTATTGCACCTGAAGGGCTTTGCTAAGATGTGCTAGCTTACCCGCTAGTGATTGCCTCTTATGTAGTTTCTGCCTGGCCTGCCCCGATAGCAATCGGGGTCAGTACAGATCGTTGCAGTCCTGCTTTCTTCAGTTCCCCAATCACTCAGGACAACCCCCGATACAAGATCGGGGCAGGCTTTGCAGCTTGCTAGTGCGCATCAATGCTGTGCACACAAGGGACTTGCACCCTTTGGATAATCAAACTAATTTCCCGGCTGGAAAGTAGTCGTGCCATACTGGGCACACACAAAGTGTATAAAACATAGTGGGGGCTCGGTGTTGAATTGTAGTTTTCGTTTCTTAATTTCGTTAGGTGTCGTGGGACAAAACGCGGCAGGTAGCTAAAGCCATTCCTTCGTCATTTGGCTTTAGCTCCTAAACCCCGCTACGTTTTATACACGGGTCGTTATATGCTATGCTAGGACACCGCAAACTGACAGAATATGAAAGAAGACATACTTGAACAAATATTTGACGACTGGTTATTAAGTCAACGTAACACATTTACAAAACACAATGTAAAATTTAGACCTGACGAATCATCGGTGGACTATAATTCAAAAACAGACTCGTCATATTCTGACATTGACATAATTGGCATCCACTTGGACAAATCCAGCAAAGAAAAGGTTTCTGTAGTTTCTTGTAAATCTTGGCAAAACGGTTTCGACCCGAAATACTGGCACGACAAATTAACCAATCACCCTAACGACATTGTTAATGGGAAAGCGGCTTGGAAATCTTTAAGGGAACTTATTGAACCGAAATGGAGCAAACCATTTAGGGACAAAGTATTTAGCGAGACACAATCATATGACTTCACTTATTATCTTGCAGTGACAAAATTGATTGGGAAAGAAGCAGAAAAATTTAAAACTGAATTTGAGAAGGAAAAGAGGTTTATTGACAACCTAAAACATAACAATCGAAGTAAAGTAGAAATCAAAATCATTACCTTCAAAGACATCTTTCTCGAGTATTTTGACAGAGGAGACAGCAAAACTTTAGAAGCTACCACAGTTGGACGACTGCTACAAGTTTTAAAAGCATCTGGACTTAAACTGGAAAGAGAATTAGAAGAAAAGACGGAAGTTTTAAAACAAAAAAAACATCGTTGGAGAAAGAAGCACAGCATATAATCGAGTAGCCTGCCCCGCTAGCAAACTCTAGCAGGGAGAGGCTTTCACACCACCGTACATACGGATCGCGTATACGGCGGTTCGTTAAGCATACTGCAATCGCTCTTTACACCGATCACAGCTTTGATCTACATTTAACGCCAAGGCTAGTAAACTCGAAGTTTAGACCTCCTTGCAGCATTTCGATCAACTTAACGTTCGGCCCTTCATTGGTTGTGAGTCCTCCCCGCGTTTCGCGGAGCTCGTTGCTTCCAATTACTATGACTTCTGCACGCTGAAGCTTTAGCGTAGGCGCCTGACTTCCATATCTACTGACATTAAGCGATGGAAGTCATCAACACTTTTTTTAACTCTTGGGTCTTCGTCAACTACCGCTATAAAGATCACATCAAAGCTGATAGCAAGACCTAACTGATTACCGGGGGCTGACTAAAAAGTCGGTCTCTTCCTATGAAGAAAGAGAGCCGACTGGTAACTTTGTTTTGTTCAAGAAACAAAATTATTATGGGCAAAGTTAATATCGTCCCGTCAGGCGCAAAATATTTGTATGATTAACAATTAAGCATCGTCCCGTCAGGGACAAAATATTTGTAGGAATTTATGCGAGTTTGGCAGAGGGGTGCCGTAAGGTACCCAATGGGTATAGTTGTAGCAGGGGTAACATTTTATCCCTATGGGACATCTATATATATATCGAGGAGATTATTTTTTACAGACATTCCGTCCCTACCGGGACGAATATTGGGAGTTTAATTCAATCATAAATTTTCATCGGCCAGCGTGCATGACAGTGAGGCGCTGGAAAACTTGTTGGACAAAAAAGAAGGTCAGGACCAGTCCTTCTATGCAGATAGCGCATACCGAAGTGAAGCAATAGAAAAAAGTTTAAGCAAGAAGAACATTGAATCACAAATCCATGAGAAAGGCTACCGCGGTCGACCATTAACCAAGAGACAACAGCAGCGCAACAGGAAAAAGTCAAAAGTCCGTTCGCGTACTATATCATGGAAGAATTTCTTAGTGAGTACACAGATGAATCTTTCGATGTTTGTGATACCCTCTTTAATCATTCTATTTATTTCCCTAAGTATCGTTTCCTATCAGGCCGTTAAAGCTGCATTGGGCAACCAGGTAGAAGCACTGCGAAGTGAATAAATTCAATCATGGTTTTCTTTAAAACCAATCTGGCGCAAGTCTTCCAAATAAAATGCGCGTCTGGTTCAAGGTACTGTCATAAAAAGCAAGTGTTCGTATCGTAATTTTTTGATAATTTTATAGTACCGAAAAGAGGGCTTCAGGTGATTGATTACACGGAAGTCCATCTAGTGTAGCCGCTGCCTGATC
>JANXYC010000267.1 GCA_025350305.1 Cyclobacteriaceae bacterium | reverse complement strand
GCAGGAGTTACGTTGACCACGACAGGCACCAGCGTGAGTGCGGCCAGTTATACGATCTCTACCAATGCCAGCGGGCTGGTGCAGAGTGCGGGGACGGTGAGTGCGGGAGCTGGCAAGAATGCGAATGAATTAATAGATGATGCGTGGACCAACACCAGTGGTGGAAACGTGAATGTAGTATATACGGTTACGCCCATCAGCAGTTCCAGCTGTTCAGGGATACCGTTCACGGTAACGGTAACGGTAGAGCCGGAGCCCACGACGACGGCCCCGGTAACGACGGCTGCGGTGTGCAGCGACGTGGTGACGGGTTATACGCTGACAGTAGCGGGGGCGACGACTTATGACATAACCACTGCCAGCAATGGACTGGTTCAGAGTGCAGGCACGGTGAGTGCGGGGACGGGCAAAGCATCAGCAGAATTAGCGGATGATAGCTGGACCAACATCACGCTGGCCAATGTGAATGTAGTGTATACGGTAGTGCCGGTAAGTGGTGCGGGGTGCGCGGGGAATTCGTTCACGGTGAGCGTACCGGTTAAGCCTAAACCTGTCGGGATAGCAAATGCGACGACAGTTTGCAGTGATGTGGTACTGGGAGCAGGGGTGACCTTGACCACGACTGGTTCGAGTGTGAGTGCGGCAAATTATACCGTATCAACCAATGCAAACGGGTTACTGCAAAGCGTCGGAACGGTAAGCGCAGGGCCAGGCAAGAATGCGAATGAATTAATAGATGATGCGTGGACCAACACAAGTGGCGGCAATGTATTTGTGGATTACACGGTTACGCCGATCAGTGCCGCTGGCTGTAACGGAGTCCCATTCCTGGTGAGGATAACGGTTGAGCCCGAGCCGGTGGTGAATGCGATTTCCAGTTCGACCTACTGCGCCGGTCAGGCGGTGAACGTTACCTTTAGCAGCAACGTGGCAGGATCGATTCAGAGTTGGACCAACAACAATACAGCGATAGGTTTAGGTGCAAATGGAGTTGGAAATTTGAATTTTACGGCCGCAGCAAACGTTTCGGGAGCGAACCAAGTAGCGACTATCGTAGTAACTGCAAGTAGTGCTGGTTGTGTGAGCGGAATATCGAACCAAAAGACTTTTACAATAACAGTCAAGCCTTCACCGGTGATCACTACGGTAGCCGACATCACGTTATGCCCCGGTGCTACCATCGGGCCAATCAATTTTGTAGCAAACACCGGGGGTAGCGAAGCATTTAATTGGACAAATACAAATACATTGATCGGCTTACCTTTGACAGGCTCAGGTAACATTTCAAGTTATGTGGCCCCCGCAAATACAACCGGCTCATCGTATGTTGGCAACATCAACGTAACGGCTACTAAAAATGGATGTACTGGCCCCGCGATTGCATTCCGGATTACCGTACTGCCTCAACCAGTATTGTCGGCCCAACCAGATGTAATCTACTGTCCGGGGCAGTCAGTCAATATTAATTTTACTAGCAATGTTGCTGGTTCCAATATTTCCTGGACGAATTCAAATACAGCGATTGGTATTGGTGCGAGCGGGGTTGGCAATCTTAGCTTTACAGCACCGCCCAACAACACATCGTCAAATATTTCTGGTGATATCACTGTGTTCGCAACGCAGGGAGGATGTGTGAGTGCTCCTCTGTTGTTCAAAATAACAATAAAACCAAGTCCTCTATTCACTCTCACAAATACGACTTCCAATATTTGCGAAGCCACACCTGTTGATATTACCCTTAATAGTATCACTTCTGGTGCAGTGATAACATTAGTAAGTGTAAGCTATGGAAGTGTCATAGGCACACCACTATTGGCGGGTGCAACATTCACAGATGGGCAAAAGATAACTGAAGCCTTGAGCAATCCTACGAATTTGCCCGTGACCGTTGTTTATACATTTAGTGTGGCCGCAAATGGGTGTAACAATCCTGTTCAGCAAAGTACGTCTGTTGTCGTACGACCTAACCCTTCTGCAAATGGCTCGGACGCCACCATTTGCGCCGGACAAAACGCAGTCGTTTCTATTAATGCATCCCCGGAGAATGTTCCGGGAACTACGTATGACTGGACGATTACCGCTAGTGGCAATGTACTAGGAGCTTCCGCAGGAAATGGGTCAACGATCAATCAAAATTTAACACTCAGTAATTATTTGGTTGGCACAGTTCAATATCAAATTACTCCGACGGCCAATGGTTGTGTTGGACCTGTGAAAAATATCAATGTGACGGTAAATCCCATTGCAATTGTTGATGCTGGCCTGGATTACCAGGTTTGTGAGCCGGTGACAATACCATTGTCTGGAACGATTGGGGGAGCCGCCACTTCAGGAACATGGGTAATTGTGTCCGGAGCGGGTAGTATTTCATCAAGTACAACGACGGGTTCTGTTATAACAGCAACCTACACGGTCAATCCTTCTGATATTACTACTACCATTACGGTGAGGCTGCAAACAAACGATCCTGACGGTGCGGGTCCTTGCACACCCGTTTCTGATTTGTTAAATATTCAGATTAACAGGAGGCCTACAGTTGTTATTCCAGCAGATTATACGGTTTGCGAGCCGGTTACATTTTTATCCTCGCCTATCATGTTGACTGGCACAATCGGAGGCTCTGCAACTACCGGTCTCTGGAGTGTCGTCACAGGTGCCGGGGGTCTTTCGGCTACTAATGTTTCAGGTACAAATGTTACTGCGAACTATGTCATCAGTACTTCAGATGTTGGCACTACCATCACATTCCGGTTAACTACGAATGATCCGGATGGTCTCGGTCCTTGCACTACTTCTTCTGGTGACATAAACATTCACATTAACCCGCGCCCCATTGTATCTGCAGGCCCTGACCTGGCACTGTGTAAGAATATTCCAGCGATTGCGCTGCAAGGTTCTTTTGCCGGATCAACAGCGGTAGTTCTGTGGACAGGAGGAACAGGGATATTCTCAAACAATGCGACCCCAACATCCAACTATAATTTCAATAATCCATCGGAGATTAACACGAGTATTACCTTGACTTTGACAGCACTGGATCCGGATGGGGCAGGGCCGTGTACATCCGTAGCATCTCAAATGGTTCTTAAAATAAATCCGCTCCCTGTTGTAGTGTTCACAGGCCTTCCTCCCGGAGCGCCCCCCAATATGGCAGAAAATCAACTTCCGATAACGCTTACAGGAAACCAGATCGGTGGCGTGTTTACAATAACCCCCGTTACATCGAATATCGGTAGTACCATAGCCAACCCTGTTGATAAGGCTTCCTTTGATCCGGGTGCTGTGACCTTAGGATTAAACACAATAACTTACACATTCACGGATGTCAATAGCTGCGTTAACCGGGATAATCAAAATGTGATTGTAAACCCTGTGACAACTGCTAGTTTTGCAATTCAGAATGCTAACTTTAATACCCTAACTTCGACGCACGAAATCTGTTCCGATCAGGGAGATTTGGTGCTGAGAGGCAATCCCAACTTCAATACGTACGGACCCAATCAGTTTATCGCTTCGGCGGGGCTTACAATAAACCAGACTGGCGGCCCTGGAAGTTTTTCGCACACCATCACAACCAATGGACTTGCATCCGGTACCTATTTTATCACCTATAGATATACGAATGGATTTGGCGCATCAACGGACAACACTTTTGCTATAAAAGTTTTCGCAAGCCCGGTTGCAGTCATTTCAAATTTACCTAACAACTGCATCTCATCTGCTGTCAATTTCAATGATGGATCAACGATCCCTCCAACGCCGTATCCAACAAGCATATCAGGCTGGCGATGGGATTTCAAGGATGGAACCAGTGGAATTGCTCAAAACCCGAGCCACTTGTATACTGCGTCGGGCTTGTATAATGTTGACTTAAGGGTGACGACCACTCAAGGCTGTGTCGGTACTACTACGCGTCCAATCCGCGTAGGTGATGTTCCCGTGGTTGATTTTGATTGGTCCGCTATCTGTACGAATGACCTGACTAAGTACTTGGATAAGACCAATCCAGGATCAATTAGTACGATCGTTACGTATACTTGGGACTTTGGAGATGGCGATGTGCTGACCGGCCCGACTGGAGGAAGTGTTGCACCCGGAACCCATGGGAACAGGACCACGGGTACTTTTAAAAATCCTCAACACAATTTTGTATTAAACGGAACATATAACACCAAGCTGACTGTATTTACGGATGACTTATGTAATAATTCTAAGACGCAAAGCATATTTATCTTGCCTGCGGGAGCCACCGTCACACCAATTTCCAGTGCTCCCTATTTCAAAGATTTCAATTCAGGTACTGCCGGATGGATTTCTCAAGGATTGAAAATTGCCGCCGGACCACCTGTATTTAGCGCTGATAGTTGGAAGCTTGGAATTCCATCAGGACCGACTATTACCTCTGCAACACCAGCCTGGTGGACAGGAAATAATGTCAACTCATATTATAAGTCTGAACAATCCGCAGTCAATGGTCCTTGTTTTGACCTTACTCAACTAACCAGACCGATGATCGCAATGGACTACTGGTCTGATGCTGAGCAAAACTTAGATGGCGCAGCGCTTCAATATTCGACTGATGGTGGTCTCACCTGGAATATCATCGGACCACCTACTAATAGCCCCAATGAAGGTATCAATTGGTATAATGGCCAGATCGTTCAGTCGAACCCGGGACAACAATCTTTTGGAGGTAATGGCTGGACCAACAAAGTAGGAAATTGGAATAATGCCCGCTTCCGCTTGGACATGATTCCACTTCTTGCGCGTGGCCAGGTCAGGATACGCGTTGCTTTCTCTAGCAACGAATCGAATAATCCTTCGTTCACCTTTGATGGCTTTGCATTTGATAATGTGTTTGTAGGTGATAAGAAAAGGAACGTACTGGTGGAGCATTTTACGAATTCTTCAGATCCAAACAGCGTGCGGGGCGATACATGGATTAATAATCGGTACCAGGACCAAATCACGGGGGGAGTGATTCGGCCTGGAAGTAGCTCAGACTTTAATGATATCCAATATCATATCAGTTACCCGAATGCCGATCCTTTGAATGCAGATAACCCTTCTGATCCTGCAGCACGATCACTTTACTTTGGCGTATCGCAACCACCCGCCACCATCATGGATGGAATTTTGAGCACCAAGTTCACAGGAGCATATACAGACCTGGATCTGGCTGGGGTGGAAGTGGATAGAAGGGCCCTGGTTGATCCGCTGTTTGATTTAACATTGACTGAATTACCTACCACCGCTACTAATTTAATCTCTATTAAGCTTTCTATCACTGCCCGGCAGAATACAAATACTCCGCTCATAGCACAAGTGTCATTGATCGAAAATCAAACAGGTACATTTAAAAATGTGTTGCGTAAACAGTTATTTGGCGCCGATGGTGAAACCATTACGTTGGCTTTCAACAAAGGTGACGTGTTGTCTAAACAAAATGATAATATCCTGATTAATGTGCCCATAACAAACCCGGGACAGTTGACTTTGGTGGGTTATATTCAGGACAAGAACACGAAGGAGATTTATCAAAGTATTGTTATACCTGCCTCTAGCAAACAAGGTTCGCCCATTGTTGGGTTGGAGGAGCAAGCAATACCCACAACATTGAATGGAATTTCAGTCTATCCCAACCCTGCGAATGGATCTTTCTATTTTGGAATTCCGGCAGACCATACATCCGAAGGATTTTCCTGGAAACTAATCGATCAGCGTGGTATTACGTTGAAGTCAGGTGACTTTGAGGGACTGATTAACAATACGAAGCAGGTCGATGTCACTGGTTATGCCAATGGAGTTTATTTCTTAATGCTTTCGGGGCCAGGAAAATCTGTGGTGTACCGTAAAATTTTGATAATGAATAGGAATTAGCGAAGTATGCTAATCCACTACGGGTTCTTAAATTAAGATATTTTGTAGATGTTGAAGGAATTAGAAAAATTGTCAGCCTCCGAGGTTGAACTCATGATGAAGGCACCCTTGCTCGTTTGCATTTTAATTGCAGGCGCCGATAGTGAGATTGATAAGAATGAAATTAAGGGTGCCATTGGATTGGCAAAAAAAGGAAAAGTAATCGGCAGTCTCGCCGAATATTATAAAGATGTTGCCGAAGATTTTGAGGATAAACTTAAGATACTGCTGAGAATACTGCCCAAGGAGCCTTCCAGCCGCAATTCATTTGTTGTGGAAGAATTGTCTCAGCTCAATTTGATCCTTCCGAAGATGAAGAAATCCGCCGCTGTAGATTTTTATAAAAGCCTTCGCTACATCGCCAAAAAAATAGCTGAAACTTCGGGCGGTGTTCTTGGCATGAAAGCGGTAGGCGAGAAAGAAATGCAATTCCTTGGCCTGTCCATGATTATGGATCCAGGTTCTTCGTAATCCTGCTATGACGGCCTTGCGTTCTTCTTTTTTCGGAAGTTCAGTGGTACCCTTCCGACTGGTATTTATCATGTGGGCACTATTCAGCATTGAATTTTTTTATGGCTACAACTTCGGCTGGCTTGGAATCAGACCCCGAACCTTTAGCGGACTGATCGGGATCTTCGTCGCACCGGTCATCCATGACGGCCTGGCCCATTTAATTTCCAATACCGTGCCGTTGCTTTTTTTGGGATCCGTTATATTTTTCTTTTATGAACGCATTGGGGGTATTGTATTCTTTCGCTGTTACATTATCACCAATTTATTGGTTTGGATATTCAGTCCCCGGGACTCCTGTCATATAGGAGCGAGTGGACTGATTTACGGACTTTCAGCTTTTTTGATTTTCTTTGGAATTCTCCGCAAGGATTTTTGGTCCTTATTCATTTCAATTATCGTTTTTGTCATGTATGGAGGTATCTTTTACGGTGTACTGCCAATGGACCCGCGGATTTCATGGGAATCACATTTGGCAGGAGCGATTGTCGGCACCGCAACGGCATTTGATTTGCGAAAGAGTAAAGTTTAGAAACTTATGGATGCAACCGCGCGCAAAATATTGACCGATCTGAAAGCAAAAAGGTATGTCCCGATATATCTATTGCAGGGTGAGGAGATCTTCTATATTGATTTGATTTCTAACTACATAGAGCAAAACGTTTTAAGTGATAGTGAAAAAGGATTTAACCAGGTCATTCTGTATGGAAAGGAGGCCCCCGTTAATGTAATACTCACGAATGCAAAACGCTTTCCCATGATGGCTGAACGACAGGTGGTAATTGTTCGTGAGGCACAGGATAT
>JANXYC010000089.1 GCA_025350305.1 Cyclobacteriaceae bacterium | reverse complement strand
GACTTTGTATGCACTCGAACGATCGACCTATAAACAAGCAATCTCCCTGGTGGCCCTTTCTCCAGCGATTCAGTCAGCAATCGAACGCAAAGTGCCTGAAAAAAAAGTGCACTTGATTCCCAATATGGCCGACTGTGAATTTTTCCGGCCGGAACAAAAAAATCCAGTTCTTGAAAACAAATTTGATGTTAGCGGAAAATTTGTGATCGCCTACCTGGGTGCGCTGGGGGTAGCCAACGGCCTGGATTATTTTTTAGCGTGCGCAAATGCCGCCAGAGAAGCTGAGTTACCAGCTCATTTTATTCTGTGTGGGGATGGCGCCAGGCGGGAAGGATTAAGGGCCGGTGCGAAGCGACTCGGTCTTCAGAATTTTTCTTTTATTGATTTCGTCAACCGTGAAGGTGTAAGAGAAATTATGAATGTAACAGATGCCGTCTTTGTCTGTTACAAAAATGTGCCCATACTGGAGACCGGCTCACCCAATAAATTTTTTGACGGACTGGCCTCTGGCAAACTGATCGTCATCAATTTTGGCGGTTGGATAAAAAAAGAAATTGAAGAGAATCAATGTGGGATTTCTGTGGACCCCCTGCAGCCAACTGATTTTGTGAAAAAAGTTGCTCCTTTTATTTCTGATCCGGCAGTGTTGCAACAGTTTCAAACGGCATCAAGAAGTCTTGGGGAACGGAAATATTCCAGGAAACTCCTGAGTGAATCCTTTTCTAGACTATTCTCATAAAGGCATCCATTTTCCCAGAACAAAAGATCTCCTTCATGCCGCTTCCTTGAGGATCGAAATCTTGTCGTGAATTTTGAAATTGCCCAAGTATCTGCAATTGTGAAATATTTTTCAGGATATACGATCGCCAGGCCTCTTTTTTTCCGCTCTGAATTTGCTCGGGCGTTGGAAGAAGCCAGCCCGATAATTGAATACTGCGGTTAGCATACATGCCGATAAGGTAGGGCTCTACGATCCGCCACTCCTTGATTTGAGCAGTGGAGTTTTCATACCAGAACCGGATTATATTTTTGGCTTGTATCGCCGGGCAAATACTTGCAATGAGAAGTTGTTCGTGAGGCGTCATTTTTAATTGCGGCCAGATCAGTCAAAAATTGGGATGTTGCTATTTGCTTATGCTCCTGATTTAGGCATTCAGAAATTGCCTCAGTATTGGAAGCGGTCGCGTACGTTTTTAGTTACTTTTTTTTAAAATCTTTGTATGCAGAATTTCTAATTCGGAAAGTAAAATTGACGTGTCACGCAGACCAGACCGTTTGATTTTTTGGCAGAGAATTAAATACTCCCCATCAGAATAATCTTTTGCAACAAAAAGCCGCTGAGCAATCTTTCTAAAAATTCGTTGGATGCTGATATCGGTCACAGTTACCCCATTGGGAAATGAAGCCTTTTCAGTTATTATATAATCCAAAACCAGTGAGTTGGCCCCATTTAAATTTCGTTCTGCCGATAGGAGGAGCTCGTTTGACGGAGCTAGTGAATTAGCCCATAAGCTGTCAAACGCCTGTGCCGTGTTTTTCTCCCACCGCTTAAGAATATTGATATACACTTCTAAAAAATTTTTCTCCTTGTATCCACTATTAAATTTAAGGCTCATCACATTTAATCCCATCTCCGGGTTGAGCGCCCTTTTGCCCAGTTCGATGAACTTTTCTTTCGAAGACTCTGCTCCAATGATCTTATGAATGATATCCCCGTTAGGATGGAGAAATAGAAATGTGGGAAATCCAAAAATATTCCACTGGCTCACTAAATCTAAGTTCCCCCGTTTCTCCATGTCCAGTTTGACGTTAATAAAATTTTCATTGTAGAATGTACCCACTTCCGGCTGCGAAAAAACCCGTTGATCCATGATTTTGCAGGGCAAACACCAGGTAGTATAAGCGTCAACAAAAATAAGTTTATTCTCCAACTTTTGCTTTCTCAAGGACTTTCTGAAAGCCATGATGAAAAGTTATTTGCGCCTGGGCCAATCCAGAAAGAAAGAAAAGTGCAATGACAAAAGTTGCGGAACACCTCATGCTTTCAGTTTAAAACCTTTTCAATAATCTTTCCCGTCTTTTTATTTTTTAAGATTAATTTTTTTACTCCATAATGCGTGACTTCTTCTTTCACCAGATAATGATCGGCATCGTATTCCTGTAAATGACTGTCTTTTGAAACACCCACCCGTCCTCTCCATACATCGAGCTTTACAGGCTCCCATTGTTTTGTCTTTGCGGATTTGTAGGTAGCATCCAATATTGAATTCACCACATATCCATCGTAAAATGTTTCGCGTGGCGGCCTCTTTTGTTCCATGGCATTGAACATGTCCATGAACATGTGGTTATACCCCAATTCATTTAATTCGTCTCCCACCGGAAATACCCAGCCGCTGTTGCTCTCTGCTTTTTCTGCGACATAATCGGCACCCTTTCCGGAAGTGAACATTTCAAATCCCGTGCGCATGAAACTATTGATCCAGATTGTTCCTTCTGTTCCCATTACCTCATCGCGGAGGTCAAGGCCCCCACGGAAGGTCCAGCTCACTTCAAACTGGCCAATGGCGCCGTTCTCGTATTTCACCAGGCCAATAGCATGGTCCTCTGCATCAATAGGCTTTACCTGGGTATCGGCCCAGCACATTACCTCCACGGGCTTTATGTCTTTGCCGATGTAGGTGCGTGCAATTTCTACGCAGTGACAGCCAAGATCGAGAATTGCGCCTCCGCCAGCCAGCTCAATGTCCCAAAACCAGTCGCTGTGCGGTCCCGGATGTGTTTCTCTTGACTTCGCCCAAAGAATTCTGCCCAAGGCACCACTTTTCACACTTTCGAATGCTTTTATGAACTTCGGGGTGTAAACCAGATCTTCCAGATAGCCATTGAATAGGCCGGCTTTTTCCACGGCTTCAAGCATTCGCATTGCTTCCCCCGCATTTCGTCCCAATGGTTTGGTGCAGATGACAGCTTTCCTGTGTTTGCAACACAGCATCACCGCCTCTTCGTGAAGATTGTTTGGTAAGGAGATGCAGACCACTTCAACCTCGGGACGATTGATCGCTTCCTCCATCACATTGGTGAAGTGCGTTACCTTGTAATCGTCTGCAAATTTTTTTGCGTTCTCTTCCTTGCGCGAATAGATGCTCACAATCTTGTCTTTGCTTCGGTAGCCCTGAAGCGAATCGGCATAAAACCGGCCAATGAAGCCGGAGCCCAGCATGGCAATATTCATAGTCGTTGTTGGTTGTTTGTTATTGGTTATTCGTGATTGGATGTTCGCCTATTCGTTATTCGCCTAACTGCGAAAACGACTATCAGCAGCAATTCAATTTGTAGTTTGGATTTCTTTCTTTTCTTTAAAAAACAGAATAAAATACAGCAGTACGGCTACCGCAATGTAGGCAGGTACCGACCAGATTTGTTGCCAATGGTGTACACCATCACGTGTGTAATAATCAGTTGTGAATCCAGAGAACCATGTACCAATGAACATTCCCAGTCCATACGTGGCAAACGTGAAAAGTCCTTGCGCCGCATTTTTGATTTTCTCGCCTGCTTTTTTCTCAGTGTACATGTAGCCTGTTACAAAAAAGAAGTCATAACAGATTCCGTGAAGGATGACACCTGCATAGAGCATCCAGGTGTTCGCATCAAGATTCCCGAAAGCAAAACATACATAGCGGAGTATCCACGCTGCCATGCCTAACAGGAGCATTTTCTTTACGCCGATGCTGTTGAACAAAAATGGAATCGCCAGAATGAATAATGCCTCGGACGCCTGTCCTAAAATCATTTTACTGGCGGCATTATCCATGCCCAGTTCGTTGAGAAAGATATTGGCAAATCCGTAGTAAAACGATAACGGGATGCAAACAAGAATCGCGGCGATGAAAAAAATCAGGTAGGGCTTGTCTTTAAACAGAACAAAGGCGTCTGTGCCCAGCGCTGCGGAGGCAGACGTACTCGCCGTTTTTCCTTTTGGAGGGGTATTTGGCAAAATGAAACTTACCAGCCCCAAGACCAACGATGCGGTAGCGGCCATATAAAAAGTGGAAGAGGTTTTCTCAATAGAAAGAAATCCGATCATCAACCCTGCGAGAATCCAACCCAACGTGCCAAACACCCTGATCCAGGGAAACTGCTTTCCCGGGTCAGTCATCTGGTGAAAGGCGATGCTGTTGCTTAATGCAATGGTGGGCATGTAGAGCAGCGAGTAAACCAATATCACCCAGTAAAAAGTGGTGTTATCGCTTACCGTGGTAGCGACATAAAGCAATACGCCGCCAACAAGATGAAGGACACCCATGATTCGTTGGGCGGCAAAGAAGCGGTCAGCCACGAGACCAATAAAAAACGGTGATATCATGGTAGCAATGGCCAGCGCACTGTAAGCCGCTCCGATCTGCAAGCCGGTGGCACCTAAGAACTCCGACATGTAAGTGCCCATCGTTACATACCATCCCCCCCAGATAAAATACTGGAGCAGCATCATGACGGAAAGTTTCGTAAAGTTGACTGGATTCATTCGTTTTTTTGGTAATTTAGATATCAATATCAACTGGGAGCAAGAAGTCACTGCGGACGTAATTGCCCTGATTGCTTCGGAGCCTAACGAGTTTCTATTGGAAGTGCCTGTTGGATATCGGCTATCAAATCATTCACCTCTTCAATTCCCACGGAAAGCCTTAACAACTGATCGGAGATTCCAACTTTCTTACGTTCAGCGGCGGAAAGTTTTACATGCGAGGTTTTACAGGGAGAGCAAATGGTGGACTCCACACCGCCGAGGCTCACGGCTTTGCGAATGAATTTCAGCCTCTTAATAAACTTCTCGGGATCGCTTTTGATTTCAAACGACATCATCCCACCGAGTCCGCCAGTCATTTGCTTTTTTGCAATTGCATGGCCTGCATGTTTTTTCAGGCCGGGATAATAAACTGCTCCGATCTTCGGTTCTGCTTCCAGGAATTCTGCAAGCGCCATGGCGTTTTGATTTTGCTGGCGAACCCTCAACACAATCGTTTTTAAGCTTCGCTCTACAAGGTAGCAGGTGTTTGCATCCAGGCTTCCGCCGAAATGTGATGCGCTGGCCTGGACGAGCGCGGTTAATTTTTTTGAACTTACCATCACCCCGCAACAGATATCACTGTGTCCGCCGATGTACTTGGTGCCGCTGTGTAGTACAACATCGATACCAAGCCCGATGGGGTTTTGGTTAACGGGTGATGCGAACGTATTGTCTATCATGGAGATCAACCCGTGCCGTTTTGCAATTTTTCCTACCGCCTCAATATCCGTGATTTTCAGCAATGGGTTGGATGGAGTCTCGATATAGATGACTTTCGTTTCCTTCCGGATCGCCTTTTCAAAATTTCGGGGATCCGCCGCGTCCACCATCGTGTACGCAATGCCATAACGATTAAGTTCATGAAGGGCCAGGCTGTGTACGCCACCGTATAGGTCATTTTGAAAAATGATGTGATCACCCGCCTTCACCATCGCGAAAATGGATGTAAGGATGGTTGCCATACCCGAGCTAAAGACCAATCCGGTTTCAGCGTCTTCCAGCGCAGCCACTTTCTTTACCACCGCCTCCTGATTGGGTGTGTTGAAATAGCGGGGATACCGCACCAGCTGGTCATAATTATAAGCTGACGATTGGTAAATCGGGTTGACTAATCCCCCAAAGAGAGGGTCACCCACAGATCCGGCGTGTACGGCGAGTGTCAAGGGAGAGAGACGATTGTTGGACTTTTTCATAGCTTCAATTGGACGAGGTAAAGATAGGCGTGCCACTCTCCAAAAAAAACAAGCCTTACAAATGCTTAGCTTAGGTCATGGTTAACCCAAAATAAAAAACAACATGGCGGACGCTCTTACCCCTGATGACGGCCAGCGAATCAGCAAGGCCGATGCAAAAAATTGGATTACTGACTACATGAACAAAAACCCCAATCAGGTGTTGGCGCAGTTTTATGGTAGTAATAAATTAACTGAAATGTTAAACCAAATTGAGTGCATCGGAATTAGAATCTATGTGACGACTAATACAGCCGGTAAAAACCAATTGGTGTTGGTAGGCGCCAAGATGGATGGCAACACATCTGGCCCAAGATTGACAGTACGGATCCAAATGCAGATGGGATGATCCTTGACTTCGGTCCTCTTTGTCCCCCTTTTTGCAATATCGATTAAGCAATGAGTCTCGAAACCCTTCTTCTCATTTCACAAGTGCCCGGGTATTGTCTCCTGGTATTTGTGATCCTTGTTATGATAGGGTGGAGGCGGCGACCTGCTTACATTAAATTGCTGGGGGTCTTTGGTGCTGTCAGTCTCATTGCCCTTGTACTTCAGTTTGCAATGATCAAGAGCTTTCATATACCACGCGGAAACAATTTTGTCTACAATTGTTATATCCTGTTTGAAGTCATACTGCTGCTTTCAATTTTTTATTTGGAATTACCTTCCAGGCAGACCAGGAGGATACTATTGATTTCTATTGTTTTGTATTTCATCATGTGGTTGGCGGATGTGGTCTATCACGGCTTTTGGAACCTCAATTCTTATGCACGTGCAGGCGGCAGCATCTTGTTGATCTGGATTTCCATTTCTTTTTTTACACATTGATGCGCGATTTGCCGGCGCAGCGTATTTTTAAATTTCCAATGTTCTGGCTGGCAACTGCAGTTTTGGGGTATAATGCAGGCATCTTCATTTTTTTTGTACTTCTGGAGTATTTAGTGGTGGTTCTCAATAACAACTTGATGTATTATTGGGCATTTCAGACGTTGCTTAGAACGATATTCAATCTATTTTTAATTGTGTGCGTATGGCAGGACCTTCGGAATCACAGGCAGTCCTGATCGTTGCCTTTGGCACCATTGGTATGCTGCTGATGGCGGGGGCGATTATACTATTTGGTGTTTTCTATCAAAAGAAGATGCTACAGGCCCAATTGCAACAACAATTATTGGAATCAGATCACCGGAAAAAGATGATGGAAGTCGAGATGCAATCCCGTGAGAATGAGCGTAGTAGACTATCAAAAGAAATCCATGATGGTGTGGGTGTAATGCTTCAGGCGCTTCGGGCAACCACCCTTGCCGTAGCAAAAAATTCCTCGGCGGAAGACCGGGAAGAACTGAGCCATCAACTGAATGAGATTACTGAAACGGTACGGAAAATGGCCTATGACCTGATGCCTGCTTCCCTTGAAAAGTTTGGGCTTGCCGAAACACTCGATGAACTTTGTACGAAACTCAACCGCTACAATCCGGCCATCCACTTTACGTTTTCATGCGATGGCCCTATTCGCAAACTTGACAGCCGTCAGCAATTAATCTTATATCGCATGGTACAGGAAGCCACGACAAATACCATCCGTCATGCGAATGCCAGTGAGGTGAGCATCGCCATGTTGTGGGCATCCGGTTTACTAACCTTGCGTGTGGCTGACAACGGCAAAGGGTTTGATTATCCTAGACAGGAAAATAAGATTCATGGCCGGCACGGACTGGGTTTGTATAGTTTGGAGAACCGTGCGAATTTATTGGGCGCAGATTTGAAATTTATTTCCAACCTTCCCACAGGAACCTTGTTAACCGTTCATCTACCACTGCATGCATAAGATTAATTTACTCGTCGTAGATGATCACCGCCTGTTTCGTAAAGCGATCGTGCGCTTGCTCAAAACCTGTGAGCCGATCGGGGAGGTGTGGGAGGCTGAGAACGGAAAAGAATGCATCGACATGGTTCAGCAAAATCCAGTGCACGTAGTGCTGCTCGACCTGGAGATGCCGCGCATGAACGGAGTGGAAGCAGCAGAAATCCTGATGCCTCAATTCCCTGATCTCAAGATCATTATTCTTACCATGCACGACAGTGAAAAGTACATGCTTCACATGCTCGAGATGGGTGTACACTCTTTCTTGCTGAAGAATGTAGGTCCGGAGGAATTGGAGCAAGCCATTGTATCAGTGGTGGAAAGAGATTTTTATCACAGTGATCAACTCGCCATGTTGTTGCGCAAAAACCTGAAAGAGAAAATCAAAATGAAACGCCCGACCTTTGGGAAATCCACGAACATTACGGAACGCGAGGGTGAGATACTTAAGTTGATTTGTCAGGAAAAGAGCACCAAAGAAATCAGCCAGCAACTCTCCATTAGTGAGGGAACCATCAATGTTCACAAGCATAATCTGCAGTCAAAACTCGGCGTGAAATCAACTATCGGACTCATCCGTTTTGCCTATGAATCGGGACTGTTAAAGTGATTTTACCGATTTTGCCATCTAAATAATCCTTTAGTTTTCCTATAGGATCCTTTAGATGATCGACCACTTCTTCTTAATGAATAAACACGTATTCCAGCTTAAAAACTGATTTTT
This sequence comes from Cyclobacteriaceae bacterium, assembly GCA_025350305.1. Taxonomy (GTDB): domain Bacteria; phylum Bacteroidota; class Bacteroidia; order Cytophagales; family Cyclobacteriaceae; genus ELB16-189. The sequence continues at coordinate 16,111 of JANXYC010000089.1, read as the reverse complement.
TTCAGTTAAGGACCCGAAAACAAGATGTTTTATCTTGTCCGTGAGCCTTGCGATGTTTCTGTTTACCCTTTTGGGCTCGCGATCTTCACAATGGTTTAAAAGTAAAATAGGGTTAAGTGAAGGTGCTCGTAGTCCATTGGCAGGAAGAAGTTCTCCGTGAAGTCGAGCGCACGTTGCCGTCAGACTGGATTGTCTGTTCCATGACAAGTGGACTGGACGCCTTGCTTTCAGCGCGTGCGGAACGGTTCGATTTGATTTTCGGATGCCTCAACTTGCCAGTGGTCTCGGGTATCGAGTTGGCGCGTTCCGTACGCAACCTTTCGGCGAACCAAAAAACACGTATTATTTTTCTTTCCGATGGCACTGAAACCGAAGGACAACGTGAACTAATCCGCCGGCTGGAGATCGACACGCTCACGATCGGGGAAATTGGGTCCGTCGTACCCTGAAAAATTGAACTATGCAGTCAACCCTTTATCAATACACCGAAAAGACGTCCACGGAGGAAAGTGCTCTCAATGGAAGCCTATCGGCCGAGATGAATTTTTTTGTAAAAGAAACCCGCCTTGTGTTTGAACAATACTCCAGCAGCGACGCGAAAATGATTTTTGCATCACTCTCCCCATACGAAAAGGGTTTCTTCTCCGGAGTGGAGGGCGGTCGTGTCAACCAGCAAATGATGCGCGAAGTGTATAGCATGATCACGGATGGAAATGAAACAAAGGCACTCCAGAGCATCTACGCAAGGAGCAGCAACCTGGCATCCGTGAGCAAGCACCACAAAGAATTGCTACAGCTACTTCCAACTAACCTTCCACTATCATGCATTCAGTATTTTCAACAACGGCAGTACGATTATTTCGAAGAACTGAAGAATCAGTACAAGCTCTACCTCGCTGGCGAATCGATTGGCGGATATGTACTGGCCGGAAAGGATAGCGAAGTTGCCCACATACCGGGTGACAGCAGCGGTCCGGCGGTCGCATTCATTATTGGTGGTATCCATGCCTTGGGCGTTGGCAATCCGGAAGATGAATTTTTGCATGCAGATCAAAGGCCCCACGATGTTTCGATCGGTCGTCTGAAGAGCAGGATACGACAGCTTAAGGGAGAAGAGCCCCTCGAAGATCACGAGTTGAAGCGGTGGTCGCACCGGACGTTTCTTTTTCGCCTCGCCAACCACTTTGGTAATGGGCTGTTCGGACACGCACGCAGTTTTCCGCAGAGCGCACAGGTCATTCTCGATCAGCGGCGCTACCTTGACAAAGGTGTAATCAAAGGCAGCGGTTATGAAATTGTGGCCGAACTGCTCGGCCTGGATGAGGATTTGCGTCCTACGGGTTCCAGGAGAATCCTTATCGATATGCTACACTTGAGTGCCCGCGCGCGGAACGATCTCTATGAAAAAGTCTTCCGCACCTTTAATAAGAACATTGACCCGCAGCATCCCATTCCCGTGGTATTCACGAATGCAGCCTACAGCGGCGTGGATTACCTGACAGAGATGGAGAAAAACTCCCGTGATGGCGTAGACCGCGACGGCTTTCGTGTTCATGGATTTTATGGCGGCAGCGTGAATCTCTCCGACGAAGATGTGCTGGCTGTTTTCTGGAGCAAAGGACTGATCGGGATCACACTGGAGGAGCGGAGGATGGGACATGAACTGGTCGGCCTTGGAAAATTCTTTCCGAAGTCGCCTCGTGCTCATGCTCTTCGTTTGCTTGGCCGGCAGTTGGCGGGGATTGTCAGTGTGCCTTTTGCGTATCATGTAACCGAACCATTGTATATATGGAATTGCCTGAGCATCGGCGGTGGATTGAGTGGTGCGGGCCGAGCGCTGGAGCATTACACTACAATGACCAATGTTCATATGCTGGCAGAAGACCTGGAGGAAGTATTGACGAAGCTTAAAAAGGAAGAGCCGTTCTGGTTTGGTCCGTACAAGCCCGGGGAATTGGCCAGGAAGATATGTTATGAAAATGTTACGCAGTTTGCTGCTAAAAATCTCTAAAAAAAATTAACTTTTGTATATAAACTTGCGCATGTAAGATTATTTTGAAATGTAATGACGCAACGCAATGAAGTGGAAGTAGATTCACTATCCAATTCTGAAGGGAGCGCCTGGGCAGGAAGTTTTTAGCGGGAATTTGTGGAATATTTGAACCTCCTCGGTGAAAAAAGAAAAGCCGCGAACAAGCAAAAACTTTTGGAAGAAGCAAATAAACGCCGATGTTTTGACCTTTGTGATATCCGATTATTTGTAAGAGCAAGACATCGAGCAAACAACCATCATGCACTCTACCGACTTCACCCTTCACCCCTCTGTCCAAAAAATCCTTTCAGACCTCCACGATCACTTCGGCTCCGAAGCCGACGGCCTCCCAGAGTTTATAATCTCTGATGTAGTAGACAGTGAAGGACACCAATACGTGAACCTTGTGCAAGAGGGTGGAGGTGTGTTGGGAATTGCGCTGGTAGGCTACACTTTTATCCTCGAACAAATGGGTGTGCGATTCCTTAGCCTGGCCGGCACCAGCGCCGGGGCAATCAATACGATATTAATAAGTGCCATCGGTGATAAGAAAGAAGAGAAATCGACCGCCATTCTTGGCCACCTCAGCAATCTGAAACTGTTTGACTTCGTAGATGGCTTCTGGTTCTGGCGGTGGCTGATCAAGCTGACTTCTACCAACAAAGGGTTTCTCAGGAGCCTTATCCTGTTTGTCAGCACAACGGTGATGGTAGCGATCGTGCTGGCGTTGGTGAGTGGTGTGGTTTATTTTTTCTTTCCTGCTGCCAATCCGCAACTCTTTCGGTGGCTGATGCTGATAACCGTGATATTAATTCTCATAGTCATAGCCTTGGTGATCAGCGCAAAATGGCAGATGACAAAATTCTACAAAACAGGATGGGGCCTCAACCCCGGCAAAGTTTTCAGAAACTGGATCGCAAAGATTTTAGAGGACAACGCGATTAAAAATCTTTCCGACTGGCAGGTGAAAATTAACCAGAAGCCACCGGACCTGCTCATGCGATCGCCGCGCACCGATGACATCTCCGATCTGAAGCCGCAAGTGTGTCTGATCGCCTCCGACATCACCACGCAAGTCAAGGTGGAGTTTCCCCGGATGGCGTGCCTGTACTGGAAGGATTTTGCGGCGGTAAACCCTGCGGAGTTCGTACGAGCCTCCATGTCCATCCCGGTTTTTTTTGAGGCTGCAAAAATAGATAATATACCGGCAGACGATGCGGATGTGAAGAAATGCTGGCGTGAGATGCTGAGCTATGAAGCGGAGATCCCAGAAAGAGCCATGATGGTTGACGGCGGACTGCTTTCCAACTTTCCCATCAACGTATTCTTTAAGCCCACTATTGACATCGCGCGTATGCCAACGCTGGGCATTATGCTTGAGGACGAAGATGCAAAACCGAAACAAAGCTTCCCCGATTTTGGAAGCTACCTATGGGCGATCTTCAACACAGTGCGGTACTACTACGACCGCGATTTCCTTATCAAGAACAGCATTTTCGAAAAGTGTATCGGCCGCATTGATGTACGGAAGTTCAACTGGCTCAACTTTAATCTTACGGAAAAGGAAAAGATCCAGCTGTTTATAAATGGAGCGGAAGCTGCGTCGAGGTTTTTAAAGGAATTTAATTGGGAGGAGTTTAAGAATTACAGGAAGGAGAAGAAGTCTGAACTTTGATGGGTGTGATGCGGGTCTGAACTTTGATGGGTGTGATTTTTTTGATATGACATGATAACTTTGATTGATGTGATTTCAGTGACATGACATGATAAAGACAGAGTATAAGTATTCAGAGTTGACGGGAAGGATCATTGGTTGTGCGATGGAGGTGCACAATGCACTGGGCAATGGTTTTCAGGAGGTGATTTATCAGCGGGCGCTCGCGTTTGAATTTCAATTACAGAATCTGACGTTTGACAGAGAATATGAGATGCCAGTCGTTTACAAAAACAAACCGGTGGGATCACGCAGGGTAGACTTTTTGGTCGACAACAGGATCAGCGTTGAGTTAAAGGCTCTTATAAAACCGGAGGCCGTACACCTGGCCCAGGCGATCAATTATCTTGAGGCTTACAACCTGGAGATAGGCGTGTTAATAAATTTCGGAAACACCAAACTCGAATTTCATCGTGTTGAGAATAAAAAAATCAAACCATCATGACCATCACTCGTATCACAGTTCATACACTGTTGGCCATCTTCCTCTCATCCTGTACGGTAACCTTCATCACCGGCTACGACCAGGTGATCGACAGTACCTTGACAAAGATGAAAAGTGATTTTAATCTTCATTTCATAAAGCTGGGTCGTACAATTCAGGATAGCGATCCTGCCAATCAAAAGTTTGGGAATTTCCAGGACTACTACGACCACATGGAGGTAGATCTGATCACGCTCGAAGGAAGAGCCAGGAACCTGAGTGCCAAGTCAGCGATTGTTAAAAAGCAGATACATAATCTGGACAGCGTGATGCACTCCTTTGAAGCGCTTCACAAAGCAAGTATCCCAGACCGGCCGGGCGATGACAGGCGCGACATACGTAACGGTATCAATTCCGCCTTCGACGCAGTGATCAAACTACAGGAGGAATTGAAGAGCACCGGGAAAATTAAATCTACTAAGTGAATGACTATGGGAATCCTTGACTATAAACAGATAGTATCCGAGTGCTTCGTTGCCGCTAAAACCGAACTGGGAAAATCCTGGAAAAGCTTTAAGCCGTATGCCGAGCACGAGTTTCGACAGTTTGCGGAAAATGCCGAGTTTTTGGCGCACCTTAAGCTAGCGGGTACGATTGAGAACGAAGAGCTCAAAGCTCGGCTTGAGATTCAGCAGTTGGCACTGAAAAATGTACTGCTGACGATGAGGGGAATTGGATTGGTCACGGCGCAGAATACGGTCAATGCCGTTCTGAAGATTGTAGGGAAGGCTGTGAGTAAGGTGTTGGAAGTGGCACTGCCGGTGTAAGGCAGTCCGTTTTTTTCCATAATTTGTAGTGAGACTGGCCCATGAACCAAAACCCGAACAAATCGCCCGTGATCATATCCACAAACTCCTCCAGGAGTTCGGGTGGCTGGCCATACTTTCCATAGAACATTCTCCCCTTTGATTTCGGGGGGTTCCCGGCTCGCGCTAAGCGTGGCCGGGAAGGCATTTCATAGTAGGGTAAACTGCATTTCTCCCCTCTCCTTTTGGGAGAGGGGTTGGGGGTGAGGCTACTCGCTCGCCATTATAAACAACGGCAAATTCTCAAAATCCTGATAAATAGGATGTAGCCGCTCTGTATCATAATGCTTCGCCACGTTGACAATTTTTTTCTTGCTCGTCACTACATCAATCGGCACATGATCATACCTTCCATTGTTAAGTACTACCAACCGGCCATGCGTGCCCTTGAGGATCAGGTCCAACGCCATGGTTCCAAAGGCCATCGGCACAATAGAATCGATCGCATCGGGATCGCCACAGCGCACCAGGTAGCCCAACTTTTGATTGATCGTATCGATGCTCCGCCCGTTGTTGTACTTGGGTGACAGCTCTTTGAGTTTGGCAGAAATCATGTCGCCGATGCCGCCCAGTTTGGCATGGCCGTATGCATCTTTTTCTGCGTTCTCAAACTGCATCTCTCCGCCTTCGAACATCGCGCCTTCCGACACCATCACGATGGAGTACCGGCTGGGGTTTTCATTTCTGTCATCGACCAATATTTGTGTCAGCCGGTCTATGTTAAATGGATATTCTGGTATTACACACCTGTGTGCGGCACCGGCCATCGTGGGGAGCATGGCAGTAAATCCCGCATACCGGCCAAACACTTCGAGTACCATAATGCGCTCATGCGAACCGGCAGAAGTGCGTAAGGCGTTTGTCATGGAAATAGTTCGCGTGACGCACGTGCTGAAGCCAATGCAATAGTCGGTGCCCGGCACATCATTGTCCATGGTTTTTGGAATGGCATTGACATTGACACCTTGCTTGAATAAATGCGCAGCATAACTCAAGGTATCGTCTCCACCAATCGCGATGAGGTGATCGATTCCTATCCATTCCAGATTTTTGATGACCTCCTTTGTGAGGTCATTTGCCGTTTCGTTGTAGGTTCCTTTCAGATGTTCGGGAACCCTGCCCTTCGCAACATGACTAGGCCGGGTGCGTGAAGAGTGAAGAAACGTGCCCCCTGTCCGGGAGGCTCTGTCAACCACCGTTTTCGATAATTCAATAAAATTCTCATCGTTGTTAAATTTTGTATCCCGCACCATGTCGATAAGCCCGGCCCACCCACGCCGTAAACCGATTACCCTGTAACCTTCCCGTATGGCCCGTACGGTGACCGCACGAATAGCAGGATTCAAGCCCGGTACATCACCACCACCGGTAAGAATGCCGATGGTTCCTTTTGAAGTCTTAGTTGCCATGATTTTACAATTTATTAAAGACCAGAAGTTCTGAGATGCCCTTAAATATAAATCATTCTTGTCTTCTTCAAGCATTGGGGTATTCAAAATTGCCACCTTGGATAAGGCCCGCTTGAATGGACTTTGAGTGCCACGACTTAAAGGCTGTTATTTTGAAGTTTTGAATTTTTCCTGAAGCATTTGATTGGCTTGTCCGCTGGCGTGGCCCAACAATTGTATACATTGTTGCTACAGTTTATGACACGATTGATTTTCCTGCTAATTCTGATCAATACGATCGCTTATGGCCAAACCGATTCGGTAATGAATAAACCCGCGTGCGGAACGGTGCCGGAAACCTATTCAATAACCGTCACGGTAACCAACATACGAAACCACAAAGGTGTCATCCGCTTTAAATTTTACGATGACACAACCCCCTTTCCAGATAAAAATGGTTTTTTGAAGGTCGTCATCCCTAAATCAGAAATAAACGGCAATTCTTTTACCCGGACGTTTTTTGGTTTTGTATCCAGAAACATGGCTATTGCCCTCCTGGATGATGAAAACGACAATGTAAAACTTGATATGGGATGGCTTCTTCCCAAAGAAGGCCACGCGTTTTCTGACTATTACCACGCTGCATTGAGAAGACCCGTCTATGACGACTTCGATTTTGTCCTGACATCTGACAAGGAGGTGACGATGAAAATGAAGTACTACTAATGTTGTGACAAATTAATTTTGGAACAAGGTATCAATGAAATACGGCAGCTGCGTTCCGGTTTGCCTTCTTAACTACAAAATTCATAAGCTTCGGATGCTTGCAAAGTTGCTGTAAACGTGTGCTTAGTCTTAGCTCACCTCCCATTCGCCGATAGATTTCCCGATCATAGGCTGTGTTGAATGCTGCTGAAAAATCACGCCTGCTAAAACAATTTTTAATGTGGTCGCCCGCAATCCTTCCACTACGAATTGCGTTGCCGATGCCCTCACCCGTCAATGGATCAATAAGCGAAGCGGCATCGCCGGTTAACAGAATGCGGGCGCCGGAGATCACTCTTTGCTTTGAGCCAAGGGGCAGGCCGTGACCCTTCACATTTTCCAGGGGTCTGGCATTTTTAAATCTTTCTTTCAGTGAAGGATCGGTTGAGAGAAATCTTTGCAGGGTTTCTCTCAAGTTGATCTTTTTTTTCGAAACGATGGAAGACAACATACCCAGCCCAACGTTCGCTTTATTGTCCGGCAACGGAAAGATCCATAAATATCCCGGCAGCAACTCGCGTAAAAAATGGAGTTCTATAAAGTGGCCAATATTCAAGAAGGAGACACCTTCATAATAAACCCGAAGTCCCGCACTATAATGTTTTCGTTCAGTTTTTATCGTACCGAGATGCCTTGATACGACAGAGTATGCGCCATCGGCACCCACAAGAATTTGTCCTTTGAAAATGCCCTCGCTGGTTTCCAGTATGATGCGGTCGGACTGTTGATCAATGCTTTGCATCGAGCAGTTTTCAAACAAATGAATAGTTGGAAATTGCTTTACGTGCTGGACAAGCAGGTTATCAAAATCAAACCGCTTGCAGATTTGGCCATACTTTCCGTCAATATCAATTGAAATATCAATATACGACCGGTCGGGCGAGAATACCCGAATGCTATTCACGGAAGTTTTTTGTGCGAATTCAGCAAACGAAGCGGCCAGGACCGGAGACAATATCGAGAGCTGATTGATGACATCAATACTTAACGCATCGCCGCATGTTTTATCCCTGGGAAATACTGCCTTGTCCAGTACAGCAACGGATAACCCTGTCTGTCCCAATGTCATCGCACAGGCCGCACCCGCCGGGCCGGCCCCTACAATGAGAACATCAAATTCTTTTTCAGACAAGAAGTTTTGTTAAGCCCCCTCAAAGGTAACAACTGAAACCTATCGGCTGACATTGTTTTCAGATGTGCCTTTCATCGCATCTTGATTTTCCATGATCCTGGGTAGATAAACATCGCTGTGTATGGATGTGTGGAAGAATTTCCTCATCATTAAGGCTGTATTGCTTGGTGCCCGTCGTGACACCTGGGGGACAGCAACAAGACGGTTTATTTTGATGACAATGAAAAAAATAAAGACTGTTCTTATCGGACTAGGCACTGTCAACCTCGGCTTGCTCAGGATTCTAAAAGCCAAGGCAACCCAGATTGCCAATGACCACGGCGTTTCGTTCATTATCGTAGGCGTTGCCGATTCATCCGGTGCAGCAGTCAATGCCACTGGTTTTGATTATGAAGAGCTCCTCGAACTCAAAAGACTGAAAATGCAAGTATGTGAACTGAATGGTTATCTGCCCAAAGTACCTGTAGAAACAATTGCAGAATATGTCTCTGCCGACTTGCTCATTGAAAGCTCGTCGGCCAATCTCAGTACCGGTGGTGCGGGATTGAGGATTGCTCGTGCAGCACTTAAAAAAGGATGGTCTGTGGTGTTTGCTAACAAGGCACCGCTGGTATTTGCTTATGATGAACTGCACCAATTAGCAAATACACACGGGGGCAGTCTTGCGTTCAGTGCCACGGTATGCGGAGGACTTCCGGTTATCAACATTCTTCAGCGTGATTTGAAAATGTCGACCTTGAGAAGATTTCGGGGTATCCTCAACGCCACCACCAATTATATTCTTAACGAGTTGGAAAACGGACGATCATCTGCGGAGGCGATAAAAGAAGCGCAGCGCCTGGGAGCAGCAGAGGCAGATCCAACGCACGATGTTCATGGACATGATTCAGCCAACAAGTTATTTATTATCATGAAGTCGTTTACAAATTTCACCGGCACCATTTCCGATATTACCGTAGAAGGCATTCAACATCTTGAAGTATCTGAAATTCTGCAAGCCAAAGTGGAAGGCAAGAAAATTAAGTTGCTGGCGGTTGCCGAATCAGAAAGTGGCCAATGGAAGGTATCGGTAAAGCCCGTATCAGTTCCGTCCGATTCATTCCTGGGTACGTGTAATGGATGGGAAATGGGTGTGGAGTTGAAGACAGATTTATACGAAAGCATCGCGATGAAAAATTATGAGGCGGACCCTATCGGCACGTCCGCCGCAGTACTCCGCGATGCAATTGATGTGTGCGAACGTGATGCATACAGAAGTGGGAGGCCAAATAAAAATTGAATATTGAATTAAAATATCCTACCGAACATGTACGAGCATTGAATTCGACAAAAAATAAACGCATGAAGGCCTACTCCCAAACTGACTATTTACAACGTCCAGATTTCCAACATCATAAATTCTTGTTATATGGAAGAGACGCCCACAAATAAGTCAGGAATTCCTATGCGATTTTATTTTGAGGTGAATTGGTAGATATATAGGTTTGACCAAACGTTAAGCTATGAAAAATTCTGCTGATGAGGCCCTGGATCCAGACGACGATCTTAGAGCCTCCAACGAACTGATGAAGTTAAAACTTGAACTTGAGCACAATATGCAGATGAACGATACATCGACATTAAGTCCCGAAATTGAAAACCAATGGCTCAACCAAATTTACAATTTTGAAATGCAGTATCGCGACGCTCCGAGAATAAAAGTGTATGATTTCATCGGGCGCCCATCATTTTTAAGCGCTGATTTATTGACAAGCAGTCAGGTTAAAAAAGAGTTGAAGCGCGTCCTATTCCTTCTGGAGGAAAAGGCAATTGTTCTGGATTGCTGTTGTATTTATGACGATTTGGTAATATATCGATTTGTCACCGAAGAGTTGTTTGAGCATGAAATGGATTCGTTGTCGGTGAAAGGAATGACGCATCATTTTATTTATGAAGAATTCCATCCCAACCATGACCATGATTTAAGAAGATTTGCAAATGATTTCATTGAAAGCATATTCAACAGAAAATGGGATGAACAATGGGGTGAACATTTATTGAGCAATTCAATATATTTTCACGACACAGAATACACACCATCATCGATGTCATCGATTATTAGTACTTTTCAAGAGGCGCATGTGCGTTTGAAGGTTGAAAAAATCACTATTGAAAACGTAACCTTCGATCTTGACAATAATAATGGAACCGTTGAGGTACAACTTGAATACAAGGCCTCACCAACCCTGGGGAAGTCAAGGTTGGTGAAGGGTAAAGGTAGTATTCAATTTGTACTGCGTTATGACTGGTGGATTGTCTGCGGCTTTAAGTTTCCAGGCTTTGGAGATTAAGAAAGGGTCAATGCATTTCTAAGTATTGATTTGACAATTCCCGTACCTTGCTGGCTCATCACATATGCAAGGCTATGACAAAATTTATTGAACTTAACGTTGCGGAAGACGACGAAACAAAACCCTTATTGGTAAATATGGCTAGTATAGGACGGATTTTTCCCAATCCGCAGAACGACTCTAAAAGTATCGTTGAATTAAACTACCAAAGCATCAATGATGCTCCTGTTTACCTCGAAGTAGAAATGCCCTATGAGAAGTTGCGGCTAATTTTTTTGTAAAAAAGGAAACCAAGAGAAGCAACGGAGGTTCTGATCTGACGCCAGGGGACGTGCGCGAAACACTTCTTACAATCTTTCCAGGACGATCAATCCCCGTCTTTCCACGTAGGGTGATCCTTTTTCCATGCTTCCATATCGGTGAGCATCGGTGCTTGCCAAAAACCCATGTGATGAGAACATTTCGGGCACTCCAGGTCCATGATAAAAAATACGTCGCTGAATTCTCCATCACTCAGTTCACTGCCCTTTCCCATCCATCCGCATTGTGTGCAAGTGAACTCCTGTTTCCGATACGTGAAATAATGGACTTGCATAAGTATCGAATCGTATAATAAGTTTTACAACGCCGCCAGCAGATGATACGCCTTTAAATATTTATTCAGGCGAGGTACATCTTTTTCAGTCACCGCCAGCATTCGGCTGATGTCCATGTTATCTGCCAGGTCATTTAATTTCACGTTGATGGCCAGCGGATTTATTTTGATCCGATCGACAAACGATTCGTAGTTTTCGTCTTCACTTTTTTTTGTGAGACATCGGATAGCTTCAATGACATGGGCAGAGAAGCCTTCTTTTTTCAGATCGTCAAATGTCCAGGGAGTATCTTCAATCAAATCATGCAGGACGCCGACAATCCTTTCATCGTCCGTTTTCCCGGCATTCATCACACGGGATACATGTCCAAGGTAAGGAGCTCCATATTTGTCCTTTTGATTTTTGTGGGCCTCCATAGCAATCTTTATGGCTCGATCCAGGTTCATAGAAGTACCTTTTACATCCAGGAAAAACTCTGGAATTTAATCGTATTTGACTCAAGAAATTGCACAATGATGGTATCTTTAATTGAAGAAAATAAGACTACCCTGTTCATTGCCTATTCAATCAGTAAGTAATTTACATTAAATATTTATTTAGCTCAAAGGAAACTCAGCCGCGATGTCATGAACGCTACCGAATCGCATTTGCCACCTAAACAAATAATTCTCTCCGTTGGCCGAATTAATCCTGAAAGTTGATAACTTCGCTAGCCCCTGCTTGGAATTGGTTTGTCAGGAATAGGGGTGTTTGTTATGATTTTCCGGTGGAGCAAGAAGAAAGCGAAAGCAGCCACCCAACCACAGCGCGAGACTGCAATTGTTTAATGCGAGAAAAATAGAAAAATTTATATGTGAAGGAGACCGTTCGCAGTTCATTCTTTGTATTTATATTCATTTTCGCATCGTCCATCGCAGGCGCGCAACTAGCTGTGTACGGACGGGCAGATTTATCAAAGTTCAATTTTGAAAAGGAAGGTTCTATCGATCTTTCAGGAACCTGGGAATTCTATTATAATGCCTTACTGTCTCCGGTAGATTTTAAGGCCTCTCAAACCCCCCAATGGATCCAGGTGCCGGGTTCATGGCATCGGCAGGGAGATTACCCGGCCCCGGGATTTGCCACCTACAGGATCCACTCAATATTGAATTGACGTATCTCGTTGAACTGGGTGTGCTGATTTTTTTACTCTTCCAGGTGTATTTACTCGCGAACCATTACGCAAAATCCTATAAAAACCTGGAGATGTTGAATCTGAACCTGGGGAAGATCGTAACAGAACGTACGAGTCAGTTAACAACCGCAAACACAGTCAGGTAAAGGATCAAGGTATCGGAATGGATGAGCAAATACTTAAAAAGCTTCTGACGCCGGATCGTACAATAAGCGTTGCTGGTACCGATAACGAAAAAGGAACCGGACTCGGATTGGCCCTTTGTCGCGAATAATTGCCAAGCATTTCTTCAAAATGTACTTACAGCATTTTTTGATGAACAGGGTTATCCTCTACGATAAAAACCAATTTGTTCATACAGGATGGATATTTCTCTGCTAATTTAGAATAAAAATTTAAATCATTTTTGAAACGACTATGGGAGGGAAGTATCGACCACATGCAAAGGACCTGATTCGCGAACTCACATTCACAACCTCGAGAAGTAGTGGACCAGGTGGTCAGAATGTCAACAAAGTGAATAGCAAGGTAACACTGAAATTTGATGTGCTGCATTCGTCAGTATTGAGCCAGGAACAGAAAGAACTAATCATAAAAAACCTTGCAACGCGGATTACTACCGAAGGGAAACTTGTGCTAACGTCTCAAGAGAATCGATCTCAAATCCAAAATAAGGAGGATGTCCTCTGCAAGCTGAACGATCTCTTCATCAAAGTTTTCACGCCCCGGAAAGTGAGAAAAGCCACGAAGCCTAACAAAGCGGCCAAGTACGCCCGTGTAAAGTCAAAAAAACTTCGGTCTGAAAAAAAACAATGGCGCCAAAAACTCTAACCTATATTGGTGCCAAATCCTTCCCTCGAAAGCGTTTGGTGTTAGCGATAAAAAAAGGCGCCCCGAAGAGTCGGGGCGTCTTTTAAAAAAGGTCACTCAACCTTCGATCCCTTTTTTTTTCAGCGTCTTTAGGATAGTTTATGTTGTCATTCAGATATTTCATCATGGATTTCTCTCCGCCGATAAAAGAGGGGTCTGCCTCAGCCTTGTTGTAGATAACAAAACAAAAATGTTCAAATTCTTTTTCATAGGTATAGGGTTAATGATTGATGTATCAGAATTAAGAGTAAACAGTATGCCGTAAGGTCAAATGGTTGGATCCATTGTTATCCGGCATTCTACTTGTGTCCTGCAATCCAGGCAGTCCGTATTCACTCTTGCTTATCCAGCGCAAGGATTGTATGCAGCAGGACCGTGGCTCCGTTGGCCATGTCCTTTCCCGACGTGTATTCATCGGGCGAGTGACTGATACCCTCTTTACTGGGTACGAAAATCATGCCGGCGGGAGCGATAACGGCGAGGTCTTGTGTATCATGTCCCGCACCACTTGGCATTAATTTGTACGATAATCCCAATTCACGGGCCGCGGTTGCAATGAGCATCTTAATCTTTTCGTCCGCAATCGCAGGCAGGTTTGAATGCGCCAATGTAAAAACAATATGGGTGCCGGATTCTTTTTCAATTTCTGTGGCGCGCTGCTTTATTTTTTCAAAAACGAAAAGGATTTTATCGCGTGATAGATCACGCAACTCTACGCTCATCGTTACTTTTCCTGGAATGACATTGGGAGCACCGGGTTCAGCCTTGATTCTGCCTACGGTGCCTACTTGTGCACCCGGCATACTCTTCACACTTTCATTTACGGCGATTGTCAACTTCGCGGCGGCGAGCATGGCATCATTTCTCAAGTTCATAGGTGTCGTGCCGGCATGATTTGCCCTGCCTTCGATGGTAACATCCCATTGCTCGATACCAACGATACCTTCTACGACACCAATGTCAATTTTGCTGTTATACAAAATGGCCCCCTGTTCGATGTGTAGCTCCAGGAACGCAAACAGTTCTCCTTTTTGCCGGACAGCGCTTGGTAATTTCGTGAGATCCCCGCCTAACTCCAATAGTCCCTCGCGAACGGTTTTGCCACTACTGCTGGTCTGGTTAAGGTTGTTTTCTTTCAACCTCCCGATCATGGCAGTGCTGCCGGTGAGTCCACCCTCCTCATCAGAAAAGACAATAAGTTCAAGAGAATGTTCAGTTTCTATGCCGGCTTCGTTAAGTAATTCAATGCATTCAACGCCACCAATAACTCCAACATCTCCGTCGTAATTACCGCCAAACGGAACGGAGTCGATGTGGGAACCAAACGCAATGACTTGCAGGAGCGGATTTTTGCCAGCGCGTTTGCCAATAATATTGCCAGCTGCGTCGATACGGACAACAAGGCCTGCGGATTTCATCAAACCAATAATAAAGGCCCGGCCCTGCTTATCAGCCTCACTAAAAGCTACACGGCTTACGCCTCCTTGCGGATTTAAGCCAAATTTTCCAAGCGTAAGGATGCGTGACTCCATCCGTTCCGGCCTGGCATGCAAACCCGACTGTGCAAAAGTATTCAAGGAGAAAATCAGGACGCCTACGAGCAACAGAATATGACACATAGAATGAGTATTACGAAAGATACGAAATTGACAAAAAACAACGAATTGAAAAGTTTTGAACAGAACACGACGATAAATGTCATGCATCGTGAGGATAAGGATCATTGTTGTCGCTTGGGATTGAGGATAATTTTACAAAGTGAAGAAGAACTACAAGCACAAGCGTCATGTTACCGGGAATTATTAAAAAAAATTGTAAATGCTCATTCATTCTCATGCTGCTTGTTCTATTATTGGGTGCGTGCAGTCAAAGCGCGCTTGTACAAAAGCGCACCTTCAATCCAGCGTATGCTCCATCTGCACCAGACTATAGTAAGCCGGAACATTGGGCTTCTTTGCCCGACAAAGCAGATGCTGCAGATAGTGTCCCCGTAAAGTCCAACCTTAAAGATTTGCAGGGCAATGCAAAAGCGGATGTCTTTTTCGTTTACCCTACCATATTCCGGGAAATACACAAGCGGCAATATCAATGGAATGCTGACATTTATGATGCGAAACTGAATCAGCAAATTCAAAATAGCACCATCTTAAATCAAGCCAGTGTTTTCAATGGCTCCTGCCGGATTTATGCTCCATATTATCGTCAGGCTCATTTGGCTGCTTTTCATCCTCCTTTTAAGAATGAAGGTGATAAAGCGCTTGACTTTGCCTATCAGGATATAAAAGCAGCCTTTGAATATTACCTGGCACACTATAACCAAGGTAGACCCATTGTCATCGCATCACGTAGTCAAGGCAGCTATCACACCGGGCGCTTGCTGAAAGATTATTTTGACGGAAAAGATTTGCAGAAACAATTGGTAGCTGCGTACATCGTCGGTCGTGCTATGAGGCCAGATGCTTTCGTAAACATACATCCAACGGAACAGCCTTATGAAGTAGGGGTTTGGGCGTCGTGGAATACGTTCGAAAAAAACTACGTTCCGGAAAATTATGAGCGTGAGTTAAAAGGCTCGGTTTCCACGAATCCACTATTATGGAATTCAAGCGAAGAATTTGCCTCGCGGGAATTAAACCATGGCGGCGTGGCGCTGCGATTTAAGTATGCCCCTCATCTTGTTGATGCACAAAACCATGATGGCATGTTGTGGGTAAATAAGCCTTATTTTAGAGGCCGGGCTACTATTCGTACTAAAAACTGGCATCGGGCCGATATCAATTTCTTTTATATGAACATCCGCGAGAATGTGGCGATCCGGAT